>NZ_CP009692.1:462500-782057 GCF_000832605.1 Bacillus mycoides
TGTTTGTTTCGTTTAGTTTTCAAAGTTCAATGTCACGTTTCAGCGACTTTTATAATTTAACATTTTGACTTGAATCTGTCAACAACTTTTTTCTTTCGTTCCTGACGACGCTTATTAATTTATCATATTACTAGTCGATAAGTCAACGCTTTTTTAAAAAATGCCAAAATAAATTTATCTTGGCATTATATATAGCTTAATAATCACTAATGCAGCAACACCTGGCACCCCTAATAAACTTGATACTGTAGCTGTGCCCATGTTAATTGGAATATGAAAATCGAAATATGTCCCTGCAACATTCACAATAAATAGTAACGCTATACCTAAAGTGACATGAAAGAGTGCTTTCCCTATAAAACGTATTGGTTTAGCAGAAACACCAAAAACAAGAAAAATAAAAACTAAAGAAAGAATGCCAACAATAATAATTGTAGAATTCATTTTTTCCTCCTTATGAATGACCTATACATATCCATTTGTATGGGACAAGACAAGAAAAAAGAACATCTATAACATAACTCCTACCACTTCATCTTTATAACCTTTAATCAGTAATCTTTCTTCTAAGCACTAGCAATTAGATACAACTAATTCCATTCCCATTTTTTCTTTCTCCTCTTTATATCCCAAAAATAAAGTAGCCCTATTACTCACAAATAAATCGATAAAAAGTAAAAGGTCCCGCTTTAAAAAGCAGGACCTTTTACCATTGTTCCATTTTCACAGGACGACGTTTTGCTTCTTTTAACAAGAAAAAATATTTCGCCTCTGCTATTTTTAAAGAACAAAGTACATCTTGAGACGGCTCAACACTTTGTTCAACCAGTCTCTTCTGACGTAGCCATTCATTCTTTACCTTTTCTAATAATACAATTAACTTATCGTCATACTCTTTACGCAACTTACCCTTTTTTTGAAAGAACATTTTCCCTTCTCCTCTTATATCTCTCTACGGCCTTCTAAAGCTTTCGATAGTGTTACTTCATCTGCATATTCTAAATCTCCACCAACTGGCAGACCATGTGCAATACGAGTTACTTTAATTCCTGTTGGCTTTAAGAGGCGGGATATGTACATCGCTGTGGCTTCCCCTTCAATATTAGGGTTTGTTGCTAATATCACTTCTTGTACTGTTTCATCTTGCAGTCTCTTTAATAACTGCGGGATATTAATATCCTCTGGTCCAATTCCCTCCATTGGAGAAATGGCACCACGCAAAACATGATATACACCTTGATATTCTTTCATTTTTTCCATCGCAATTACATCTTTCGGCTCTTGTACTACACAAACAACCGATTGATCCCTATGCGAATCGTCACAAATATAACAAGGATCGCGGTCAGTGATATGTCCGCACACAGAACAATACGCTAAATCTCGCTTTGCATTCACAAGTGCTTTCGCAAAACCTAGTACATCATCCTCTTTCATATCTAACACGAAGAATGCCAATCGAACCGCTGTTTTCGGTCCGATTCCTGGCAACTTCATAAAACTATCGATTAATTTTGATATCGGTTCTGGATAATGCATATATCAATATCCTCCTAGAACATTCCACCTGGTAAGTTCATGCCTTTTGTAAATTTGCCCATTGTAGAGTTTGAAAGTTCATCAACCTTTTTAAGTGCATCATTCGTTGCAGCTAATACTAAGTCTTGTAACATTTCGATATCTTCTGGATCTACAACTTCTTCTTTAATTTTCACTTCAAGAACTTGCTTATGACCATTTGCAATAACAGTAACCATTCCGCCGCCAGCTGTACCTTCAACTGTTTTTTCGCCAAGCTCTTCTTGCGCCTTCGCCATGTCTTTTTGCATCTTTTGCATTTGTTTCATCATATTATTCATATTTCCCATTCCGCCACGCATCATAATTAATTCCTCCTCATTATTATTACTCTTTTATTTCAATAAGTTCTTGCCCTACTAATTTTACAGCCTCTTCTATAAGAGGATCTTCTTTTTGTTCTGGGCTTTCTTCAGAATCCCCGCCTTCGCGTTGTAAAAAGTCTTCACGAATTTTACCCCATTCACTTTTTGGGATAGCAATCATATTTAACCTTTTACTTAACAATTCAAAAAGAGTTTGTTCCAATGTATCCATTGCTTCTCGATTTTCACTAGCCATTTTACAATGAATCTCATATTGAAATGCTAACACATAGGTATCATCCGAAGCCGCAACTGGTTCACTATTTTCTAATAAAACAGCAAATGCTACTTTGTTATGTGACTTGAGCCTTCCTAATAATTCGCCCCATACAGCTTTCAACTGTTCTAAATCTTGACGCTTCGCTTGCTTTAACACTTCATTCACACGTCCAACAGGAATTTTCATACTCCCTGTTCGTACCGGTTTTGGTGTTGCCCGCGTCTCTCTTACTTCCTGCTGCACACCAGCTGGCACGCCATTCTTTTTAACTTGCTCTAACTCTTTCTCCAACTGCTGCATCCTATTCATAATCGCTTGTAAACGATCTACGCCGTTTGCTTGCATCATAAACTGCTGACACAGTTGCACCATAACAACTTCCAAGAATATTCTTGGATGGTTTGTCCACTTCATCTCCTGTTGCCCCTTACTAAGGGTATGAATAATTTCATAGATTACTTCCGGTTGCATTTCTTCACTTAACGTACGGAATTGATCATCTACAATTACCCGTTCCAACATATGTTCTAATTGTGGTGAAGTTTGATATAAAAGCATATCACGATAGTAGTAAATGAAATCCTCCATAAAGCGAACTGGATCTTTCCCTTTACTCATCATCTCATCTATAATACGTAACGCTCTTGATACATCATTTTCACGTATACATTCTACCAGGTCACCCAAATATCGCTGAGATACAGATCCTGTTACAGCTAAAACATCTTCACTCGTCACCGTTTCATCACTATAAGAAATAGCTTGATCAATAAGACTGAGCGCATCACGCATACCACCTTCGGCGGCACGCGCTACGATTTGTAACGCTTCATCTTCTACTTGCGTACCTTCATTTGTCACGACCGTCGATAATCTCTCAACGATATCATTTACTGATATCTTTCGAAACTCAAAACGCTGACAACGCGAAATAATTGTAGCTGGAATTTTATGCGGTTCTGTTGTCGCCAGAATAAAAATAACATGTCCTGGCGGCTCTTCTAAAGTTTTCAAAAGCGCATTAAAGGCACCCATAGAAAGCATGTGAACTTCATCAATAATGTATACTTTATATCCTACAGCACTTGGAGCATATTTTACTTTATCTCTTATATCTCGAATTTCATCTACACCGTTATTTGAAGCCGCATCAATTTCTAATACATCTGAAATAGACCCTTGTGTAATTCCTAAACAAGAAGGACATTCATTACAAGGTTCAGCTACCGGGGCGTGTTCACAGTTAATTGCCTTTGCAAATACTTTTGCAATTGTCGTTTTCCCTGTTCCCCTCGGACCCGAAAACAAATAAGCATGTGAAGCTTTCTCTTGAAGAAGGGCATTTTGCAACGTTTTTGTCACGTGCTTTTGACCGACTACATCTTCGAATTTTTGCGGTCTCCATGTTCGGTATAACGCTTGGTATGACACGAAAATACGGCCTCCCTCAAAGGTTATTATCTTATTTATTATAACCCATTCTGTTTATAGATTCCAAAAGTTATTTTCCATACAAAAAACTCACCTTTATATAAAGGTGAGTTTTGTATACATATATAACTGCCGTGCACCTTCTGTCGATTACGTACCATAAGCGTTACTCAAGCAGTTAGCTCGGTTCAGGCACTCCTGCGGCACACGAGAAAACCCGCTTATTGCTGCTTCCTTCCGGACCTGACAAGGTTCACGGGGTCCCGTTGCGCAGGACCCAAACGTCAACACCACTTACTTAAGGCAGACCTTACAGCAACATAACCTCGAGAAGGGATTCAGCCTCGCTAGAGCGGATTGCGAGTATAGGGCACCGCTACCTCCCCGCTTAGCACGGCAAAGTTAAAACCAATATTCGGTTGCCTTGGATAAGGCATTATCAGTATAACTTGTTTTTTTACAAAATGCAAATACGTTAGTTACCATTACTTTTCTCTAGTTTTTTCACTTCTTTTCTTTTCTTACGAAGCTCCCTAAAAAAAATCGTTAACAACGTACCACATTCTTCTTCAAGTACACCAGGCACTACTTCACACTGATGATTAAAACGCTCATCAGTTAAAAGATTCATCAACGTACCTGCACATCCACCTTTCGGATCGCTCGCACCATATACAACCCGTTTTATACGCGATAAAACAATTCCCCCTGCACACATTGGGCAAGGTTCTAATGTTACATATAACGTTGCATCTTCTAAACGCCATGTCCCTAATTTTTTGCAAGCTTCATCAATAGCTAAGAGTTCGGCGTGAGCTATTGATCTCTGTTCAGTTTCTCTTAAGTTATGTGCGACACTAATCACTTCACCATCTAGCACAATTACAGCACCAATTGGTACCTCTTGTATCGCCTCCGCCTTCTTCGCTTCCTCTATTGCTAACTGCATAAAATATATATCTCGCTCCATAATATAGTCCTTTCACCAAAAATAAAATACACTTTTTCATTTCTTGCAGGTGGGATAACTTTTACAAATTCAATCCAACCTAAAGAAGAAAGAGAGGGAATTACATATGAAAAATACCGCCTTACTCATTATCGATATGATTAATGATTTTCAATTCTCCCACGGACCCATCCTGGCACAGAAATGTGAAATTATAAAGAACCCCATTTTACAATTAAAGGACACCATGAAATCATTGGGCTATCCAATAATTTATGTCAATGATCACTATCAACTTTGGAGATCTGATATTGATCAACTTATCACCCATTGTACAAATGAGTATAGTAAAAATATTATCGAGGCCATTGCTCCGCATACTGACGATTACATTTTTATTAAACCACATTACTCTGCTTTTTATGAAACACCTTTGAATTCTTTATTAGGTTATTTAAAAATCGAAAATCTCATTTTAACAGGAATTGCCGGGAACATATGCATCCTTTTTACAGCTAATGATGCCCATATGAGAAATTATACACTTTATGTACCACGGGATTGCATCGCTTCTAATAACGAGCAAGATAATGAACATGCTTTAAAAATAATGGAAGCCACATTAAAGGCAAATATTGTACCGTCATCCCAAATAAAATTTAATTAATACATATCTATTTTCTAACTTTTTATATCAAATTAGTCCGCTCGCTCCCCTCTTGTGCTACAATAATTCTGTTTTGTGTTTTTAGTAGTCACGGTAAATCACTGATTGAAAGGAGGAAACAGCGTGACCGGAGTACCATTTATCACGGTTGAAGGACCAATTGGTGTTGGAAAAACTTCACTTGCGAAGGAACTTTCAACTCACATGCAACTCCACTTACTAAAAGAGATTGTTGATGAAAATCCTTTTTTAGGAAAATTCTACGAAGACATCGACGAATGGAGTTTTCAAACAGAGATGTTCTTTCTTTGTAATAGATACAAACAACTAGAGGATATTAACATAAAGTATTTGAATCAAAGAAAGCCTGTAGTAGCAGATTATCATATATTTAAAAATTTAATTTTTGCATCCCGTACATTAAAAGATTCTCAATATGACAAGTACATGCAAATTTATCGCATTCTTACGCAAGATATGCCTGTGCCAAATGTCATCGTTTATTTAACAGCGAGCCTAGAAACATTACAAAAACGAATTGCCATGCGCGGAAGAGAATTCGAAAAAAATATGGATCCAAATTACTTGCTACAGCTTACAAAAGATTACGAAACAGCAATGGATGCTTTCAAAAAGGACCATCCAGATATTCCAGTATTGAAATTTAATGGAGACGATATGGATTTTGTAAGAAATCATGATGATTTAAATGTCATCTTATCAGCTCTTCAAAATACTCTCTTGAAGGAGTCGAAATAACAATGAATTTAAGGCAAAAATATGATATACCAAATGATGCAGTTATCACTATTGCTGGAACAGTAGGTGTCGGTAAATCAACTATGACAACTGCATTGGCTAACGCTTTAGGTTATCGTACATCTTTTGAAAAAGTAGATTCCAACCCATATTTGGACAAGTTCTATGCTGATTTCACACGCTGGAGCTTTCACTTACAAGTGTACTTTTTAGCAGAACGATTTAAAGAACAAAAAAGAATTTTCGAATATGGTGGCGGTTTTGTTCAAGACCGTTCTATCTATGAGGACACTGGTATTTTCGCAAAAATGCATTACGAAAAGGGTACAATGACTGAAACTGATTATGAGACATACAAAGGGTTATTTGATGCTATGGTCATGACTCCTTACTTCCCTCATCCAGACTTATTAATTTACCTAGAAGGTTCTTTTGATGATATTGTCGATCGTATTCAAGAAAGAGGACGTCCCATGGAGCAGCAAACACCAATTGAATATTGGAAAGAGATGCATGGACGTTACGATAACTGGATTAATAACTTTAATTCATGCCCTGTTTTACGATTAAACATTAATGAATACGATATTTTAAAAGATGGCGATTCAATCGAACCAATCATTAAAAAAATTGGACATTTTTTAAAACAAACACGTAAACTTGTAAAATAAAAAACCCGTGCATATGCACGGGTTTTCCTATGAAATTACTTTTTCTTTTTTGTCGGAGCAATAATTTCACTCTCTGGCTTTCCAGCATTAATACGCTGACGAACAGTACTCGTACTAATATCATATGTTTCAGCAATCTCTTTAACAGTCAATTCTTTCCCATTAATTACTGCTGTTAGTAATTTCCCTGTACGTTTTGGAGTTACTTCTTTTTGCACAGCTGGTTTTTCAGCTTCTTTTGGTACCTCTACTTTTTTTGCAACCTGTTTTACATCACAAGTGCAACCACAAAGTTTACGGAATGTATCATCACTTATAATGCGCGACACATTTGCACCACTGTTTAAAATTCTATTGTTCTTACAGACAGGACATTGTACATAATATAAAGTTTTTCCATCTAAAGGAAACGTTTGTATAATAAGATCCATGTTAACTCCTTTCATATCTATGAAGATAATCATCGGAATATGAGTGTGTAATAAGGACACTATATCCTTACATCATACTTTATGATTGGTTTTAAAATAAAAACTCGTTACGTGTTGGTAACGAGTTCTCCAATCTCCACTTATATGCGCTGTTGTCAATTATATCTGGAGGAGGTAGAGGGATTCGAACCCCCGCGCGACTCTCGCCGCCTGTCGGTTTTCAAGACCGATCCCTTCAGCCAGACTTGGGTATACCTCCATATTGACATCAAATATAATATCAAAAGAAAAACAGTTAGTCAACCCTACTATAATAAATTATGAGGAAAGGGAAATTTTACTTCCCCTCTCCTTTATGACACTGCTGACAACGTCCATAATTACCAATCACTCATACCGATGAATGTTTTAACTTATTTAATAACTGTTTTTCCTCCCATATAAGGGCGAAGAACTTCTGGAATTATAATTGTACCATCTTCTTGTTGGTAGTTCTCTAAAATAGCTGCCACTGTACGTCCAATTGCAAGACCAGATCCATTTAGTGTATGAACATGTTCCGGTTTACCATTTGGCTCACGACGGAAACGGATATTCGCGCGTCTCGCTTGGAATGCCTCAAAATTACTACAAGAAGAAATTTCACGATATGTACCATAGCTTGGAATCCATACTTCAATATCGTATTTCTTCGCTGCTGTAAATCCTAAATCTCCTGTACACATGCTCATAACGCGATATGGCAACTCTAATAATTGTAACACGCGCTCTGCATCATTTGTTAATTTTTCTAACTCTTCGTAAGAATCTTCTGGTTTCACGAACTTCACAAGTTCAACTTTATTAAATTGGTGTTGGCGAATTAAACCACGTGTATCACGACCAGCTGAACCTGCTTCAGAACGGAAGCATGAGCTAAACGCAGCATATCGTATCGGCAATTGCTCTTTACTCACAATCTCATCACGATGCATATTCGTTACAGGTACTTCAGCTGTTGGGATTAGGAAATAATCTTCACTTTCAATACGGAATGCATCTTCTTCAAACTTTGGAAGTTGTCCTGTTCCAGTCATACTTGCACGGTTTACCATATAAGGAGGCAATACTTCCTCATATCCATGCTCATCAGTATGAAGGTCAAGCATAAAGCTAATCAAAGCACGTTCTAATCTTGCACCAGCACCTTTGTAAAATACAAATCGGCTTCCTGTTACTTTCCCAGCACGTTCAAAATCTAAAATCCCTAAATCAGTAGCAAGGTCCCAATGTGGTTTTGGCTCATAAGTAAATTCTTTCACTTCTCCCCAAGTACGTGCTACTACGTTATCATCCTCTGTTTCACCTATTGGAGCAGATTCATGAGGGATATTTGGGATAGATAGCATTAATCTTTCTAAATCTTCTTCAACTGTACGAAGCTCATTATCAAGATCTTTTACTTTTTCCCCAACTTCACGCATTTCTAGAATCAGAGCTTCCGCATCTTTCTTTTCACGCTTTAATACTGAAATTTGTTGAGATACTTCGTTACGTTTACTTTTTAATTCTTCTGTTTGAACAAGTAGCTCTCTTCTTCTCGTATCAAGTTCTTCAAAGCGACCAAAATCCGTTAAATCTTCGCCTCTATGCTGTAATTTTGCTTTTACTTCTTCAAAATTCGTACGTAAAAATTTAATATCAAGCATTATATACTCCTCCTTTTATTTTATAAAACACAAAAAACTCCCGTCCCTATACAAAGGGACGGGAGTTAACCCGCGTTGCCACCCTAGTTGAAAGCATTACCGCTTTCCTCTCAAGTAGAAATAACGGCTCTTCACCGGGAATGTTTACTAATCAAAAGATATTCCACATTCCATTCCAGGATGGATTCACAAACTGTTTCTATCGATTTCCACCAACCATCGACTCTCTATAAGAAACAACATTTGTTACTACTTCCTATCAACACGCTTATTTTATAAAATTGTTATCATCAATTTACTATAATCTTATACAAGTTGCAAGTTACTTATACAACTTTTTTCATTTTCGCTTCTTTTACCATTTCTACAAAGTATGCTGTTACACGATGATCATCCGTTAATTCCGGATGGAAAGAAGCAGCTAAAAACGGCCCTTGCCTTACCGCTACCATTCGCTCGCCATGCGTAGAAAGTACTTCAACATCATCAGCTACATTTACAACATACGGAGCACGGATAAATACACCAACAAAGTCTTCTCCCACACCTTTCATTGAAAGTGCAGCTTCAAAACTATCTTTTTGGCGTCCGAACGCATTGCGCTCAACCGTAATATCCATAGCACCAATATGTGCTTCTTCATAGCCAATAAGTGTTTTCGCAAGAAGAATCATTCCTGCACATGTACCAAACATTGGTTTACCAGACTTCGCAAATGTACGAAGAGGCTCCATGAAAGCATACTTATCAATAAGACGGCGCATTGTTGTACTTTCACCGCCTGGTAAAATAAGACCATCAATCTCTTCAAGTTGCTCTACACGCTTTACAACAACAGCTTCTGCACCACTTGCCTCAACTGATTTTACATGCTCACGAACTGCACCTTGAAGACCTAGTACACCGATTTTCACCATTTTAAAGATCTCCTTTAATTACCATCCACGCTCTTGCATGCGTTGTTCTGGTAATAACGTTGAAATTTCGATACCTTTCATTGCATTACCTAATCCTTTAGAAAGGCTTGCAATTAGTTCGTAATCTTCATAATGAGTCGTTGCTTCAACGATTGCACGTGCAAATTTCTCTGGGTTCTCTGATTTGAAGATACCAGATCCAACAAATACACCATCAGCACCAAGTTGCATCATTAACGCTGCATCTGCTGGTGTTGCTACACCACCTGCTGCAAAGTTTACAACTGGCAGGCGACCAAGGCGTTTAATTTCAAGTAGTACTTCATAAGGAGCACCAGTATTTTTTGCATATGTCATTAACTCATCTTCACGTAGACTTGCAACTTGACGGATTTCTGCATTGACTTGGCGCATATGACGCACTGCCTCTACAATGTTTCCTGTTCCAGGTTCACCTTTTGTACGAAGCATAGCTGCACCTTCTGCAATACGACGTGCAGCTTCTCCGATATCGCGGCAACCACATACAAACGGAACTGTGTAATCACGTTTATTTAAATGGTATACTTCATCAGCAGGAGTCAATACTTCACTCTCATCGATATAGTCTACCCCTAATGATTCTAATACACGTGCTTCTACAAGGTGACCGATACGACATTTTGCCATAACCGGAATTGATACAGCACCCATAACTTCTTCAACAATTGTTGGATCTGCCATACGAGAAACGCCACCTGCTGCACGAATATCTGCAGGTACACGCTCTAATGCCATAACAGCAACTGCACCTGCCTCTTCTGCAATCCTTGCTTGCTCGGCGTTAACTACGTCCATAATAACGCCGCCTTTTTGCATTTCTGCCATTCCACGTTTTACACGTTCTGTCCCTGTTACATTTGTCATGTACAAAAACCCCCCTAGGTGAATTGCTTTCCCCCGTTAAAGAAGAAAATTAAGAATACTCTTACATTCTACCACTAACTATCTGATGCTTGTCCACTACTTTTTCATAAAGTCGGTATGAAAAATAGGAATAAGAAAAAGCTCCTACAATGAGGAGCTTTTAAAACCAACCTTTTACTGTATCAACAGCACTATTCCACATACCACTAAAGAAAGAACCAATTCCGCGCATAGAACGTGTGAACCAGCCTGCCTCTTCTACTTCAGATTTTGTTATAAGGTCTACTTGTAATGATTTTCCTGATAAAAATCCAGGATCATTACTATCTTTAGACGTTACAACCATTTGGCCAAGTGTAACTCCCTTTTTCATAGGTGCCTCTTGTCCCTTATTTCCTTCTTTAAATTCTGTTTTATAAACGTCTTTACTTCCCTTTGGCACCGGAAGTGAAACAGCTTGCTTCGTTTGAACTGCTACATCTTTATCTTTCGCATTTTCAACTCTTACTGTTTCTTTTCCTTTAACCGAAGAACCTTTTTCATACATTTTCTTCATTTCAAAGTTAGCAAAGCCATAATCATATAATTTCTTTGTCTCATCAAATCTTGCCGTGTGAGATTTTGTTTTAATAACTACAGAAATGAAACGCATACCATTTCTTTCAATCGTACCAGTGAAACAATCTCCTGCTTCTGGAGTTGATCCTGTTTTCAGACCATCTACGCCTTCGTATTCCTTAATTAACCCTTTTAACATCCAGTTCCAGTTAGGCATTTCGATCCGATCCGGAGTACCTTCACGGAATACTTTTTTTGAAATTTTTGCTATGTCTAATGTTTTAGGGAAATCTTGAATAAGACGTTGTGCTAAAATTGCTACATCTCTCGCAGACATTTTATTTTCTTCATCTGGAGTTGTCCCTTCAGGATGGTGTCCTTTTAAATCTTTGTTCGTTAAGCCCGTAGAATTTACAAACTTATAATTTTTTAATCCTAACTCTTTCGATTTATCATTCATCATTTTTACAAAGTCTACTTCTTTTCCAGCAACTGCTTCAGCTAACGCTATCGTTGCACCATTAGCAGAATAAATTGCCATTGCTTCGTATAGCTCTTTTACTGTATAAGATTCACCATTTCGTAGAGGCACGTTCGATAATGAACGATCTTGCGAAATGTTATAAGCATATTCGGAAACCTTAACTTTTTGATCCCATTTTAGTTTCCCTTTCGCAATAGCCTCGTTCACTAGGTATTCACTCATCATTTTTGTCATACTAGCAATTGATAATAACTCATCTGCATTTTTTTGATATAAAATCTTCCCAGAATTCGCTTCTACTAAAATTGCCGCACCTGCTTCAATGTTTAAAGCGGCTCCTGTTTCTGCTGATGCATTGCTATATGGTACAAGCATGCTACAAGCTATTGTAAGCACTGTTACCAACGCAATGAATCTTTTGCAAAACATACCTTTCACTTTTGCTACCCCCAATATCTATGTACTCACATAACCGTTATTCTAACATAATCAAAAAAAAATAGACAGAGATATCAAATCTCTGTCTATTTGTATATAAGACATTATAATGAGTAGTTTGGAGCCTCTTTTGTAATCTGTACGTGATGAGGATGGCTTTCACGTAAACCTGCACCTGACATACGAATGAACTGTGCATTCTCACGTAAGAATTCTAAATTCTGCGCTCCGCAATATCCCATACCTGCACGTAATCCACCAACTAATTGATGAACTGTATCTGCTAAAGGTCCTTTATATGGTACGCGTCCTTCAATACCTTCAGGAACAAGTTTTTTGTTTCCTTCTTGGAAGTAACGATCTTTACTTCCTTTTTCCATTGCTCCAACAGAACCCATACCACGATATACTTTAAATTGGCGACCTTGGTAAATTTCAGTTTCTCCAGGGCTTTCAGCAACGCCAGCAAACATACTACCTAGCATAACAACGTGTGCTCCTGCTGCTAAAGCTTTAACCATATCACCAGAGTACTTAACACCGCCATCAGCAATAACTGGAATACCGTGTTTACGAGCTTCTGTTGCACAATCATAAACTGCTGTTAATTGTGGTACACCAACACCAGCTACAACACGCGTTGTACAAATAGAACCTGGTCCAATACCAACTTTAACTACGTTTGCACCAGCCTCAATTAATGCTTTCGTTGCTTCAGCTGTAGCAACATTTCCAGCGATAATATTTAGTGCTGGATATTTCGCACGAACTTCTTTTACCTTTTCAATAACACCTTTAGAATGCCCATGAGCTGTATCAAGTACAATTGCATCTACGCTAGCTTTTACTAATGCATCGATACGAAGCATAGCATCAGCCGTTACACCAGCAGCTGCTCCAACTAATAAGCGTCCTTGCTTATCTTTAGCAGAGTTTGGGAATTCAATTACTTTTTCAATATCTTTTATTGTAATAAGCCCTTGTAATACACCGTTATTATCAACAAGAGGGAGCTTTTCAATTTTATACTTTTGTAGGATCTTTTCAGCTTCTTCCAGTGTAGTACCAACTGGAGCTGTAATTAACTGTTCTTTTGTCATTACGTCAGAAATTTTGATTGAGTAGTCTTGGATGAAACGCATATCACGGTTTGTAATAATACCAACTAATTTTCGCTCATCTAAATTATTTACAACTGGTACACCTGAGATACGATATTTTCCCATAAGATGTTCTGCATCATATACTTGATGTTCTGGAGTTAAGAAGAAAGGATCTGAAATAACGCCGCTTTCAGAGCGCTTTACTTTATCAACTTGCTCTGCCTGTTGTTCAATAGACATATTCTTATGAATAATTCCTAAACCGCCTTGGCGAGCCATTGCAATAGCCATGTCAGCTTCTGTTACTGTATCCATTCCTGCACTAATTAACGGGATGTTTAACTGTAAGCTTTCAGATAAAACTGTTTTAACACTTACTTCTCTTGGTAATATATCTGACCTCGCTGGTACAAGTAATACATCATCAAAAGTCAAACCTTCTTTAACAAATTTAGATTCCCACATAATTGTTCCCCCCATGATACCAGAAATTATTATTAGTAGCTTATCAATTGGTTAAAATACTGTCAAGGACGTATATATATGTTAGAATTTTTAGACAATAAAAGGAGCGTAATATATGCATCAAACACATTGTACTTGGCAGCAATTAAGTTTCTTCTTTTCATCTCAAAATGTACAACGTTATCTTGCCCGTTGTTATGAAAAATCCTCGATTCAGGATGCCGAAAAAAAAAGTTTTGAAAATTGTTATCCATTTATTTATTACTTAGAACACGGTAAAAATTATTATGAATTATATAAAACAGCACCATTTTCCATTCAGCCAATGCTGTTATTTTATGGAATGGGGCAACTTTTTAAAGCTTGTTTATTAACTATTAATCCAAACTATCCAGAATCAACAACCGTTTTAGCACATGGAGTGACAACCCGTAAACGAAAAAAACAAGGATATCAATTTTTAGAAGATGAGGTGAAAATACAGAAAAACGGACTATTTACTCACGCTGCAGAACAACTGTTTCACATGAAACACTTGGAAACAGAAAAGTTTAATATGTTAGAGCTAATGGGAAAAATCCCTGAGTTACAACATTTATTTCGCTATAGTCAAAAAGGAACAACATTATATAAAATCGATTCAACAAATAAAAATGAGCTCTCCTTTTCAGTCAACATACTAGATCGACTACATATGACTAAAGAGAGATTTTCTCGTTACATCGAAACAGCTTGTAAGCATTTATCAATACAACACGTACCTGAGAAAAATAATGAATTAAATGTGTTTTTTTCAGCACCTATTCAATCATGGAATCCTATGTATAGCACACCTTTATACTACGAGTATCTTGCTGACACTTATTATTTACCACTTACGAACGACCCTAGAAACTCTAAGCCAGTGTTGCCTGAGCTCCTTGTTCATTATTTATTGCTCTATAATTTAAGCATGATTTCGAGGTATGAAACAGATTGGTGGTATGACTTACTTGGAAGCTATGGATCTGAAGATTATCCATTTATTTATCAGTTTCTCAATATTTCTGCTCAAAAAATCCCTTACTATATTTCAGCATTTTTATTAACGGAATCCAACCTATTTCATGGGAAATAAAAAAAACACAAGTCAAAAGACTTGTGTTTTTAGCTTGCTTGGCGACGTCCTACTCTCACAGGGACAAGGTCCCAACTACCATCGGCGCTAGAGAGCTTAACTTCCGTGTTCGGTATGGGAACGGGTGTGACCTCTCTGCCATCATCACCAAACTATGAAGGTATATTCCTTCAAAACTAGATAACATTTGCTTCATATTATATGGTTAAGTCCTCGATCTATTAGTATTCGTCAGCTCCACATGTCACCATGCTTCCACCTCGAACCTATCAACCTGATCATCTTTCAGGGATCTTACTAGCTTACGCTATGGGAAATCTCATCTTGAGGGGGGCTTCATGCTTAGATGCTTTCAGCACTTATCCCTTCCGCACATAGCTACCCAGCTATGCCCTTGGCAGAACAACTGGTACACCAGCGGTGCGTCCATCCCGGTCCTCTCGTACTAAGGACAGCTCCTCTCAAATTTCCTGCGCCCACGACGGATAGGGACCGAACTGTCTCACGACGTTCTGAACCCAGCTCGCGTACCGCTTTAATGGGCGAACAGCCCAACCCTTGGGACCGACTACAGCCCCAGGATGCGATGAGCCGACATCGAGGTGCCAAACCTCCCCGTCGATGTGGACTCTTGGGGGAGATAAGCCTGTTATCCCCGGGGTAGCTTTTATCCGTTGAGCGATGGCCCTTCCATGCGGAACCACCGGATCACTAAGCCCGACTTTCGTCCCTGCTCGACTTGTAGGTCTCGCAGTCAAGCTCCCTTATGCCTTTGCACTCTACGAATGATTTCCAACCATTCTGAGGGAACCTTTGGGCGCCTCCGTTACACTTTAGGAGGCGACCGCCCCAGTCAAACTGCCCACCTGACACTGTCTCCCGGGTCGATAAGACCCGTAGGTTAGAATTTCAATACAGTCAGGGCGGTATCCCACCAGCGCCTCCACCGAAGCTAGCGCTCCGGTTTCAATGGCTCCCGCCTATCCTGTACAAACTGTACCAAAATTCAATATCAGGCTACAGTAAAGCTCCACGGGGTCTTTCCGTCCTGTCGCGGGTAACCTGCATCTTCACAGGTACTATAATTTCACCGAGTCTCTGGTTGAGACAGTGCCCAAATCGTTACACCTTTCGTGCGGGTCGGAACTTACCCGACAAGGAATTTCGCTACCTTAGGACCGTTATAGTTACGGCCGCCGTTTACTGGGGCTTCAGTTCAGAGCTTCGCTTACGCTAACCCCTCTCCTTAACCTTCCAGCACCGGGCAGGTGTCAGCCCCTATACTTCGCCTTACGGCTTCGCAGAGACCTGTGTTTTTGCTAAACAGTCGCTTGGGCCTATTCACTGCGGCTTTCCGTTAAGAAAGCACCCCTTCTCCCGAAGTTACGGGGTCATTTTGCCGAGTTCCTTAACCAGAGTTCTCTCGCACACCTTAGGATTCTCTCCTCGCCTACCTGTGTCGGTTTGCGGTACAGGCACCTTTTATCTCGCTAGAAGCTTTTCTTGGCAGCGGGGAATCAAAGACTTCGCTCCATAAGGAGCTTCCCCATCACAGCTCAGCCTTCACGATAAGCGGATTTGCCTACTTATCAGCCTAACTGCTTGGACGTGCACAACCAATCGCACGCTTCTTCTATCCTTCTGCGTCCCTCCATTGCTCAAACGATAAAGAGGTGGTACAGGAATATCAACCTGTTGTCCATCGCCTACGCCTGTCGGCCTCGGCTTAGGTCCTGACTAACCCTGAGCGGACGAGCCTTCCTCAGGAAACCTTAGGCATTCGGTGGACGGGATTCTCACCCGTCTTTCGCTACTCATACCGGCATTCTCACTTCTAAGCGCTCCACCAGTCCTTCCGGTCTGACTTCACTGCACTTAGAACGCTCCCCTACCACTGATACCATTGGTATCAATTCGCAGCTTCGGTGGTGTATTTAGCCCCGGTACATTTTCGGCGCAGAGTCACTCGACTAGTGAGCTATTACGCACTCTTTAAATGGTGGCTGCTTCTGAGCCAACATCCTAGTTGTCTAAGCAACTCCACATCCTTTTCCACTTAATACACACTTTGGGACCTTAGCTGGCGATCTGGGCTGTTTCCCTCTTGACTACGGATCTTATCACTCGCAGTCTGACTCCTAAGGATAAGTCATTGGCATTCGGAGTTTGACTGAATTCGGTAATCCGATGAGGACCCCTAGTTCAATCAGTGCTCTACCTCCAAGACTCTTACACTTAAGGCTAGCCCTAAAGCTATTTCGGGGAGAACCAGCTATCTCCAGGTTCGATTGGAATTTCTCCGCTACCCACACCTCATCCCCGCACTTTTCAACGTGCGTGGGTTCGGGCCTCCATTCAGTGTTACCTGAACTTCACCCTGGACATGGGTAGATCACCTGGTTTCGGGTCTACGACCACGTACTAAACGCCCTATTCAGACTCGCTTTCGCTGCGGCTCCGCCTCTTCAGCTTAACCTCGCACGGGATCGTAACTCGCCGGTTCATTCTACAAAAGGCACGCCATCACCCATTAACGGGCTCTGACTATTTGTAGGCACACGGTTTCAGGATCTCTTTCACTCCCCTTCCGGGGTGCTTTTCACCTTTCCCTCACGGTACTGGTTCACTATCGATCACTAGGGAGTATTTAGCCTTGGGAGATGGTCCTCCCAGATTCCGACGGAATTTCACGTGTTCCGCCGTACTCAGGATACATTCAAGAGAGAACGAAGTTTCGACTACGGGGTTATTACCCTCTGTGACGGACCTTTCCAGGTCGCTTCGTCTACCTCGTTCCTTTGTAACTCTGTATAGAATGTCCTACAACCCCAAGAGGCAAGCCTCTTGGTTTGGGCTAGATTCCGTTTCGCTCGCCGCTACTCAGGAAATCGCATTTGCTTTCTCTTCCTCCAGGTACTTAGATGTTTCAGTTCCCTGGGTCTGTCTTCCATACCCTATGTATTCAGGTAAGGATACCATACCATTACGTATAGTGGGTTTCCCCATTCGGAAATCTTCGGATCAAAGCTTACTTACAGCTCCCCGAAGCATATCGGCGTTAGTCCCGTCCTTCATCGACTCCTAGTGTCAAGGCATCCACCGTGCGCCCTTTCTAACTTAACCAAACTAAAATTAAAAAATATGAGCTACACTGTTATCTAGTTTTCAAAGAACATACCATTTGCTATATAAAATAGCTTTTTGGTGGAGCCTAGCGGGATCGAACCGCTGACCTCCTGCGTGCAAGGCAGGCGCTCTCCCAGCTGAGCTAAGGCCCCGTAAAATGTATGGTGGGCCTAAATGGACTCGAACCATCGACCTCACGCTTATCAGGCGTGCGCTCTAACCAGCTGAGCTATAGGCCCATACAAATTGCGGAATTTATTTATATCATATTCCTATTTAAGAGTCAATACTTATATTGAACTCTCAAAACTAAACGAAAACGAAACACGGAAACTTATATTGATGAACTGCGTTCATCAATTCTCCATAGAAAGGAGGTGATCCAGCCGCACCTTCCGATACGGCTACCTTGTTACGACTTCACCCCAATCATCTGTCCCACCTTAGGCGGCTGGCTCCATAAAGGTTACCCCACCGACTTCGGGTGTTACAAACTCTCGTGGTGTGACGGGCGGTGTGTACAAGGCCCGGGAACGTATTCACCGCGGCATGCTGATCCGCGATTACTAGCGATTCCAGCTTCATGTAGGCGAGTTGCAGCCTACAATCCGAACTGAGAACGGTTTTATGAGATTAGCTCCACCTCGCGGTCTTGCAGCTCTTTGTACCGTCCATTGTAGCACGTGTGTAGCCCAGGTCATAAGGGGCATGATGATTTGACGTCATCCCCACCTTCCTCCGGTTTGTCACCGGCAGTCACCTTAGAGTGCCCAACTTAATGATGGCAACTAAGATCAAGGGTTGCGCTCGTTGCGGGACTTAACCCAACATCTCACGACACGAGCTGACGACAACCATGCACCACCTGTCACTCTGCTCCCGAAGGAGAAGCTCTATCTCTAGAGTTTTCAGAGGATGTCAAGACCTGGTAAGGTTCTTCGCGTTGCTTCGAATTAAACCACATGCTCCACCGCTTGTGCGGGCCCCCGTCAATTCCTTTGAGTTTCAGCCTTGCGGCCGTACTCCCCAGGCGGAGTGCTTAATGCGTTAACTTCAGCACTAAAGGGCGGAAACCCTCTAACACTTAGCACTCATCGTTTACGGCGTGGACTACCAGGGTATCTAATCCTGTTTGCTCCCCACGCTTTCGCGCCTCAGTGTCAGTTACAGACCAGAAAGTCGCCTTCGCCACTGGTGTTCCTCCATATCTCTACGCATTTCACCGCTACACATGGAATTCCACTTTCCTCTTCTGCACTCAAGTCTCCCAGTTTCCAATGACCCTCCACGGTTGAGCCGTGGGCTTTCACATCAGACTTAAGAAACCACCTGCGCGCGCTTTACGCCCAATAATTCCGGATAACGCTTGCCACCTACGTATTACCGCGGCTGCTGGCACGTAGTTAGCCGTGGCTTTCTGGTTAGGTACCGTCAAGGTGCCAGCTTATTCAACTAGCACTTGTTCTTCCCTAACAACAGAGTTTTACGACCCGAAAGCCTTCATCACTCACGCGGCGTTGCTCCGTCAGACTTTCGTCCATTGCGGAAGATTCCCTACTGCTGCCTCCCGTAGGAGTCTGGGCCGTGTCTCAGTCCCAGTGTGGCCGATCACCCTCTCAGGTCGGCTACGCATCGTCGCCTTGGTGAGCCGTTACCTCACCAACTAGCTAATGCGACGCGGGTCCATCCATAAGTGACAGCCGAAGCCGCCTTTCAATTTCGAACTATGCAGTTCAAAATATTATCCGGTATTAGCCCCGGTTTCCCGGAGTTATCCCAGTCTTATAGGTAGGTTACCCACGTGTTACTCACCCGTCCGCCGCTAACTTCATAAGAGCAAGCTCTTAATCCATTCGCTCGACTTGCATGTATTAGGCACGCCGCCAGCGTTCATCCTGAGCCAGGATCAAACTCTCCAATAAAGTTAGTTTGTCTAGCATCTAAAAATAAAAATTGACGTTTCACGTTGTTTGTTTCGTTTAGTTTTCAAAGTTCAACATCGCGTTTCAGCGACTTTCATAATATATCATAGTATATTATTTTCGTCAACAAGTTTTTTCGATAACTTGTATCTCTCATTTGCTGACTTTTCCTATTATATACACTTTCCTATTGCTATGCAAGTATTATTATAAAAAAATAAGAGGGGGAGAAATCCCCACTCTTACTCTTCAGAAGAATCCTCTTCATTAGATTCTTCTTCTTCATCTTTTTGCGCTTTTGCTACTGTCGCTACCTCTTGCTCATCTTCTAATCGAATTAGACGAACACCTTGTGTATTACGTCCCATTTGAGAGATTTGATCAACCGGCATACGAATAATAACGCCCGCTGCTGTAATTAACATAATGTCTTCTTCGCCTGTTACAGACTTAACCGCTACTAACTTACCGTTTTTATCTGTAATATTACAAGTCTTCAGACCTTTACCACCACGACTTTGCAGGCGGTATTCATCAATCGGTGTACGCTTTCCATAACCATTTTTCGTTACAATTAGAACATTTACATCCTCTTCGACAATTTCCATACCTACAACTTGATCTTCATCACCTAATGTAATTGCTTTTACACCAGCCGCATTACGTCCCATTGAACGCACATCTTGCTCATTGAAACGAATTAACATACCGTTACTTGTCCCAACGATAATATCTTTATCACCAGATGTTAAGCGTACAGAGATTAATTCATCCTCTTCACGAAGAGAAATTGCAATTAAACCATTTGTACGTATATTGGCAAATGATGAAAGTGGTGTCCTCTTAGAGATACCTTGTTTCGTTGTAAAGAATAAGAACTGGTCGTCACCAAATTCACGAATTGGAATAATAGCGTTGATCCACTCACCCTTATCTACCCCTAATAGATTAATAATCGGTATACCTTTTGCTGTACGACTATACTCTGGAATTTCATATCCTTTTGTACGGTATACTTTACCCTTGTTTGTGAAGAATAAAATATGATCATGAGTAGACGTTGTTAATAAATGTTCGACAAAGTCATCATCATTCGTACCCATTCCTTGTACACCACGTCCCCCACGGTTCTGTGTTTTGTACGTAGAAGCCGGTAACCTCTTAATATAACCATTATGAGTAAGTGTAATTGCGATATTTTGTTCTGGGATTAAATCTTCATCCTCTATAGCTTCCATACCGCCAATTGTAATTTCTGTTCTTCTCTTATCATTAAAACGCTCTTTTACTTCAGCTAATTCCTCGCGAATAATTTCAAGAACTTTTTCTTCGTCTGCTAAAATTGCTTTTAACTCTGCAATTATCTTCATTAAATCTTGATATTCTTGTTCGATTTTTTCGCGTTCTAATCCAGTTAAACGTTGCAAACGCATATCTAAAATCGCTTGCGCTTGTTTCTCACTTAAGCCGAAACGTTCCATTAAACCTTGTTTTGCAATATCAGCTGTTTTTGAACTACGGATTAAAGTAATAACTTCATCAAGATGATCTAAAGCAATTCGTAAGCCTTCTAAAATATGAGCACGCGCTTCTGCTTTCTCTAATTCATAAGCAGTACGTCTACGAATCACTACCTTTTGATGCTCTAAATAATAATATAGATTTTGTTTTAAATTTAAGACTTGTGGCTCTCCATTTACAAGAGACAACATATTAATACCGAAACTTGTTTGGAGTGCTGTATGTTTATATAGATTATTTAATAGTACATTGGCATTGGCATCACGACGTACTTCCATAACAATACGCATACCATTTCGATCTGATTCATCACGTAAATCTGTAATACCTTCAATTTTCTTATCACGAACTAGTTCTGCGATCTTTTCAATTAATCGCGCCTTATTAACTTGATAAGGTAGTTCTGTTACGATAATAGTTTGTTTACCATTTGCTTTCTCTTCAATTTCAACTTTAGCACGAAGTATAATAGAACCGCGACCTGTTTCGTAAGCTCTTCGAATTCCACTTCGCCCTAAGATTAAACCTGAAGTTGGGAAGTCTGGCCCAGGAATATATTCCATTAATTCCGCGATAGTGATATCAGGGTTATGACTTAATGCCAACACACCATCAATTACTTCTCCAAGTTGATGCGGTGGAATGTTTGTTGCCATACCAACCGCAATACCCGTCGTACCATTGACTAATAAGTTAGGGAAACGCGCTGGTAATACAACTGGCTCTCTTTCAGAACCATCGTAGTTATCTTGATAATCAATTGTATTCTTTGTAATATCGCGTATTAATTCCATAGAAATCTTAGACATTCTTGCTTCTGTATAACGCATTGCTGCCGCTGAATCTCCATCAACAGAACCGAAATTACCATGTCCATCAACAAGCATGTAACGTTGACTAAAATCTTGTGCCATACGTACCATTGTTTCATAAACAGCTGAATCACCGTGCGGGTGATACTTACCAATTACTTCGCCGACAATACGCGCCGACTTCTTATATGCTTTATCAGCTGTAATTCCTAAATCATTCATCGCATATAAAACCCTACGATGAACTGGTTTTAATCCATCACGAACATCTGGTAATGCACGAGACACGATAACACTCATTGCGTAATCTAAAAATGAGGTACGCATTTCATGACTAATATTAATTTCTCGAATTCGTGCTTGTTGTTGATTGTCTGACATCAACGAGCACCTCCTCTTACATTTCCGTTACACATACATTGATTTATATGTAGAAGACAGGAATACTTAGATTCCTGTCATTACTCACTTAAATATCAAGGTTTTTCACGTATTTTGCATTTTCTTGGATAAAGTTACGACGCGGCTCTACTTTATCACCCATCAAAATTTCAAATGTTTCATCCGCTTCAATTGCATCTTGAAGGGAAACTTGAAGTAACGAACGTACTTCTGGGTCCATTGTCGTCTCCCACAGCTGAGTTGGATTCATTTCCCCTAGACCTTTATAACGCTGAATCCCGGGCTTAGGTTGAGCTGGTAATTCAGCTAGTATTTTTTCAAGTTCTTTATTGTTATAAGCATATTGAATTTTTTTACCTTGTTGTACTTTAAACAACGGTGGCTGTGCGATATATATATATCCACACTCAATGATTTGACGCATATAACGATAGAAGAACGTTAATAATAGGGTACGAATATGTGCACCATCAACATCGGCATCTGTCATAATAATAACTTTATGATAGCGAGCTTTTTCAATAGCAAAATCCCCACCAATATTTGTACCAATTGCTGTAATAATTGTACGAACTTCATCATTTGATAAAATCTTATCTAAACGTGCCTTTTCAACGTTAATAATTTTACCCTTCAGTGGTAAAATCGCTTGAAAATGACGATCGCGTCCTTGTTTTGCAGATCCGCCCGCAGAGTCACCCTCCACGATATAAATTTCGCTAATTGCTGGATCTTTAGAAGAACAATCAGCTAGCTTCCCTGGTAAACTTGAAACTTCTAGAGCACTCTTTCGGCGCGTTAGTTCACGAGCCTTTTTAGCCGCTACACGTGCACGCGCTGCCATAGTCCCTTTATCTATAATTTTACGTGCAACATTAGGGTTTTCTAGTAAGAACTTTTCAAACGCCTCTGAGAATACAGACTCTGTAATCGTTCTCGCTTCACTATTTCCAAGTTTCGTCTTTGTTTGTCCTTCAAATTGTGGATTTGGATGCTTAATTGACACGATTGCTGTTAAGCCTTCACGAACATCTTCACCAGTTAAATTACTATCCGCATCTTTTAAAATATTATTTTTACGACCATAATCGTTAATTACACGTGTTAGAGCAGTCTTAAAACCTACCTCATGTGTACCGCCTTCATACGTATGAATATTATTTGTAAATGAATAAATATGATTTGTATAGCCTTCGTTATATTGAAGAGCAACCTCAACCTGAATCCCATCTTTTGAACCGTCAACATATACAGGTTCTTCATGAATCGGTTGTTTTGAACGATTTAAATGTTCAACATATGATTTAATTCCACCTTCATAATGGAATTCTTTCTTTTGCTTATGTTCACGCTTATCTTCAATTGTTAATTTAATATTACGATTTAAAAACGCCAACTCACGCATACGAGTCGCTAATGTATCAAATTCGTATTCTGTCGTCTCTGTAAAAATTTCTGAATCTGGCTTAAAGCGTGTGATCGTTCCTGTACGATCAGTTTCACCTATTACTTTTAAATCCGCAGCCGGGACCCCGCGTTCATATTTTTGATAGTGTATTTTTCCATCTCGATGTACAAATACCTCTAATTCTGTTGATAAAGCATTTACAACAGATGCACCTACACCATGCAAACCACCAGAAACTTTATAACCACCACCGCCAAATTTACCACCGGCATGGAGTACCGTCATAATAACTTCTACAGCAGGACGTCCCATTTTTTCTTGTATACCAACAGGGATACCACGACCATCATCTGTTACAACAATACTATTATCTTCTTCAATACTGACATTAATTTCATCACAATATCCTGCTAAAGCTTCATCAATACTGTTATCAACAATTTCCCACACGAGGTGATGAAGACCTTTTCCACTTGTAGAACCAATATACATACCAGGACGCTTTCGAACTGCCTCCAGTCCTTCTAACACCTGAATCTGACTTTCATCATATGCATTTTCCTGCATTTGCTTTTGTTCCATTGACACAAAGATCACCTACTTTTCCATTTAAACAGAAATTATTTTCTGTCTATTTCACAATCTACCGTGCCGTTCGTTACATGAATTGTTTTCGCTTCTTTCAATGTTTCGTGTTCAATTCCCTCGACACTCGTCGTTGTCACAAAGGTTTGTACTTTTCCTTGAATTGTATTTAGCAGATGCGATTGACGATAATCATCTAATTCTGATAACACATCATCTAGTAAAAGAATTGGATATTCCTTAACCTCTGAGTATATCAATTCAATTTCAGCCAATTTTAGGGATAGTGCGGTTGTTCGTTGTTGTCCTTGTGAACCAAAGACTTGAACATTTTTACTATTAACGAAGAATTGTAAATCATCACGATGAGGACCAAGTAAAGTTGTACCCCGAAAAATTTCACGTTGTTTCACAGATTGAAAACTTTCATAGTATACTTCCTTTATTTTCGACAAATCCATTGATTCTGATACATCTACACTTGGTTTATAAACGATTTCTAACTCCTCTAATCCCCTGCTAATTCCGCGATGAATTGGAGCAGCCCATTCTTGTAGTAAATGCAAAAACTCAAAACGTTTTCGCAAAATTTTTGCACCATGCTCAATAAGTTGAAGTGTAAATACATCCAACATCGTTTCCTCATTTTTACTATTCCCTTGCATCTTCTTAAGTAAATGATTTCGTTGCGTGAGTACCTTTTGATATTGACTTAATTCATACAAATAGACCGGAGCTATTTGTCCAAGTTCCATATCCAAAAAGCGTCTTCGTACTTGAGGGCTTCCTTTTACAAGATTTAAATCT
Source organism: Bacillus mycoides (assembly GCF_000832605.1). Taxonomy (GTDB): domain Bacteria; phylum Bacillota; class Bacilli; order Bacillales; family Bacillaceae_G; genus Bacillus_A; species Bacillus_A mycoides. The sequence continues at coordinate 487,831 of NZ_CP009692.1, forward strand.
TCTGGGGCAAACATAACAACATTCATTTCACCAATATACTGGCTCAATTTTTGTTGTTCTAACTGATTTAACTTTGCCTTTTTACCTTTTTTTGAAATATTTAATTCTAAGGATACTGAACTATTTCGCCTTTGTAATCTACCTTTTATATTACCATAATCCTCATCCCAACGAATGAGTTCACGATCGTTCGAAGTTCTATGAGATTTCGCCATCGCCAATACATAAATAGCTTCCATCAGATTCGTTTTCCCTTGCGCATTTTCACCAATAATTACATTGACTTTATCCTCAAAGGAAAGCTCTAAATGCTCATAATTGCGATAGTTTTTTAATTGTATTTCTGTAATAAACAAAGGGATCCCCCTTTATGCCTGAACTTGGAAAGTTCCGCTTCCCGGAATTTCAACAATATCATTTGCATATAACTTTCGGCCTCTTCTATTTTCAAGTTCTTGATTCACGTATACTTCATATTCTTGTAAGAACCATTTCACAGCGCCACCTGTATCAATTACATCAGCTAACTTTAAAAATTGTCCTAGTGTAATGTATTCTGTTGAAATCTTAATAAGTTTCATAAAATCGCTCACTTTCTGAAAGTGTTCATTCTTTCATTGTACTAAATAAACTAGCATTAGGAAAGTAATACCCCACAAATCAAATAAGGGTCACTAGTACCTTTACACTAGCAACCCTTAATCCTTACTTAGTAAGTACGGACTGGTAAAATTAATTGGATAATGGAATTATCATTTACTGTGCGAATTAAAAACGGTCTCATTGCTCCAGTAAAACTAACTTTAATTTCTGTACTATCTAAAGCCTTTAATGCGTCCATCATATATTTTGCACTAAAAGATATTTTTAATTCTTCTCCATCTACATTTTCACATTGAACCTCTTCTACTACTTTTCCGATTTCTGGTGCATTCGAAGAAATCTCTAACATCTGTTGTTCTAATGTCGATAATTTAACAACGTTGTTACGACCATCTCTTGCTAACAGCGACGCACGATCAATCGCTTGTAAAAATTCTTTTGTATTTACAAATATATCAGTTTTACTTTCAGCTGGAATTAAACGCGTTGTATCTGGATAATTTCCTTCTAATAATCTTGAGAAGAATAATAAATGTTTTGTACGGAATAATACTTGATACTCCGTAATAACGATATCTACCATTTCTTCGGATTCATCTAGAATTTTACTTAATTCACTTAAGCTCTTACCAGGAATAACGACATTCGCTTGAAATTCATCGGCAATATTATACCCTTCGATTTTTGCTTTACGAAGTGCTAGTCTGTGACTATCTGTTGCAATGCAAGTTAGCTCGCTGTTATATACCTTCCAGTTTACACCTGTCAAGATCGGTCTTGTTTCAGAACTTGAAACTGCAAATACTGTTTGACGAATCATGTGCTTTAGTAAATCTGTTGGAATCTTAAATACATGATGTTCTTCGATTTGTGGTAATAACGGATATTCAGCAGCATCTAAACCATTTAAGTTGAACTCTGATTTTCCAGATTTTATTTTTGTCATAAAATGATTTTCTACAGAAATTTCGACAGTTTCTTTAGGTAATTTTTTTACGATCTCACTAAAATATTTTGCTTGTAAAATAATACTTCCTGATTGTTTAATTTCCACAATTTCTTTTCCAGCATCTTCGACTGGGATAAATGATTCGATAGAGATGTCTGCATCACTACCTGTTAAAGTAACTCCTTCTTCAGTTGCTACAACTTTAATCCCTGTAAGAATTGGAATTGTTGTACGAGAAGAAACTGCCTTCATTACATCTTGTACACTTCTTACAAGATAGTCTTTTTGTATTGTAAAACGCATAACGAAAAACCTCCGGTAAGTATAAGATTTTATTTATTTAATAAAGATAAAAAAGTAGTAGTAATAGTAATAGGGCTTGTGGATATGTGGATAACCCTGTTTAAAGATGTAAAAACAGTCTATCTACATGTGGATAGACTGTGCGTAAAATAAGCTAAGTTATTCACACTATTCAGCTACTACTATTTTAAAATATCCTTAACTTCTTCAACGTGTTTTTGTAATTGAGTATCCGTTTTTAATAGCTTCGAAATTTTTTCGTGAGCATGGATTACTGTTGTATGATCGCGGCCACCAAATTCTTCACCTATTTTTGGCAAAGATGAGTCCGTAAGTTCACGTGATAAATACATCGCAATTTGGCGAGGGAATGCAACGGATTTTGTCCGTTTTTTTGCTTTGAAATCTTCTAATTTTACTTGATAGACGCCCCCAACAGCCTTTTGAATATCAGAAATAGAAATAATTCTAGGTATAGAGTTTGGAATAATATTTTTAAGCGCTTCAGCCGCTAAATCAGCATTCATATCTTTATTAATTAAAGATGAATAAGCTACAACTCGAATAAGTGCACCCTCTAGTTCACGAATATTTGAATCGATTTGATTTGCGATATAAAGCATAACTTCATTTGGTATATCAAGACCTTCTGCTTTTGCTTTTTTACGTAAAATTGCGATTCTAGTTTCTAAATCTGGTGGCGTAATGTCCGTAATTAACCCCCATTCAAAGCGAGAACGAAGGCGATCTTCTAAAGTTGGGATTTCTTTTGGTGGTCTATCGCTTGAAATCACAATTTGTTTACTTTCTTCATGTAACGCATTAAATGTATGGAAAAACTCTTCCTGTGTTTGTTCTTTTCCAGCAAGAAATTGAATATCATCTATCAATAAGACATCTACATTACGATATTTATTACGAAAATCGACAGCTTTATTATCACGAATTGAATTAATAAATTCATTTGTAAATTTTTCAGATGATAAATATACAACTTTTGCATTTGGGTTGTGTTCAATTACATAATGCCCAATTGCGTGCATTAAATGTGTTTTTCCAAGTCCAACGCCCCCGTAAATAAAGAGCGGATTATAGGCTTTAGCTGGTGCTTCAGCTACAGCTAAAGAAGCAGCATGTGCAAAACGATTACCAGAGCCAATAACAAATGTATCAAATGTATATTTTGGGTTTAACATACTCTGTGGTAAGTGATTAGACTCATCATGTGCGTGTTTTTGCTTAACAGAAGGGAGATCTATATCCTCTTCTGCCTGACTTTGGGGAATGATAAAACGAATAGCTAGTTTTGCCCCTGTTAAATCATAAAGTGTTTCGGAGATTAGTTCCGAATAATGAGATTCTAGCCAGTCACGAGCGAATTCATTTGGAGCTGTAATAGTTAATACATCTTTTTTTAAGTTATGAGCAGTTGTTGATTTTAACCAGGTTTCATAACTTGGCTTGCTTACCTTTTTTTCTAATTCTTTTAAGGCACTATTCCATAAATCAGAGATATTTTCCAAAGGTGTCCCTCCTTTACAAAGATGGTAAAAGAATAAGGTTGCGCAACAATTGTACAACCTGTAAATATTTCTAATGCATATTTATACGAAACGTATTTTAAAATATAAAAACGTCGTTAGTATCCGAGATAGAGTTTTCGACAAAATAACACATGTGGACAACTATTTACTCACATGTGATTTAAACTATCCACATGTTATACACAAATTGTGGATAAAATAAAGGTGTGGAAAACTTATTCAAAGTGAAAACACAACTATAATATCAAAAAAAAGCAGCTATAGCAATGAATTTAAGAAAGTTATCCACAAAATCAATACCTTGTGGAATAAACTTGTCCACAATACGATATACTGTGTAAAAGTAAAAAAAGAGTTTGTGGATACAAAAAAGAGAAAATATATTTATCCACAAGGAAATATAGGGACTGTGAAAAAGTGTGTGAATAGGTTAAAAATGAATATTTGATGAAAATTTCGAGAACCATTGACATTTTCCTATTTGATTTACTATAATTTATTAGACTGTCTTTAACAGATATTCCTCAGGGAGGTGTCATATAATGAAAAGAACTTACCAACCAAATAAACGTAAGCGCAGCAAAGTACATGGTTTCCGCAGCCGTATGAGCACAGCAAACGGACGTAAAGTGCTAGCAGCTCGTCGTCGTAAAGGAAGAAAAGTATTATCTGCGTAGACCACTGATCGTTCAGTGGTCTTTTTTTCTAATAATAATGAGTTTCCGCTGATGAAATACAGGAGTGTCAAATGATATGAAGAAAAAAAATCGTATAAAAAAGAATGATGAATTCCAGGCTGTTTTCCAAAAAGGACAATCGAATGCCAATCGCCAGTTTGTTGTATACAAATTAGATAAAGAAAAACAGCCGCATTTTCGCATTGGTCTTTCTGTTAGTAAGAAAATAGGAAATGCAGTAGTGCGTAATCGAATTAAGCGTATGATTCGCCAATCGATTATAGAATTAAAAGATGAGATAGATTCTGGAAAAGATTTTGTTATAATAGCAAGGAAGCCTTGTGCAGAGATGACATATGAAGAGTTAAAGAAAAGCTTAATTCATGTCTTTAAACGCTCTGGTATGAAAAGAATAAAAAAGTAGCGTAAGGAAATGAATTACACTATATACATACCGAAACAAGGAGGAGCAGGCTTTGAAAAAGAAAATAGGTTTATTAGCCATGGTTATTATGCTAATGGCAATTGCTACCGGCTGTAGTGAAACAAATCAACCGATTACACCGAAAAGCACTGGGATTTGGAATGAATATTTCGTATACCCGCTTTCTCAGTTAATCACGTATTTTGCAGAATTATTTGGTAGTAATTACGGTTTAGCAATCGTTGTTACAACTCTTATCATTCGTTTTGCATTATTACCATTAATGATTAAACAAACGAAGAGTACGAAAGCAATGCAGGCGTTACAACCAGAAATGGTGAAATTAAAAGAGAAATATAGTTCTAAAGATCAAGCAACACAGCAAAAACTACAACAAGAAATGATGCAGTTATATCAAAAGAATGGTGTAAACCCATTAGCAGGATGTTTACCAATATTTGTTCAGATGCCTATTTTATTCGCGTTTTATCATGCGATTATGAGAACAACAGCAATTAGTGAACATACATTTTTATGGTTCGATTTAGGACAGGCGGATCCTTTCTATATCCTTCCAGTTGTTGCAGCTATTACGACGTTTATTCAGCAAAAGCTTGCAATGGCAGGAACGGCTGGACAAAATCCGCAAATGGCAATGATGATTTGGCTTATGCCAATTATGATTTTAGTCTTTGCAATTAACTTCCCAGCAGCACTATCATTGTACTGGGTAGTTGGTAATATCTTTGGTATCGCTCAAATGTATATGATCAAAGGGCCTGAAATTAAGGCTAGTAAGGCAGGAGGATCAAGCAAGTGAGTATGATTACTGCTAAAGGACAAACAGTCGAGCTGGCAGTACAAGATGCTTTAAGACAATTAAATGCTTCGAAAGATCGAGTAGATATAAATATTATCGATGAGGGTAAGAGGGGGTTCCTAGGTTTATTTGGGAATCGCCCCGCTGTTGTAGAAGTTGTATTGAAAAAAGATCCAATCCAAGAATGTGAAGAATATTTAAAAAATGTTATTCAAAATATGGGTGTGGAAGTTGAGATTAGAAAAATTGTAAAAGGACGCGAAGTTGAATTTACAATTTCTGGTGAAAATATTGGTGTTTTAATTGGTAAAAGAGGGAATACGTTGAATTCTTTACAGTATTTAACAAAGCTTGTTGCGAACCGTAATACAAAGCAATATATTGGTATTACACTGGATGCTGAAAACTATCGTAGTAAAAGAAAAAACACGTTAGAAACTCTTTCCTATCGATTAGCAAAACAAGTAGTGAGTACGAAAAAAAGAGTTGTTCTAGAACCAATGCCTTCTTTCGAACGAAAAATTATTCACCAAGCATTATCTAATCATCAAAATATCATTACAACTTCTGAAGGGAAAGAACCACATCGGTATGTTGTAATATCTTCCAAGTGACCGGTTACTCAATTGAGTGCCGGTTTTTTTGAGGAGAAAATAAATGTGGATAACTAAAAAACACTAAACTTATCCACTGTGAATAAGTTTAGTGTTTTTTACATAAGGACATAATAAAATGAGTTATTATTCTTTTGTAGATAGGTTCGTTATGGTATCCTAATAATTTAGTGACGGAAAAAATTCATGTTGAAATAGAGATAAATAAGCAAGTGAGGTGAAAGGACATGGAATTTGATACAATTGCCGCAATTTCCACAGCACTTGGGGAAGGTGCAATTGCCATTGTTCGAGTAAGTGGGGATGATGCGATTGAGAAAGTCGATCGTATTTTTAAAGGGAAGGATTTAACACAGGTTTCTTCTCATACAATTCATTATGGTCATATTGTCGATTTAGATACAAATCAAGTTATTGAAGAAGTTATGGTGTCCATTATGCGTGCACCAAGGACTTTTACGCGTGAAAATATAGTAGAAATTAACTGTCATGGTGGACTTGTTTCGGTAAATAAAGTATTACAGCTTATTTTAGCGCAAGGAGTACGACTGGCAGAGCCTGGTGAATTTACAAAACGTGCTTTTTTAAATGGACGTATTGATTTATCACAAGCAGAAGCTGTTATGGACTTAATCCGTGCGAAAACAGATCGTGCTATGAATGTAGCGATTAACCAAATGGAAGGACGATTATCTAAATTAATCGGCCATCTGCGTCAAGAAATATTAGAAACATTAGCTCATATTGAGGTGAATATAGATTACCCAGAATATGATGATGTAGAAGAGATGACGCATAATATTTTAATTGAGAAAGCTACACATGTCCGTGCTGAAATTGCAAAGATATTAGAAACATCGAAGCAAGGAAAGATTTTACGTGAAGGCATTTCTACCGCGATTATCGGTAGACCTAACGTTGGGAAATCATCGCTATTAAATAGTCTTGTTCAGGAGAAAAAGGCAATTGTAACTGATATTGCAGGAACAACTCGTGATGTTATTGAAGAGTACGTTAATGTGCGTGGTGTACCACTTAAACTTATAGATACAGCCGGAATTCGTGAAACGGAAGATATTGTTGAACGAATTGGTGTAGAGCGTTCGAAGGAAATGATGAGCCAAGCAGACTTAGTGTTAATTGTAGTGAACTATAGCGAGGCTTTAACAAATGAAGATGAGGATCTATTCCGTGCTGTACAAGGAAAAGATTTCATTGTCATTGTAAATAAGACAGATTTACCGCAAGGAATTGATATGGAACGTGTTACAGATTTAGCGGTAGGCAATCGTGTTATTACAACATCTTTAATTGAGGAGCAAGGAATAGATGAGCTTGAAAAGGCAATAGCTGATTTATTCTTTGAAGGAACAATTGATTCTGCGGATATGACATACGTGTCTAATGCGAGACATATCGGATTATTAACACAAGCAGGAAGAACAATTAACGATGCAATTGAAGCGATAGAAAATGGTGTTCCGATTGATATGGTTCAAATTGATTTAACAAGAGCGTGGGAAATACTTGGTGAAATTACTGGTGATACTGTCCATGAAAGTTTAATTGACCAATTGTTCTCTCAATTTTGTTTAGGAAAATAAAGTAAAACTTTAATCAGAGATGATTTAGTAAGATAGAGGTTATTAGGAGGAATAAACAATGGGATACAATGCCGGTTCATATGATGTCATAGTAATCGGTGCAGGTCATGCAGGATGTGAAGCTGGTCTTGCGGCAGCACGAATGGGCTCAAAAACATTAATGTTAACAATTAACTTAGATATGGTAGCGTTCATGCCATGTAACCCTTCTGTTGGTGGACCAGCAAAAGGGATTGTTGTTCGTGAAATTGATGCATTAGGCGGAGAAATGGGACGCAATATTGATAAAACACATATTCAAATGCGTATGTTAAATACGGGTAAAGGACCAGCTGTACGCGCGCTTCGTGCACAAGCTGATAAATTCTCTTACCAGCATGAATTAAAGAAAACAATTGAAGAAACACCAAACTTAACGTTGTTTCAAGGTCTGGTAGAGCGTTTAATTATTGAAGATGGTGTATGTAAAGGGGTAATTACGCAAGCTGGTGCTGAATACACAGCGAAAACAGTTGTAATTACAACGGGAACATTTTTACGTGGTGAGATTATTATGGGAGATTTAAAATATTCAAGTGGTCCAAATAATCAGCAACCATCTATTACATTATCTGAACACTTAGAGGAACTTGGTTTTGATCTTGTTAGATTTAAAACAGGTACACCTCCGCGTGTAAACAGTAATACGATTGATTATAGTAAAACAGAAATTCAACCAGGTGATGATAAGCCACGTGCTTTCTCTTTTGAAACGACAAAATTTATTATGGATCAAATTCCATGTTGGTTAACGTATACAAGTACAGAAACACATCGTTTAATAGATGAAAACTTACATCGCTCAGCTATGTATTCTGGTATGATTAAAGGAACAGGGCCTAGATATTGCCCTTCAATTGAAGACAAGGTAGTAAGATTTAATGATAAACCACGTCATCAAATTTTCTTAGAGCCAGAAGGACGTAATACACAAGAAGTATATGTACAAGGCTTATCGACGAGCTTACCAGAAGATGTACAGCGTGCAATGCTTAGAACAATTCCTGGCCTAGAAAATGTTGAAATGATGCGTACGGGTTATGCAATTGAATATGATGCGATCGTACCAACTCAACTATGGCCAACACTTGAAACGAAAAAAATTAAAAATTTATATACAGCAGGACAAATTAACGGAACTTCTGGTTACGAAGAAGCAGCAGGACAAGGGCTTATGGCTGGGATTAATGCAGCGTGTCGTTCTTTAGGTAAAAAAGAAGTTATTTTAGGTCGTGCTGATGCTTATATTGGTGTCTTAATTGATGACCTTGTAACGAAAGGTACAAATGAACCATATCGTTTATTAACGTCTCGTGCAGAATATCGCCTATTATTACGCCATGATAATGCTGACCTTCGTTTAACTGAAGTTGGTCGTGAAATTGGCTTAATTAAAGAAGATCGCTATGAGCGATTTACAAATAAAAAGTTACAAATTGAACAGGAGAAGGAACGGTTAGAGAGTATTTTTATTAAACCGCGTCCTGAAGTTCAAGAATTAATTCGTAGTATTGGCGGAAGTGAATTGAAAGATGGAATACGTGCAAGTGACTTATTACGTCGTCCAGAGGTGACATATGAGCATATTCATCTTTTAGTACCAAGTGAAGTACCATTAAGTGATGAAATTACGGAACAAGTTGAAATTCAGACCAAGTACGAAGGATACATTGAAAAATCTTTACAGCAAGTAGAACGTATGAAGAAAATGGAAAACAAAAAAATTCCTGTGGATATTGATTATGATGCGATTTCTAGCCTTGCCTCAGAAGCGAGACAGAAATTGAAAGATGTTCGTCCGCTTTCAATGGGGCAAGCTTCACGTATTTCTGGCGTAAATCCAGCTGATGTTTCCATTTTGCTTATTTACATTGAACAAGGAAAAATTGCACGAGTATCGAACCAATAACATAGTAAGGAGATATTGCTAGATGAACATAGAACAATTTCAATCTATGCTAGAAGAGAAGGGTATTTCCCTCTCTTCTAGACAGTTAGAGCAGTTCGGAATCTATTTTGAAACATTAGTAGAGTGGAATGAAAAAATGAACTTAACGGCTATTACGGAGAAAGAAGAAGTATACTTAAAACACTTTTTTGATTCTGTTACAGCGGCTTTTTATTATGATTTTTCGAAACCATTTTCTATTTGTGATGTTGGAGCAGGAGCTGGATTCCCAAGTATCCCTTTAAAAATCTGTTTCCCACACTTAAAAGTAACAATTGTAGATTCATTACAAAAACGTATTAATTTCTTAAATCACTTAGCGCAAAAGTTAGAATTAAGTGATGTTGCATTTTGTCATGATCGTGCTGAAACATTTGGAAAAAAAGAAGGTGTACGTGAAGCATACGATATTGTAATGGCACGTGCAGTTGCACGTCTTTCTGTATTAAGTGAGCTATGTTTACCACTTGTAAAAGTAGGGGGAACATTCATTGCAATGAAAGGTGCAGCGGCGAACGAAGAAATCGAAAATGGCAAATATGCTTTAGAGGTACTTGGCGGAGAATTGAAAGAAATGTCTACGTTCCAATTACCGTTTGAAGAAAGCGAGCGTAATATTTTATTAATCGAGAAAAAGCGCAAGACACCAAAGAAATATCCACGCAAACCGGGAACGCCCAATAAATTACCTATTGAAAAATAAATCTTATTAGACGTAAGATTAAATTATATAAATGAAAACGTAAATGTTTCATAGGAAACATTTTATGTAGAACAGTCAATAGGCCTAAAAGGTGGTGGAATATGTATGAAAAATACGTTTTCTCGTTTATTTGGCTTTGGAGATAAAGAGAGCGAATTCGAATTACAAGACGAAAGCCATGAAGAAATAGCTAAAAAGGTATATGAAGAAATACAGGAAATTCCGATAGTAAACATTACCCCTAACCGTTATCAACCACGAACAGTTTTTGACGATGCACGTATTGAGGAGCTAGCATTAACGATTCGTACACATGGGCTTATCCAGCCGATTGTTGTGAGACAGTATGAGGATGATAAGTACGAGATTATTGCCGGGGAAAGGCGTTTCCGCGCAGCAACAAAGTTAGGGTGGGAAAAAGTTCCTGCAATAATAAAGAATTTAAATGATACTGAGACAGCTTCTGTAGCGTTAATTGAAAATTTGCAACGTGAGGAATTAACAGCAATTGAGGAAGCTGTGGCATATCAAAAGCTGATTGAGTTACATAATTTAACACAAGAAGCATTGGCACAACGACTTGGAAAAGGACAATCGACAGTCGCAAATAAATTGCGATTATTAAAATTGCCTGAAGAAATCAAAAGTGCATTATTAGAAAAAAGTATTACAGAACGGCATGCTCGCGCCCTTATTCCTTTGAAGAATGAGGAATTACAACTGAAGGTTTTACAAGAGATTGTGGAGAAGCAATTGAATGTAAAGCAAACAGAAGAACGAATTGCAAAGTTATTAGAAGAAGTAAAACCAAAGCGCAAAGCGAAGCAAAAAGCAGTAAGTCGAGATGCGAGAATTGCTATGAACACGATTAGACAATCATTACAAATGGTTGCTAATAGTGGTTTGAATGTTAATTCTGCGGAAGAAGAGTTTGATGAATACTATCAAATTACGATTAAAATTCCGAAGAAAAAATAATTACGTGCTAGAGACCTTATCCTATTGGAGAGGTCTCTTTTACTATATTTTCTTGTTAAAGCAAGAAGGAGTTTAGAAATAAATTTTGAAGTTTAATAAGGACGTAAAAGAAAAACTTTTATTTCATGTTACAATAAACGTAATTGTTTCTAGAATAAGAAAGAAAGGTTGAAAGTAGGTGACATCATGGGAAAAATCATTGCTATTGCTAATCAAAAAGGCGGTGTTGGAAAAACAACAACATCCGTTAATTTAGGGGCTGGATTGGCACAAGTAGGAAAAAAAGTCCTTCTCGTAGATATTGATGCTCAAGGAAATGCAACGACTGGTGTAGGGATTGAAAAGTCTGAATTAGATCAATGTATTTATAATGTTCTTGTAGAAGATGCAGATGTTCAAGGTGCCATACGGAAAACCGCAACTGAAAACTTAGATGTTCTACCCGCTACAATTCAATTGGCTGGTGCTGAAATTGAATTGGTACCAACCATTTCCCGGGAAGTACGCTTGCAAAGAGCGTTACAACCAATTCGTGATGAATATGAGTATATTATTATTGACTGTCCCCCATCCTTAGGGTTATTAACGATTAATGCATTAACCGCAGCAGATTCTGTTATTATTCCTGTACAGTGTGAATATTACGCGCTGGAAGGGTTAAGTCAGCTATTAAATACAGTTCGACTTGTGCAAAAGCATTTAAATAAAAATTTAGCAATTCAAGGTGTATTGTTAACGATGTTGGATGCTCGTACAAATTTAGGAATTCAAGTTATAGATGAAGTGAAAAAATACTTTAGAGATAAAGTATATCGTTCGATTATTCCTCGTAATGTTCGCTTAAGTGAGGCACCAAGTCATGGAAAACCAATTATGCAGTATGACGCTAAATCAAGAGGAGCAGAAGTATATTTAGATTTAGCAGAGGAAGTGATTGCAGGTGGCTAAGGGATTAGGAAGAGGAATCAACGTGTTTTTTCCAGATTTAGATGTGAAAGAAGAAGAAACAATTCAGGAGATTATAGTAACTGAATTAAGGCCGAATCCATATCAACCACGTAAATATTTCAATAAAGAAGCGATTCAGGAATTAGCGGCTTCTATTAAAGAGCACGGTATATTGCAACCTTTAATTGCTCGAAAGAGTATTAAAGGATATGAAATAGTTGCAGGTGAAAGAAGATATCGTGCTGCTAAAGAGGCCGGACTTGAGAAAGTGCCTGCTGTCGTAAGGCAATTAAATGAGCAGCAAATGATGGAATTTGCTTTGCTTGAAAACTTACAACGAGAAGATTTAAATCCTATGGAAGAGGCAATGGCATATCAGATGTTAATGAACGAGCTAAATGTAACACAAGAACAATTAGCAAAACGTCTTGGTAAAAGCAGGCCTTATATCGCAAATTATACTCGTTTGTTAAGCCTCCCTTCATTCGTTCAAGATATGATTGCAAACGGTCAACTTTCAATGGCTCATGGAAGAACTTTACTTACAATAAAAGATGAAGAACAGTTGAAATCTTTATTGAAGCGAATTGAAAAAGAAGGACTGAATGTTCGCCAATTGGAACAAATTGTCCAGGAAATTAATCAACGTGTTTCACGTGAAACACAACAAGTGAAAAAAGAAAGAAATATATTTTTTGTAGAGCGCGAAACGTTCTTAAGAGAAAAGTTTGGTACAGATGTAAAAATTAAAGAAACAAAAAAAGAAAAAGGTAAAATTGAAATTGAATTTTTCAATAAAGAAGATTTAAATCGTATTTTAGAATTATTATCACAGAAAAACTAAAAAGCAAACCATCTTATTATTTATAGATGGTTTGCTTTTTTTAACGCAGATAATTTTTGATCCGTTTCTTTTATACTTTGTGCAATTACATCAGCCATTTTCATGACTAAACTTAATCTTGTATTTTGAAGAACAAAAAACTCCATAAAACCATTTAGATTGACGATGCCGTGTATATGCAAATCACCAACTGCAGGTAATTTCTTATTCATCGCAGCTCCAGGTTTACTAGGTCCCTTTCCAGTAGTGATTGAACCGATACTTTGAGATTTTCCTAAGCATGCATCAACAGCAATTATAAAAGAAGTAGGATTTTCTTTCTGTATATTCTGAATTTTCTCTTCTAAATTTAACGCATGTATTGGTTCATCTAGTGTGCCGAATACTTGGAAGTTTTTAATTTCTACTTGTTCTAGTTTAGTGCCAACTAATGGGCCGAGTGCATCACCGGTGGAACGATCTGTTCCGATGCAAACGAGAATGAGTGGTATGTTAGTTTTAATGGGAATATGGGAAAGTAAAAAGTTACTGATTGTCTCGGAGGCTTCTAAGTCTTGGTGCATAACATTTTGAGTTTCTTTTTCGAAAAAAGGTAAGCGAAAACTTCCAATATTCATGAAGCACCCATCCTTTTAATAAATTTTCAAAATATGTTATACGTTGAGTAAAATGGAAAACTATAAGTGCGTACTTTTTGCAAAATGTGAGTGAAAACGGAAATAATAGTACTAGTATATATATATTCGCTCCATTTTATACCTGGATAGAAGTTAACAAATGGAATTAAAGTCATAAAATTTTTTCAGAAATCAGAGAGACTTCTGATACAATGAGAAGGATAACTAAAAAGAAATTTTAGCTGGAGAGGTAGAGGTACATGGATTTAGCGTTGAAATGGTTTGAGTCCATTGATTGGACGAATATAGGTGTAAAAACACTAAAAATAGTCGTTATTTTAATACTTGGTGCAATCATTGTGCGAGTTGCAAGGGCAGTTGTACGAAATGCGTTTCGCATGGGAAGTCGTTCGCCAATTCAAATTTCAGAACGTCGTACAGTTACAGTAGCGAAGTTACTTGAAAATATTGTGGCATACGTTGTTATATTTATTATGTTGATTGCGATTTTAGGCGTGTTCAATATTAATGCATCAGGTCTATTAGCTGGTGCCGGGGTTATTGGTTTAGCAGTCGGATTTGGTGCACAAAGTTTAGTGAAAGATGTCATTACAGGACTATTTATTTTGCTAGAAGATCAGTTTTCAGTTGGTGACTATGTAAGAATTGGTCAGTTTGAGGGAGTTGTTTTAGAAATTGGACTTCGTACAACGAAACTAAAGAGCTGGACAGGGGAAATTCATACTTTACCAAACGGAAGTATTATTCAAGTTACTAATTTTTCGGTTAGTAATAGTGTAGCATTCGTTGATGTATCTATTTCGTATGAGGCCGATATAGCAAAAGCAGAGCAAGTAATTGAAGAGTTATTAGTAGAATTACCTGCAAAGTACGAGAAGATGGTAACAACGCCTCAATTGTTAGGTGTACAAACATTAGCTGCATCAGAAGTTATATTACGTGTTATTGCTGAAGTGGAGCCGATGCAACATGCAGTTATTGCAAGAGCTCTTCGTAAAGAGATTAAAACTCGTCTGGATTTACATGGAATTGAAATTCCATATCCACGTATGGTTTTATATAATCGTGAAGAATTGGTTAGTGGAAAAGCAATTTAGTATGGAGAGGGGTTTGGAGAGTGGAGCAAAAGCAATATAACTTGTACGATGTTGTGGAAATGAAGAAAGCCCATCCATGTGGTGAAAATCGCTGGAAGATTATTCGTATGGGAATGGATATCCGCGTTAAGTGCGAGGGGTGTGACCATTCGGTAATGATTCCTCGAAGAGAGTTTGATCGTAAGGTAAAAAAAATACTTGTGAAGCATGAAGAATAGTGAAAAAGCAACAGCTGCAGTAGACAGCCGTTGCTTTTTTTCATTTGGTGGAAACTTGTCATTTTTTTCGTTACTATCTATAATGATGAAAGATTGAGACATAGGAGTGAAAAATATGGGATTAACGGCTGGGATTGTTGGATTACCTAACGTAGGGAAGTCCACTTTATTTAATGCAATTACACAAGCAGGAGCAGAATCTGCGAACTATCCATTCTGTACAATCGATCCAAACGTAGGGATTGTAGAAGTACCAGATGAGCGCTTAAATAAATTAACGGAATTAGTAGAACCGAAAAAAACTGTTCCGACTGTATTCGAATTTACTGATATCGCAGGTATCGTAAAAGGTGCGAGTAAAGGTGAAGGATTAGGAAATAAATTCTTATCTCACATTCGCCAAGTAGATGCAATTTGCCAAGTTGTTCGTTGTTTTGAAGATGAAAATATTACACACGTTTCAGGGAAAGTAGATCCAATTGATGATATTGAAACAATCAACTTAGAACTAATCTTAGCGGATTTAGAATCAGTTGATAAACGTATCGAGCGTGTTGCGAAATTAGCAAGACAAAAAGATAAAGAAGCAGTATATGAGCATGAAATTTTAGTGCGTTTAAAAGAAGCTTTCGAAGAGGGAAAACCAGCTCGTACTGTTGAATTTACAGAAGAGCAAATGAAGATTGTTAAAGGCCTTCATTTACTTACAACGAAAGAAATGCTATACGTAGCAAACGTAAGTGAAGATGATATTATGGATCCTTCTGAAAATAAATATGTACAAATGGTAAAAGAATTTGCTGCAAATGAAAATTCTCAAGTTATCGTTGTATGTGCAAAAATCGAAGAAGAAATCGCTGAGTTAGACGAAGAAGAGAAAAAAGTATTCCTGGAAGAATTAGGTATTGAAGAATCTGGTTTAGATCAGTTAATTCGTGCTGCATATGACTTATTAGGACTTGCTACTTACTTCACAGCTGGTGTGCAAGAAGTGCGTGCATGGACGTTTAAACAAGGTATGAAAGCACCACAATGTGCTGGCGTAATTCATACAGACTTTGAGCGTGGATTTATTCGCGCAGAAACAGTTTCTTATGATGATTTAATGACAAACGGTTCTATGACAGCTGCAAAAGAAGCTGGAAAAGTACGTTTAGAAGGAAAAGAGTATATCGTAAAAGACGGAGATGTTATGCACTTCCGCTTTAACGTTTAATTTAATATTTCCTAGGAAAAATAAAGATATGAACTTGGCAAATATATTATGTGTTTGCCAAGTTTTTTACGTATTGGTGAGTTGATTCATATAACTTACTATGATATAATCTAAACTCGTGAGTAATTACTATAAATTAATTGCTCCTTGCCCATTATGGGCCGTTTAGACCAAAAGGAGGTGAAAGTGTAATGAGAAAGTACGAAATTATGTACATCATTCGTCCTGGCGTTGAAGAAGAAGCTCAAAAAGCTTTAGTTGAACGTTTCGCAGGTGTTTTAACAAACAATGGTGCAGAAATCATTAACACAAAAGAGTGGGGTAAGCGTCGTTTAGCTTACGAAATCAACGACTTACGTGAAGGTTTCTACATGATCTTAAACGTGAACTCTAACTCAGAGGCGATTAACGAATTCGACCGTTTAGCTAAGATCAACGAAGATATCCTTCGTCATATCGTTGTTAAAGAAGAAGAAAAATAATTGATATATAAGGGAGAGTGGTTCGATTGATGAATCGTGTTATCCTCGTTGGTCGTTTAACTAAGGACCCTGACTTACGTTACACGCCCAATGGTGTTGCAGTAGCTACTTTTACGTTAGCTGTGAATCGCGCATTTGCGAATCAACAAGGTGAGCGTGAAGCTGACTTTATTAATTGTGTAATATGGCGTAAACAAGCAGAAAACGTGGCAAATTATTTGAAAAAAGGTAGCTTAGCAGGCGTAGACGGACGTCTTCAAACTCGTAATTACGATGGACAAGATGGTAAACGTGTATATGTAACAGAAGTTCTTGCGGAGAGCGTACAATTTTTAGAGCCGCGTAATGGCGGTGGGGAGCAACGTGGTTCATTCAATCAGCAACCATCAGGAGCTGGTTTCGGTAACCAAAGCTCTAACCCATTTGGTCAATCTAGTAATTCAGGTAACCAAGGTAATCAAGGTAACTCTGGATTTACGAAGAATGACGATCCATTTTCGAATGTTGGTCAACCGATTGACATTTCGGACGACGATTTACCATTTTAATGGTGTGAATCGGCTATTTTTAACAAAGAATGGAGGGAATAGACATGGCAGGACGCAAAGGTGGACGTGCGAAGCGTCGTAAGGTGTGTTTCTTCACATCTAACGGCATCACTCGCATTGACTATAAAGATGTTGATTTATTAAAACGTTTCGTTTCTGAGCGCGGTAAAATTTTACCTCGTCGTGTAACAGGAACAAGCGCGAAATACCAACGCAAACTTACAGTTGCAATTAAACGTGCTCGTCAAATGGCACTTTTACCATATGTTGGTGAATAATAGCGTATGAAATGCACAGTAGAGTCGGACTCTACTGTGCATTTTGCTATGCTTTTCTTTTTTTGAAAGAGAGGTTAGATGATGAAGAATACGAAATTTATTACTGAGGGTGCAGCACTGTTAGCGATATATGCAATGTTATTGCTTATATCTATGTATGTTCCAATTTTAGGTACAGTTGTAACATTTGCGTTGCCATTGCCATTTATATTGCTAACGATAAGATATAGATTATCTAACGCCTTTATAGTTTTTACTGCGGCGCTTTTTATTACTGTTATTGTCAGTCAGCCGATGAACCTAGTAAAGACAACTATGTTTGGATTGATAGGTATCGTTTTAGGATATATGTATAAAAAACGAAAAAAGCCGGTAGAAACTTTAATGGCGGGGACGCTTGCGTACTTAATTGGTATTATGCTCATTTATGTTGCGAGTATAAAGTTTTTTAACATAGATTTAATGAAGCAAATGCAAAATATGTTTAATGAAAGTATGGCGCAAAGTGAAAAGATAGTTACTGCTGCGGGTATGCCTATTAGTAAAGAGCAAAAAGAATTATTTGCACAATTTAATGATGTGTTACAAACGTTATTCCCAAGTTTGCTTGTGATGGTTTCTGTATGTTTTTCTTGGATTACAGTTATGATATCAGGTAGTGTTTTGAGAAAACTAAAGCATGACGTTATACCTTGGCCTAAATTTAAAGATATACAATTACCAAAGAGTATTGTTTGGTATTACGTTATATTTATTTTGCTATCAACTTTTATAAAAGTAGAACCGACATCATATTTACATATGGTATTTTCTAATTTATATGTCATATTTGCTTTACTACTAGTACTGCAAGGTCTGACATTTATCGCTTTTATAGCGCATAGCAAAGGTTTTACGAAAGGTGTTCCTATTATTAGTTTTATTGTCTGCATGTTTATTCCGATGATGTTTCCTCTTGTAACAATCTTAGGTATAATTGATTTAGGGATTTCATTGCGTTCTAAAATAGGGGAATAAAATAATATTCCTTACACTATTTTAATTTGTTTAACTAACTGGAAAGTGAGTTAGTTTTACTTTATAGGAGTTGTATACATGCCTGAATTTTATAAGAAACAGTGGTTTTTATATCCTGTTTACGTATTGGCATTTTTTGTATTCGTGCTAATTTCACTCCTCTGTTACTTTCATTTAATTATGGGGATATCAGCCTTTTTTATCTTTTGTATTGTAC
Source organism: Bacillus mycoides (assembly GCF_000832605.1). Lineage (GTDB taxonomy): Bacteria > Bacillota > Bacilli > Bacillales > Bacillaceae_G > Bacillus_A > Bacillus_A mycoides. Next base: position 506,540 of record NZ_CP009692.1, read on the forward strand.
TTTTTTTCGTTATACGATTCGAACTTACTTTTCAAAGGAATTTTGAAAAACATACGACAGATATGATTACAAGGGTAAAGAAAGTGAGTAATGAAGCATTTAACCAAATGCCAATTGGTATTTTGTTATACAATAAGGATTATGGAATTGATTGGGCGAATCCTTATTTATCATCATGTTTGGGGCAGCATGCATTAGCTGGTTGGCACCTTTACGATGTATCAGAAACATTACTCCTTTTTATTAAGGGGGAAACTTCTGACGATATAGTTTCTTTAAATAATCGAAAGTTTCGTGTTTTTGTAAGGAAAGAAGAAAAGCTAATTTATTTCTTTGATGTAACGGAACAAACAGAAATTGAAAAGATGTATGAAGATCAACGCACTGTTTTAGCTGTTATTTATTTAGATAACTATGATGAAGTTACACAAGGATTAGATGACCAATTACGTACGAATATAACAAGTCTTGTGACGTCACGTCTAAATGAATGGGCCGTTAAGTATGGTGCATATTTGAAACGTGCATCTTCAGAAAGATTCTTCGTTGTACTAAATGAAAGTATTTTAGCGCAAATGGAGAAAGGGAAATTTAGTATTTTGGATCAAGTGCGTGAAGAAACATCAAAAAGGAATATACCACTTACATTAAGTGTTGGTGTTGGCTCAGGTGATTTACCTTTATCAGAGCTTGGAGCGATGGCTCAATCTGGTTTAGACCTTGCATTAGGACGAGGAGGAGACCAAGTAGCTATTAAACAAGCAACGGGTAAAGTTAAGTTTTACGGTGGTAAGACGAATCCGGTTGAAAAGCGTACTCGTGTACGTGCTAGGGTTATTTCGCATGCATTAAAGGATTTAGTATTAGAAAGCAGTAATGTCATTATAATGGGGCATAGAGCTCCTGATATGGATGCGATTGGTGCAGCGATTGGTATTTTAAAGGTAGCTCAATTAAATGAGCGCAAAGGATATATTGTATTAGATGAAAATGATTCTGATAAAGGAATCAAACGTTTGATGGATAAAGTGAAACAAAATGAAGAGTTATGGTCACATTTTATTACACCAGGGCAAGCGATGGAATTTGCAAATGATGATTCATTACTTGTTGTTGTTGACACACATAAACCTTCAATGGTGATGGAGGAAAAACTGTTACACAAGATTGAAAATGTAGTAGTTATTGACCATCATCGCCGCGGGGAAGATTTCATTGAAGATCCATTACTTGTTTATATGGAGCCATACGCTTCTTCAACGGCAGAGCTTGTTACAGAATTACTTGAGTATCAACCGAAAAATTTAAAGATGACAATGTTAGAAGCAACGGCATTGTTAGCTGGTATTATTGTTGATACGAAAAGTTTTACATTCCGTACAGGCGCTCGTACATTTGATGCCGCTTCTTATTTACGCTCGCATGGCGCAGACACTGTACTTGTACAAGAACTTTTAAAAGAAGATATGGGTCAGTATTTACGAGTTGCAAAAGCCATTAAAAATGCGTACATTTATAAAAATGGAATTGCGATTGCTAAAGTTGATGGTGATGAATATTATGACCAAGTACTTATTGCACAATCAGCAGACACATTATTGACAATGACAGGTATCATTGCATCGTTTGTTATTGCAAAACGCGGAGAAAATTTCATTGGAATTAGTGGTAGATCTTTAGGTGAATTGAATGTACAGCTAATTATGGAGAATTTAGGAGGTGGCGGGCACTTAACAAATGCAGCCACACAAATGAAAAATGTTACAGTAGATGAAGCGGAGGAGAAGCTTCGATTTGTTATTGATGACTATTTACAGGGAGGCACACAATCATGAAAGTAATTTTTCTAAAAGACGTAAAAGGTAAAGGTAAAAAAGGAGAAATAAAAAACGTACCAGACGGTTATGCAAATAATTTCTTACTAAAACAGGGGTTAGCTGCCGAAGCGACAAACAGCAGTATGAAAACTTTAGATGCTCAAAAGCGCAAAGAGGAAAAAGATGCAGCAGCAGAAGTTGAGAATGCAAAAGAGCTGAAAGAAACATTAGAGAAATTAACTGTAGAAGTAAAGGCGAAATCTGGAGAAGGTGGCCGCTTATTTGGTTCTATCACGAGTAAACAAATTGTAGATGTAATGCAAAAGTCACACAAGATTAAACTTGATAAACGTAAATTTGAAATGGATGATGCAATCCGTGCATTAGGTTATACAAACGTCAATGTGAAATTGCATCCGCAAGTAACAGCAACAGTAAAAGTTCATGTTAGTGAACAATAAAAATAAATTAAGCAAGGAGGATTGCGCATGAGTGATGTAATGGCTGATCGTACCCCTCCGCATAATATAGAAGCTGAGCAGGCAGTCTTAGGTGCCATATTAATTGATCAGGATGCGTTAACGTCAGCATCGGAACTATTGGTACCTGACTCATTTTATCGAACGAAACATCAAAAGATTTTTGAAGTCATGCTTGGGTTGTCTGATAAGGGAGAACCAATCGACTTAGTAATAATGACATCAGCGATGGCTGATCAAGGATTACTAGAAGAAGTTGGTGGGGTTTCTTATCTAGCAGAGTTAGCAGAAGTTGTTCCAACAGCTGCTAATGTAGAATATTATGCACGCATCATCGCTGAAAAGGCACTTTTACGTCGTTTAATTCGAACGGCGACTCATATTGTATCGGATGGATACGAGCGAGAAGATGATGTGGATGGCCTTTTAAACGAGGCTGAGAAAAAAATATTAGAAGTATCTCACCAAACAAATGCAAAAGCATTCCAAAACATTAAAGATGTTCTTGTAGATGCTTATGATAAAATTGAACTTTTGCATAATCAAAAGGGTGAAGTTACCGGGATACCAACTGGATTTACTGAATTAGATAAGATGACCGCAGGTTTTCAGCGAAATGATTTAATCATCGTGGCGGCGCGTCCATCGGTAGGAAAAACTGCATTTTCACTAAATATCGCACAAAACGTAGCGACGAAAACTGATGAAAATGTAGCGATTTTTAGTTTAGAGATGGGCTCTGATCAGCTTGTTATGCGTATGCTTTGTGCAGAAGGAAATATTGATGCACAAAGACTTCGTACCGGTTCATTAACTTCTGATGATTGGGCGAAATTAACAATGGCGATGGGTAGCCTTTCTAATGCTGGTATATATATTGATGATACACCAGGGATTAAAGTAAATGAGATTCGAGCAAAATGTCGTAGATTAAAGCAAGAGCAAGGTCTTGGGATGGTTTTGATTGACTATTTACAGCTTATTCAAGGAAGTGGGAAATCAGGAGAAAACCGTCAGCAGGAAGTATCTGAGATTTCTCGTACATTAAAAGGGATTGCACGTGAATTACAAGTACCTGTCATCGCCTTGTCGCAGTTATCTCGTGGTGTAGAATCCCGTCAAGATAAACGTCCGATGATGTCTGACATTCGTGAATCAGGAAGTATCGAGCAGGATGCTGACATTGTAGCCTTCCTATATCGTGAAGATTACTATGACCGTGAAACAGAAAATAAAAATACAATTGAAATTATCATTGCAAAACAACGTAATGGTCCGGTAGGTTCAGTAGAGCTTGCGTTTGTTAAGGAATTTAATAAATTCGTCAACTTAGAACGCCGCTTTGAGGATGGACATGCACCGCATGCATAAAGGCAGTATAAAAAAGAAACACATTTCTTATAATAAGATGTGTTTCTTTTTTTTTATATAAAAGATAGGGCTTTCATAAGGTGAATATGTAATTCTTACGAACGAAAACGTTTTTCGGTAAAAAAATGTTCGTTTTTTGGTTGACTTCTCTTTCTGTTTTGGTACAATTATATTGTTTGAATAGATCGTTTGAAAATTGCGGAGGTGCTTTAATAATGTCTTCAGTAGTAGTTGTAGGAACACAATGGGGCGACGAAGGAAAAGGTAAAATCACTGATTTTCTTTCTGAGCATGCGGAAGTAGTTGCAAGATATCAAGGTGGAAATAACGCGGGACATACAATTGTTTTCGGCGGAGTTAAATATAAATTACACTTAATTCCATCTGGTATTTTCTATAAAGAGAAAATTTGTGTAATCGGAAATGGCTTAGTAGTAGATCCGAAAGCATTACTTGAAGAGTTGAAATACTTACACGATCGTGGTGTAAGTACTGATAATTTACGTGTAAGTAACCGTGCGCACGTTATTTTACCTTATCACTTAAAACAAGATGAATTAGAAGAAGCGAGTAAAGGTGATAACAAGATTGGTACAACGAAAAAAGGTATCGGTCCTGCATATATGGATAAAGCTGCTCGTATTGGTATCCGTATGGCTGATCTTTTAGACCGTGAAGCATTTAAAGAGAAGCTTGAGCGTAATTTAGTGGAGAAAAATCGTTTGTTTGAAAAAATGTACGATACAGAAGGTTTCAGCGTAGAAGAAATCTTTGAAGAGTACTTCGAATACGGACAACAAATCGCACATTACGTATGCGATACATCTGTCGTATTAAATGATGCACTAGATAACAATAATCGTGTATTATTTGAAGGTGCACAAGGTGTTATGCTTGATATCGACCACGGTACGTACCCGTTCGTTACATCTTCTAACCCAATTGCTGGTGGTGTAACAGTTGGAACTGGAGTCGGTCCTGCGAAAGTTACTCGCGTTGTAGGTGTATGTAAAGCATATACAAGCCGTGTTGGTGATGGTCCATTCCCTACTGAACTTAATGATGAAATCGGTCACCAAATTCGTGAAGTTGGTCGTGAATACGGAACAACAACGGGTCGTCCACGCCGTGTAGGTTGGTTCGATAGCGTTGTTGTAAGACATGCACGTCGTGTTAGTGGTTTAACAGATTTATCATTAAACTCTATCGATGTATTAACAGGTATTCCAACTGTTAAAATTTGTGTTGCTTACAAATACAATGGCGAAGTTATCGATGAAGTTCCAGCTAACTTAAACATTTTAGCGAAATGTGAGCCTGTATATGAAGAGCTTCCAGGTTGGACAGAAGATGTTACTGCTGTGAAATCATTGGATGAGCTTCCTGAAAATGCAAGAAAATACGTAGAGCGTGTTTCTGAATTAACAGGAATCCAATTATCTATGTTCTCGGTTGGACCAGATCGTAATCAAACAAATATCGTTCGTAACGTATACGAAGCTTAATTGATATAAAAAATTGATTTTTTTAAGAAAAAACTCATATTTTTATGAGTTTTTTCTTATTTTTTATAAAAAAATAAAAAAAGGTATTGCAAAAATGAAAGATAGCATGTTATGATATGTCTTGTCGTCACGAAAATATGACGTTGGTGAGTATGAGCCATTAGCTCAGTTGGTAGAGCATCTGACTTTTAATCAGAGGGTCGAAGGTTCGAATCCTTCATGGCTCACCATTTTATTTTTCGTGGCCCGTTGGTCAAGTGGTTAAGACACCGCCCTTTCACGGCGGTAACACGGGTTCGAATCCCGTACGGGTCATGTTTTTTTTATGTTCATTTTTGGTCCCGTGGTGTAGTGGTTAACATGCCTGCCTGTCACGCAGGAGATCGCCGGTTCGACCCCGGTCGGGACCGCCACTTTTGTTTATACCACCATTAGTGGTTTTATATATAGTTTTGGCTCGGTAGCTCAGTCGGTAGAGCAGAGGACTGAAAATCCTCGTGTCGGCGGTTCGATTCCGTCCCGAGCCACTCTCAGGATATTAAGTGGGCCCACTTAATATCCTTTTTATTTTGTCCAGTTTTACAAATGTGGGTAGTTATTTTACAATAGAATGAGGAGCCTCTAGCAGTTGAAGCTAGAGGTTTTTCTATAGATCGTATAGGATTCTGTGTAAAAGTGGATGATACATGAGTCTATGAGAATAGAGGAGAAATACTTAGACTAAGATTGTTGTCATATAGGAACATACTATAGAAACACCAATATGTTTGAGGATTATTGATCATATTTTTATAAGGAGGAAATAGACGATGATGGGAAAGAAAATTTTAGTAGTTGATGATGAAAAGCCAATTGCGGATATTTTGAAGTTCAACCTAGAAAAAGAAGGTTTTGAAATTGTAATGGCGCATGATGGTGATGAGGCGATTGAAAAAGCAAATGAAGAACAGCCAGATATGGTTTTATTAGATATTATGTTACCGGGAAAAGACGGTTTAGAGGTATGTCGTGAAATACGTAAAAGCTCAGAAATGCCAATTATTATGCTTACAGCAAAAGACTCTGAAATTGATAAAGTATTAGGGCTTGAGCTTGGGGCAGATGATTATGTAACGAAGCCATTTAGTACGAGGGAGCTACTTGCTCGTGTGAAAGCGAATTTACGTCGCCATCAGCAGGGTGGTGCTGCAGAGAAAGAAGAAAATACCGAAATGGTTATTGGACCAATCGTTATCAATTCGAACGCTTATAGTGTAACAAAGCGTGAAGAAAGCATTGAGCTTACACATCGTGAATTTGAATTACTACATTATTTAGCGAAGCATTTAGGTCAAGTTATGACTCGTGAACATTTATTACAAACAGTTTGGGGTTATGATTATTTTGGAGATGTACGTACAGTAGACGTAACAGTACGTCGTTTACGCGAAAAAATTGAAGATAATCCAAGTCATCCTACTTTAATTGTAACTAGACGTGGAGTAGGGTATTACTTGCGTGACCCAGAACAGGAATAGTATATGAAGAAAGTTGGTTTTTTTCAATCTATTCATTTAAAATTTGTGCTCATATATATGCTTTTAATATTAATAGCAATGCAAGTAATTGGTGTATATTTCGTCAGGGAATTAGAAAAAAGCCTTGTAAAAGGCTTTCAAGATTCCTTAACGCAGCAAACAAATCTACTTTCTTATAACCTGAAGCAAGAGTTTGTAAAAGAACGTCCTAAAACAGAATCAGTAGATAAAGCTATTAATGACTCGATTCAAAAATTCGCATCAGATCGTAAGAAAGATATTCAAGAAGTAAGTGTAATTGATGCTACTAAAAAATTAATGGCAATTTCAGACGGGTCTAAGCAAAATAAGGTAGGAAGAACGTCAGCAGATACAGCTGTACAACGGGTAATGGTACAAAAGAAACCAGAGTCAAAGATTGAGAAAGATGGAAATACAGGTCATCGAGTTCAAGTTATGATTACCCCTATTCTAAAAGAGCCTGGCGGAGAGGTACTTGGTGTCATTCATATCGTTGCATCTATGGAAGATGTGTATAAACAAATGAAGGACATCAACCAAATTTTCGCAACGGGGACAGTAATTGCTTTATTAGTAACAGCTGTACTTGGAATTTTATTGGCTCAAACAATTACGAGACCAATTTCAGATATGCGAAGACAAGCAATTGAAATGGCGAAAGGAAATTATTCGCGAAAAGTAAAGGTGCATAGTCACGATGAGATTGGACAATTAGCATTATCTTTTAACAATTTATCTAAAAAATTACAACAAGCTCGTTCCTCCACAGAAAGTGAAAGACGAAAATTATCATCCGTTTTATCACATATGACAGATGGAGTAATTGCTACTGATCGAAAAGGGGATATCATTTTATTAAATGATCCTGCGGAAAAGATGTTAAATGTTTCGCGTGAAACGGCGCTAGATCAATCAGTGTTAGAAGTGCTAGGAATACAAGAAGAATTTACACTGGATCATTTATATGAAGAGCCTGATTCAGTTTTATTAGATTTTAGTACGAGAAATGAACCATATATTTTACGTGCTAGTTTCTCTGTTATTCAAAAAGAAACAGGGAAGGCAAATGGTTTAATTGCTGTATTATATGATGTAACAGAGCAGGAGCGGATAGAACAAGAGCGCCGTGAGTTTGTTGCGAACGTATCTCATGAGTTAAGAACGCCGTTAACAACGATGCGCAGTTACTTAGAAGCACTTACTGATGGAGCATGGCAAGATCCCAATATTGCACCGCAATTTTTAACAGTTACACAAGAAGAAACGGAAAGAATGATCAGGCTTGTAAATGCATTGTTACAACTATCTAAACTAGATAGTACAGAACATCGCTTAATGAAGGAATGGGTCGACTTTACTGATTTCTTTAATAACGTTATCGATCGTTTTGAAATGTCTAAAGAGCAAAATGTAAGCTTCAAACGATCTTTCTCTAAAAAATCTCGATTTATTGATATGGATACAGACAAAATTACACAAGTTTTATATAACATTATTTCCAATGCACTAAAATATTCGCCAGAAGGTGGTACAGTAACATATCGTCTACGTGACCGCGGGGAGTTATTAGAGATTAGTGTGAGTGATCAAGGAATGGGAATTCCGAAAGAAAATGTAGATAAAATATTTGAACGTTTTTATCGTGTAGATAAAGCTCGTTCGAGACAAATGGGTGGTACAGGTCTTGGGTTAGCCATTGCGAAAGAAATGATTGAGGCACATGGCGGCTCGGTTTGGGCGAAAAGTGAGGAAGGAAAAGGGACAACTATTTATTTCACATTGCCAATGGCGACAGATGAAGAGGACGATTGGGAATGAGTATGGAAAACTTTAAAACGATAGTTCTAATTAATTTGGTTGTCATTAGTCTATTTCTTACTTTTAACTTGTGGACATATGTTCCTGATTCTACTTCTATGCAAAATACAAAGTTCGTTCAAGGTAACGAAGAGATAAATACGATAAAGATTTCGGAGGTTGTTCGCCCATCCTCTGTCGTTATTCATAAAGAGAAAAATCATTATGTAAGCGAAAAGAAGGAAAATGTGGATTCGATCTATAAAATTCTTGAAAACGGAGAATTACATAATTTCGAAGAAATAACGGGGACAGTCCCTAAAGGTGATTTTCTATCTTATGTACACGGAGAAGAAAAAATTGAATTTGTTTTTCCTACAAATATCCCGTTAGATACGATTAAAAATATGTTTAATATTAAAGATAAAAACATAGAAAGTAACAGAAGTTTTAATCGTATTATAATTGATCCTTCTAGAAGTAAGGATCAAGAAATTAAAGTTAGCTTTGTTTCCTATGATACTCCTCATAAAATATATCAAGCAACATTAAGTGGTGCTTATATAAAGGATATTATAAATGCTCAAAATCAACTTATAACAGTAGCAAGACCATATTTTGAGTATCAAATAAATGATACAAAAAAACTTTTTTTACCAGAGGGAATTACGGAATTAAGTAAGGCAGAGTATATTACAGCTAAACTAGAAGTGGATCCATTTAAAAATGCTTTATTTAGTGATCCACGTTATTTAAGTCCTATTTCTGAGAAAACAAAGGAAACATTTACAGATGGCATCCGTTCTATGGAAATTGATAAGTCGGATGCAATGTTGAAATATAAAAATTCCGCTGTACATGGTGATAAATCTACGGATAATGCGGTAATTTTACAAAAAAGTTTTGACTTTGTAAGTGGGCATAGTGGATCCTTGAAGTCCTATCGTTTTGATTATATTAATGGGAGGAAAACTTCATTCCGTTTATATGAGGATGGTTTGCCTGTATTTAATGCAAATGGAATAGCGGAATTAAAACAAGTATGGGGTTCAGGTGAAATTATGCAGTATGAAAGACCCTTTTTTGAGTTCAGTATTACTTTGCCTAGTAAACAACAAACAACTTCTCTAGCATCAGGTCGTACAGTGATGACATCACTAGAGAATAATCCAGAAATTGATAAAAAATCAATTCAGGATGTTGGTATTGGTTATAAAATGTCATTGGAACCGTCCATCAGTGATGTGAGAATCGCTGTCTTACAGCCGATATGGTATGTAAAATGTGAAGAAGATGGTAAGCAACAAATATATGAGTGGAGTGAGGGGGGACTAAATGGATTGGGATCGAATTAAGACCATATTTATTGTGACCTTTTTTGTTTTAGACCTCTTTCTTATCTTTCAGTTCATTCAAAAGCAAGATAGTAATCAATTAGAACTTGTGACGGAAACGAAAATTGATCAACAATTAAAAGCTGAAAAAATTACTATGGGAAATTTTCCTAAAGAACCGAAAAAAGAGTCATTTATAATGGCGAAAAATAAGGGTTTCAAAGAAGAAGATGTGGAAGCTTTAAAAAATCAGACAGCGCATGTGCAAGACGAATATCAAATAGAGGGTAAATTAAAAGAGCCTTTTTTAAATACAAAATCATTGTCAAAAGATAAGTATAATGAGTTTTTGAAAAATTATGTGCTGGATGGACAAAAATATGAGTTTGGAGCAATAAAGGACTCAAAAATTTACTTCTTTCAAAAGTATAAAGATAAACCAATCTTCTACAATAATCGTGCGATGATTGTTGTAGATTTAAATGAAAAAAATGAGCTTATTTCATATACACAAACAATGTTAACGGATTTGAAGGAAATGGGCGAAAGCGAAAAGACGAAAGAACAAGAAATTATTACTGCTCAAACAGCTTTAGAAAATATATATTTGAAAAATAAAATTGCAGAAAATACGCACGTGAAAGAGGCGCAGATTGGATATGCGACTCTTGCGGAGTCTTCTTCTAATATACAAGTGCTTGCTCCAACATGGAACTTAAAGACAGAACAAAAAAAGGATTTTTTTGTGAATGCAATTGAAGGACAAGTTATGGAATTAGGGGAAACTCAAGTGCCGGAAGAACATAATGGAGTGAGAAAGAATGAGCATGCATTTTAGTGTACTTGCAAGTGGAAGTACAGGGAATATGCTATATGTAGGAACAGATGAAAAAAAACTGCTTGTCGATGCAGGTTTAAGTGGTAAAGCGACAGAGGCTTTATTTAAACAAGCTGAACTGAATATAAATGACATATCAGGTATTCTTGTAACACATGAGCATAGTGATCACATTAAAGGATTAGGTGTATTGGCGCGTAAATATGATTTACCTGTTTATGCGAACGAGAAAACATGGAATGCAATGGAACATTTAATAGGTAATATCCCAACTGATCAAAAATTCATTTTCTCAGTAGGAGACGTGAAAACATTTGGAGATATTGAAGTTGAATCATTTGGTGTTTCTCATGATGCGGCGGAACCGATGTTTTACGCTTTTCATAACAATTATAGAAAGTTAGCTCTTATTACAGATACGGGCTACGTAAGTGACCGTATGAAAGGTGTTATTAAGGGAGCAAATGCTTTCGTGTTTGAAAGCAATCATGATGTGGAAATGCTTCGTATGGGACGCTATCCATGGAGCATTAAGCGACGTATTTTAAGCGACGTTGGTCACGTTTGTAATGAGGACGCTGCATTAGCGATGGCTGATGTTATTACAGACGAGACAAAACACATTTATTTAGCGCATTTAAGCTTAGATAATAACATGAAAGAATTAGCGCGTATGTCTGTATCACAAGTATTAGAAGAAAAAGGTTTTGGGGTTGGAGAATCCTTTGAAATACATGATACAGATCAAAAAATGCCTACGAAAATTCAATACGTATAATTCTTCATTTTAGTAAACAATAAAGGTGAATATAGTTGTTTTCAGGAAGATAGGTGAACAAATATGTCCTTTATTGATGAAGAAAAATATCGTATTAAACGCGCAGGGAAAAAGAAACATAAAGGTATTGTCATTTCTAGCATAGCGGGAACAATTGTAGGGGCTTCATTATTTGCATTTGGAGCTCCTTTATTTTCAAATCATGCAGTTAAGCTTCCACAAGCTGAAGCAAGTGAAAAAAATATGGCTGAAGCTCAAAGTGGAAATGGTCCTGTTAAACAGATTAGCTTTGTAGACGCTGTTGATCGTGCTTCAGAGGCTGTTGTTGGTGTTATTAACATTCAACGAGATGATTTTTCAGAGGCTGATTCGGAAGCTGGTACAGGCTCTGGTGTGATTTATAAGAAAACAGATGGACATGCGTATATTGTAACGAATAACCACGTTGTTGCTGGGGCGAATCGTATTGAAGTGAGCTTAAGTGACGGCAAGAAAATTCCAGGTAAAGTATTAGGAACTGATGTAGTCACGGACTTAGCGGTACTAGAAATAGATGCGAAGTATGTGAAGAAAGTGATTGAAATTGGTGACTCTAATACCGTTCGTAGAGGAGAACCAGTTATTGCGATTGGAAATCCACTTGGATTACAATTTTCCGGAACTGTCACACAAGGTATTATTTCGGCTAATGAGCGTATTGTTCCTGTAGATTTAAACCAAGATGGACATTACGATTGGCAAGTAGAAGTATTGCAAACAGATGCGGCAATTAATCCAGGTAATAGTGGTGGAGCGCTTGTAAATGTAGCGGGACAATTAATAGGTATTAACTCAATGAAAATTGCAGCAAAAGAAGTAGAAGGAATTGGACTAGCTATTCCAGTTACGAGAGCTGTTCCTATTATGAATGAACTAGAAAAGTACGGTAAAGTAAAAAGACCTTATGTTGGGATTGAACTAAGATCATTAAATGAGATTCCGAGTTACTATTGGTCAAAAACGTTACACTTACCAGGTAACGTAACAGAAGGAGTCTGCATTTTAGATGTGAAAAGTCCTTCGCCAGGTACGGATGCGGGTCTTAGAGAACATGATGTTATTGTGGCGGTAGATGGAAAAGCGGTGCAAGATATTATTGGGTTCCGCACGGCCTTATATAATAAAAAAATTAATGATAAAATGACTCTTACGTTTTATCGTGGTACAAAACGAGCGACAACAACGGTGAAATTAGGCATTCAAAAGTATTAAAAACAGGAGGGCCTACCTCCTGTTTTCTATTGTAGAAAAGTGAGGTGAAGAATATGAATTTACCTTGTTGTTTAGAACATGTTGAATTAGCATTAGATATCATTGTGGATGAGTGTGAAGTCGCACCGGTTATTAACAATGTGGATAACTCTAAAGAAGAGAAAAAAACATGTGAATTTTGTCAAAATGAGGCGACATATGTTGTATCGAACACAGATTCTCACACAATATGTGGGTAACATTTGTGGATATGTGGATAAGTCCTGTGGATAACGTGTTTGTAAGGTGGGGAATAAATGTGAATATCTCGATTATTTCAATCGGAAAATTAAAAGAAAAATACTTAAAACAAGGTATAGCAGAATACTTAAAACGATTATCTTCTTACGCAAAAGTAGAAGTAATTGAATTGCCAGATGAAAAGGCACCAGAAAATTTAAGTGCAGCAGAAATGTTAATTGTAAAAGAAAAAGAAGGTATTCGTATACTGGATAAAATTTCTGATGATACGCATGTCATTGCGTTAGCTATAGAAGGAAAACAAAAATCATCAGAAGAATTTGCGGTAAGTATAGATCGCCTTGCTACATATGGAAAGAGCAAGATCACATTTGTAATTGGCGGATCACTGGGGCTTAGTTCTGAAGTAATGAAGCGTTCAAACGAATCTCTTTCTTTTTCGAAGATGACATTACCACATCAATTAATGCGATTAGTATTGCTTGAGCAGGTGTATAGAGCGTTTCGGATTAATCGTGGTGAACCGTATCATAAATAAATTTTTCATTTGTATATAAAGAGTAAAAAAGACCATTGGACAAAAATCACCGATGGTCTTTTAAACATTAATAGATGGTATGTAGATTTCCTAAAATAAGTATGTTTCTATTTCTAAAAAAATATGCTGTAATATGAAGAGGGAAAAGTATAAGTAGTCATAGAAGTGAGGAATTAAAGGTGAAGAAGTTTAAGAAGTTTTACTTGGAGATTACGAGTGTATGTAATCTTGCGTGCAGCTTTTGTCCGCCGACGGAAAGGCAGAAGCAATTCATTTCTGTAGAGGATTTTGCTAAAAGATTAGACCAAATTAAACCTCACACAGACTACATTTATTTGCACGTGAAGGGTGAGCCGTTGCTCCATCCGAAAATAGATCAACTATTAGATTTAAGCCATGAAAAAGGGTTTAAAGTTAATATTACAACGAACGGAACGTTAATTAATAAGAGAAGGCATAGACTGTTAAATAAGCCTGCGTTAAGACAAATGAATTTTTCACTGCACAGTTTTGATGGACACCCAGGTTCGCAAGATAAAGAGGGCTATGTAAGGAGTATACTTTCTTTCATTAGAGAGGCAACAAGTCAATCGGACTTAATCGTTTCACTAAGATTATGGAATTTAACTCAGGATAATAAAACAAATGCTGAAATCCAAAAAAATAGGGATTTATTATCTATAATTGAAAATGAGTTTGATCTATCTTATCAAATTGAAGAGAAGCTTACACCGGGAAAAGGTATAAAAATTGCGGAACGTGTCTTTATTAATCAAGACTATGAATTCCAGTGGCCGGCATTGCATGAAGAAGAAGATGATGGAAAAGGATTCTGTCATGGTCTTCGAAATCAGGCTGGAATCTTAGCGAACGGAACTGTTATTCCTTGTTGTCTAGATGGTGAGGGAATTATTAATCTTGGAAATATTAATAATGATTCATTCTCTAATATTATTGAAGGCGAAAGAGCGAACAATATTGTAGATGGATTTTCAAAAAGGGTTGCAGTAGAAGAACTATGTAGAAAGTGCGGATACCGCAAAAGATTTGGAAAGTAAATATAGAATAAGCCCTCATAAAGCGAGGGCTTATTTTTATTCTTGATAAGAACGTTCTAATTCATCAATTAAGGAACCTACGTAAGAAACAGCTTTACGGATTGCATCTGGTTTTGACATGTCTACTCCAGCGTGTTTCATTAATTCAAGTGGTTTCATTGTACCGCCTGCACGGAGTACATCAAGCCAGCGATCAACAGCAGGTTGTCCCTCTTCTTTAATCATTTGAGCTACAGCGGTAGAAGCAGTTAGTCCCGCAGAATATGTGTAAGAATATAAGCCCATATAATAGTGAGGTTGACGCATCCATGTTAAACCGGCGCCTTCATCAACTTCTACGGAATCTCCCCAGAATGTCGAAAGGACCTTCGTTTTTATTTCAGTTAAAGTTGTAGCTGTGAGTGCTTGCCCTTCTTCTGCTAGAGCGTATACTCTTCTTTGATATTCTCCCTCAAGTAGATGGGTAACGAAGTTGTGGTAATATGTGCCGAGTAGTTGCAGAATAACCCATCTGCGCATTCTCTTATCTTCAGTAGTCGCAAGTAAATGCTGGGCTAATAGTAATTCATTCATCGTTGATGGAGCTTCAACGAAGTACATAGATGGACGCACATTCATAATACGCTGATTTTTATTTGCTAAATAAAAATGACCAGCATGTCCAAATTCATGAGCTAATGTGAAACACCCGCGCATCGTACCCTGCCATGTAATTAAAATATAAGGGTGAGAACCGTATGGGCTAGAGCAGAAGGCGCCTGTTGATTTTCCTACGTTATCTGCAAGGTCTACCCATCTTTCTTTGAAGCCCTTTTCGATAATGGAACTATATTCATTTCCTAATACTTTTAAAGAATCTTGAATGAGTTTGCCAGCTTCTTCGTAAGTGATTGTTGGATTAAATTCAGGATCTAACGGTGCATGTAAGTCACAGAAAAGCATTTGATCAAGCCCTAATACATTCTTTTTTAAATCTGCAAAACGGCGCATATGAGGCGCTAATTCGTTATAAATAATATCTAGTTGGTTGTTATACATTTCAAGTGGAACCTTTTGAGGTTCTAAAAGCATATGGGTAACGGACTCGTACTTGCGCAAACGAGAAAGCGCCACTTGTTTTTTTACTTCAGTAGCATATGTTGTTGCAACTGTATTTTTATATCGTTTCAATGTGGAAACAAATGATGAATATGCTTTTTTACGTATATATGCGCTTGGAGAAAATTCATATTTGCTTTCGAATAATGCAAACGATACAGGCAAATCATTTCCCTGTTCATCTTGTATAGAAGGGAAATCCATATCGGCTAATTTAGTCATGCCGTAAATTTTGTAGGGTGAACTATGAACTTCGCCGAGTGCAGCAAGAGCTTCTTCTGTTTCAGGAGAGAGAGTGTGCTGCCTCTTTTTGAGTATCTCTAGTAATGATTTACGGAAAGGTTCAAGCTTTATTTCCTCAGTTAAATATTTTTCAATTGTTCCCTCCTCAAATGAGAGAATTTCGTTATGAATAAAGGATAGTGCGGTATGTACATTCGTTCCTAGAGCGGAAATTTTGGAAGAGTTCGCTTGAATAACTGAATCTGTACGATCAGCGGATTCTTTTAAATTTGCATATGCGCCGATTTTTGTTAACTTCATTAAAAGCTCTTCTTCTAAAAGCAGGCAATTTAATAAGGTAGCGGGGCTAGTGTGTAATTGTCCTTTAAATGCATCAAGTTTTTTTATATCGGCTGTTAATACACGTAATGCAGTTTCCCACTCTTTATCAGATTCGTATAAATCAGAAAGGTCCCATGTCAATTCAGTAGAGACTTCCGCGCGAATAAGGCGTTTCTCAATTACATTTTTCATTTGTTATATCCCCCTTATTATAAGTATCTAAAAACATGATACTAGAAAATTCAGTGAAATGAAAATATTTTACATTTTTATACATGAAAAAGAAGGACAAGCATAAAAAATGCTTGTCCTTCTAGTTAAATTTATAAATTAATATACTTTGTCACCGTTGAAAATAGAGTTTTTCACGACTACATAATCTACAGTACGAATTGAGTCTAATTTTGTTCCACCAGCGTAAGAGATAGAGGATTGAAGATCTTGTTCCATTTCGATTAAAGTGTCTTCTAAAGAACCTTTATGCTCAACGAACATTTTCTTACCTTCGACGTTTTTCTTCTCACCTTTTTGGAATTCAGAAGCTGAACCGAAGTACTCTTTATAAAGTTTGCCATCTTTTTCGATTGTTTCCCCTGGAGACTCTTCATGACCTGCGAATAGAGAACCGACCATAACCATAGTTGCTCCAAATCGAATTGATTTAGCTACGTCGCCATGTGTACGAATACCACCGTCAGCGATAATTGGCTTACTTGCAGCTTTTGCACACCAGCGAAGTGCAGCTAGCTGCCAACCGCCAGTTCCAAAGCCTGTTTTAATTTTAGTAATACAAACTTTACCAGGTCCAATGCCAACTTTTGTTGCGTCAGCACCAGCGTTTTCTAATTCTCTTACCGCTTCTGGAGTTCCAACGTTTCCAGCGATAACGAAGCTTTCTGGTAAATGTTTTTTAATATGTTGAATCATGTTGATCACAGCATTAGAGTGACCATGCGCGATATCGATTGTAATGTATTCAGGTGAAAGTTTCTCAGCAGCTAATTGTTGTACGAATTCGTACTCGTCTTCTTTAACACCAACGCTGATTGAAGCAATTAATCCACGTGATTGCATATCTCTAATGAATGAGATGCGTTTCTCTGGTTGGAAACGATGCATGATGTAGAAGTAATTATTTTCAGCTAAATAAGTTGCGATTCTTTCATCAATAATCGTTTGCATATTTGCAGGTACGACAGGTAATTTAAATTTATGTTTTCCTAAAGTGACAGTTGTATCACACTCAGATCGGCTATTTACAATACATTTTGCAGGAATTAATTGAATGTCTTCATAATCAAATACATTTTCCATCATTTGCACCCCTAAAATACGAATATTTTATTTAGTTTCTTTAAAAATGTTCGTCCAAATGATAATTTACAGTATTTTTAGTAATAAGTCAAAGGTTTTAATGTTTAATTTAAAAAATTAAAGTTAATTTAATATTTATTGGGTTTATATGGTTGTAATGTATTTTAATATGTAATAGTTTAATGTAGAATTATATATGGAAAATAGTAGATAAATATATTGATTTAGGGGAGATTTTATGGGACGTTTAGTATATATGGATTGGCTACGTGTAGTAGCGACAATTGCGGTCGTTACAATTCACGTTGCTGCTGGTTATGTTTCTACATTAGATTCAAATAACGTATCGCGTTGGCTGGCTGGTAATTTTTACGACTCACTTTCGCGTGCTAGTGTACCAATTTTTGTAATGATTAGTGGAGCCCTATTATTAAAGGGAACAAAAGATACTTCTATTGGGGAATTTTTAAAGAAACGTGCAAGTAAAGTGATTATACCTTTGATAGGTTGGAGTGCTATATTTTATATCTATGGGGCTTGCGTAGGATATTTTCCGGCTTCTTTAAAGCAAGGGGTAAAGTACTTTTTAACAAATAGTATCGGGTTACATCTATGGTTCTTATATATGATTGTAGGAATATATTTAATCGCACCTTTACTGAAAGTATTTGTGAAAAATGCTAAGAAGAGAGAGATAGAATATTTTTTAATTTTATGGCTATATGCATCTGTTATCGTCAAGCTAGTAAATTATTATTATCCTATCAACTTTAATATCGAACTATTTTACGTTACAAATTATGTAGGGTATTTCCTACTTGGTTATTACTTATCGAATTATGATATTGTGAAAAAATGGAGAAATATTTCTTATATTGGAGGACTTGCAGGATTTATTGGTACGTTCTTTATTACATATCATTATACAGTCAAAGCTAATGGACAGCTGGATCAATATTGGTATGAATATTTTGCTCCGGGTGTTGTACTTATGGCAATTGGGTTATTTGTCTTTTTCAAATATGCTTTCCAAAATTCAGAAAGACAATTACCATTTTTATTACGTGGCATAAACCAAGCAAGTCTTGGGATTTATATTCTTCACTTTTTCTTATTAAATAATTATCTATACATAGTCATTCCAAAGGTGAATGCACATGTACATGCAATATTGGCAATACCTATAAATGTAATTATTACACTTGTCCTTAGTATGTTAATAACTTTAGTATTGCAAAGAATACCGGTTGTAAAAAGGCTAGTTCCGTAAAGAAAAAATCTGAAAAGAAAATATTTTCCGTTATGTAGGTGGACAGGCTTATTATTAAGACTGTCCTTTATTATGTTGTTTTAAAAAACAATATAAAAAGAGTTATACTTAGATTAAGTTGATATTTGGGCGAATTAAAAATATTAGTTTGATATATCATCTTAGTATAATTAAATGTAGGGGAATAAAAAATATAATTATTAAATACAGAATAAAATGAGGTTATTACATGAGTAAAAGAAGGTTTACCGATTATGCATTAAGTAAAGAAATTGTAAGAGCACTTACTGGTTTAGGATATGAACATCCAACGGAAGTGCAAGGAGAGGTTATTCCAGTTGCCTTGCAAAGGAAAGACCTTGTCGTGAAATCACAGACTGGAAGTGGAAAAACCGCTTCATTTGGCATACCACTTTGTGAAATGGTGGAGTGGGAAGAGAATAAGCCACAAGCTTTAGTTTTAACACCGACGAGAGAGCTTGCGGTGCAAGTAAAAGAAGACATTACGAATATAGGTCGTTTCAAAAGAATTAAGGCCGCTGCAGTTTATGGTAAATCTCCATTTGCACGTCAAAAATTAGAGTTAAAGCAAAAAACACATATTGTAGTTGGGACTCCTGGCCGTGTGTTAGATCATATTGAAAAAGGTACCCTTTCTTTAGAGTGTTTGAAGTATTTAGTTATTGATGAAGCAGATGAAATGCTGAATATGGGTTTTATCGATCAAGTAGAGGCAATTATTGACGAATTACCTAAAAAACGAATGACAATGCTATTTTCAGCAACACTTCCAAAAGATGTTGAAAAGTTATCTCGTACGTATATGGATTCGCCAACGCATATTGAAATTAAGGCTACCGGGATTACAACAGATAAAATTGAACATATACTTTTTGAGATGAGAGAAGAGGAGAAGCTTTCACTTCTTAAAGATGTAACAACGATTGAGAATCCAGATAGTTGTATTATTTTTTGCCGTACGCAAGAAAATGTAGATCACGTATTTCAGCAGTTAAAGCGGGTTAACTATCCTTGTGACAAAATACATGGTGGTATGGTACAAGAAGATCGTTTTGAAGTTATGGACGATTTTAGAAAAGGAAAGTTCCGTTATTTAGTAGCGACAGACGTAGCTGCTAGAGGAATTGATATTGATAATATTACACATGTTATTAACTATGATATTCCATTAGAAAAAGAAAGTTATGTACATCGTACGGGAAGAACTGGACGAGCTGGTAATAACGGGAAAGCTATTACATTCATGACGCCGTATGAAAATAGATTTTTAGAAGAGATTGAGGAGTACATTGGCTTTGAAATTCCAAAGGCACTTGCACCTTCAAAAGAAGAAGTTATGAAAGGGAAAGCAGTATTTGAGGAAAAGATACATGCTAAACCAATTATAAAGAAAGATAAAAATGCAGACCTAAACAAAGGAATTATGAAATTGTACTTTAATGGCGGGAAGAAAAAGAAAATTAGGGCGGTAGATTTCGTCGGTACAATTGCTAAAATTAAAGGTGTTACAGCAGAAGATATAGGAATTATTACAATACAAGACAATGTTTCTTACGTTGAAATATTAAATGGAAAAGGACCACTTGTTTTAAAAATTATGAAAAACACAACGATTAAAGGGAAACAATTAAAGGTTCATGAAGCAATTAAGTAAACAAAAAAACTATCCACCTCTAACAGGTGGATAGTTTTTTTGTTTAAGTTTCTTTGAGGTCATCAACTAGTTTCTCTGCTAAACGTCTATACATATTACTCATAGTCACGAAGGATGTTAGTAATAAAAACTTTTCTAGCTTTGGATCTTCTAAGGAAGAAACCTCGTTTACTTCCTTAACACGGTTATTCACGTCTTGCTTAAAGCTTTCCACATTGGTGTCAGTAAGAGAAAGGTAATCTTTATATAGAGTATTTAATTCGAATGTATCATCGTTTATTAACGGTGCATTTATATTTTCTAAGGAGCTTTTTATATCATTAATGGAAAGAGCTCCTTTTAATTGATAAATTAAGCTGATTAAAATCATATGTTCTTTTGAATACTTTTTATTTTTGATAGGGATGAATAATTTCCCTTTTGCGTAATTGTTAATCATTGTTTTTGTTAATACTTTTTCATCATCAGTTCTCGTTGTATCCGCATAAGTATTCTCAAATAGTTGGACAACTTGGTCTACATATAAGTCGACATTTGGGATATCCTCAAGTTTAATACTTTTTTCTAAATGTAATGATTCAAGTAATTTATTTATATTTTCCACGTAGAACCCCTCACTTTTATAACTTAGTGGAACTTAATGTTTAGTATATCTTTAAATATGGTATTACGAAACAAATGAATTGTAAATGTTGACCCGCACGGATAATATGTATATAATTACATGTAGTTATTAAAACTACATGTAATTATATGAGGGGTGTTTATATGAATATTTATGTAAGAGAACCGGTTAATGCATTTACTCACTTAGGAGGAGCTGTATTATCATTTATTGCATTATTAGCTATGCTTGTGAAAGTTTCTGTTAAGATGCCATCTGTTGCTGCAATTACAGCTGTTATTTTATTCGGTATCGGGATGATGGTCCTTTATATGGCATCAGCTGTGTATCATAGTGTCGTAGCCAGTGAACGTGTTATTTATTTCTTTAGGAAGCTAGATCATTCTATGATTTTCATATTAATTGCAGGTACATATGCACCCTTTTGCTTAATTACATTAAATTCGGCAAATGGTTTACTATTATTTTGTTTAGTTTATGCAACGGCAATTTGTGGTATTGCTTTTAAAATGTTTTGGTTTAATTGTCCAAGATGGTTATCGACAGCAATTTATCTTCTGATGGGTTGGTTAATTGTTCTATTCTTTGCACCGCTAGCTGAGAATCTAAGTACAGGAGGTATTATTTTCTTAGTACTTGGAGGCATTTTTTATACAATTGGTGGGTTTATTTACGGTGCGAAGCCAAAATGGTTGGAGTTTAAATATATGGGACACCATGAAATTTTTCATGTTTTTGTATTGTTAGGTAGTCTTGCACATTTTCTAAGTGTATATTGTTACGTAATTTGATCAAAAAACGCCACGCGATGTCTGTTATGTGGCGTTTTTTTATTACCTGATTTGAATCGTGTATTGTACAAAAAATCATGGGATAAAATGTAAGTTTCTGTGTTCGCATAATAAACATATGATAAGAAATATGTGATATACTTTGAGAAGTTTATAATGAATGAAATATGGAGGACTATAATTATGGCAATACTTGTAACAGGTGGAGCAGGATATATTGGTAGTCATACATGCGTAGAATTACTAAAAAACGGTTACGAAATTATAGTAGTAGATAATCTTTCGAATAGCTCAGTAGAGTCTATAAATCGAGTGACAGAGATAACCGGAAAACAGTTTAAATTTTATAAAGAAGATATTTTAAATCGAGAAGCACTTGATACGATTTTTGAAGAAAATACAATTGAAGCTGTTATTCACTTTGCAGGCTTTAAGGCTGTAGGGGAATCAGTAGAAATTCCGTTAACGTATTATCATAACAACATTACAAGCACATTAGTGCTATGTGAAGTGATGCAGAAGCATGATTTGAAGAAGATGATCTTCAGTTCATCTGCAACGGTGTATGGTATTCCAGAAACATCACCAATTACGGAGGAGTTTCCATTAAGTGCAACGAATCCATATGGTCAAACGAAATTAATGATTGAACAAATTATGCGTGACGTAGCATTTGCGGATGCAGGATGGAGTATTGCATTACTTCGTTATTTCAACCCATTTGGTGCACATGAAAGTGGGCGTATTGGAGAAGATCCAAACGGAATTCCAAATAACTTAATGCCATATGTAACACAAGTAGCAGTAGGGAAGTTAAAGGAATTAAGTGTATTTGGAAATGACTATCCAACAAAAGATGGCACGGGTGTCCGTGATTATATTCATGTTGTAGACTTAGCAAATGGCCATGTAAAGGCGCTTGAAAAGGTACTTGGCACTACTGGGATAGATGCATACAATCTCGGTACAGGTACTGGTTATAGTGTGTTGGAAATGGTTGAAGCATTTGAAAAAGTTTCAGGCAAGGAAGTTCCTTATAAAATTACGGAACGTCGTCCTGGTGATGTGGCAGTATGTTTTGCAGATGCATCAAAAGCGAAGCGTGAATTAGGATGGGAAGCAAAACGCGGATTAGAAGAGATGTGTGCAGACTCTTGGAGATGGCAATCAAATAACAAAAATGGCTATCTAGAAGTTTAATAAACAGATAAAAAAATGACCTTTTGCGGGAGCAAAAGGTCATTTTTATTTATTTATTTCCATTAAGTTTATTAGCAAATTTAGTAAAGAAAGTTCGCCGTTTTATAGGAGTATTTGACTGACAAAACGTATAGTAATCAATATCTTTAATGTAAGTAAAGAGTCTAGAAATAGCATATAAGAATGTAATAGAAGATCCGAGTGCAAAACTAATACCGTAACCATTGAACCCAAATGGAAGTAGAAGAAGACTTAATAACAAATTTGCAGAAAAGAACAGGGCTGATGTTCGAAATGCCCCTTTACGATCTTCAAAATATAAGAGTAGTAACGTGATAACAAGGACCATCCCGTTTGCATAAGCACCAATTATAGTCAGCTGCAAAATAGAGTATTCAAGTGTTACGTTCCCGGATTGTGAACTAAACATCCATATTATAAAAATAATAAGTAAAGAAAAAATACCTTGATTACGAGGTATTCGTTCCATTTCTTGCTTTAGGACAAAGTTCATTGATTCTTTTAATTGTAAAATTGTATTTAATGTCGCCCCATTGTTAACTGAACCGAAGAACTTCTTATACCGTTCATAAAACCTTGTTTCAATGGATACTACGAAGAAAATATAGATTGGGATAATGCTTAAATAAGCCCAGAAAACAGATGTATCATAAATTTGATGATAAATAAACGTGTTTTCAATATTTCCTCGCCCTTCTCCGAACCAAATAACAAAGTTACATACCCAAATGCCAATATTGTAAAGTAAGCTTGACCAAAATAGTTCTGGATATTTATCTAAATAAGAAAGAAAGGTAAATTGTTCAGTAGCATCACTATTTGGAAACATTCGTACAATAACTATACTTAACCACACTAATGTAATGAAAGTCCCGATTGTAAAAGAAATTAAAAGTAATAGGGCCAATCCGTGTTCTATTCCAAGTGTTGGATGCCAGTAAGCGATAAGCGCAATTCCAGATAAGGAGAAAATGGAACCAATTAAAAATGCAAGAGCGATGGACTGATAATCTTTAGCTGTTGTTAAATAAATGGATTGAATCCAAATGATGTTTAAAGCTAAAAATAAAAATAGCATCACGATTTTATAATACAAGGCTAATGGTTGTCCTTCAGATATACTTGTTAATACGAGAATATCTGTTTGTTTTAAGTAATCTTTAATATTTACTTTGCCGGTCATTATTACATGCTCTTCTAATCCTAATTGTTGAATTAAATCACGACATTCCTGAGCATATTCTGCTTCTTCCGTATCAAGACCTAGTAAGTAAAATATAAATGGAATATCTTTTTCTAATAATAATTTAGCTGCATAAATCATTATTTTTACATCTTTAATTGGTACAACTCGTATAATAGCGGAAATGATGAGTTTATCCGAATTGTATTTTGGTTTACGTAACCCTTTATAGTCAGATAAAGTAACGCCATTTGGAATGATTTTTAGTTTATGGGCCGGAGCACCTAATTCTTTTTGATATGCACTATTTCGGCCGAACAACGTAATTACATCAGCGGCTTGTTCATATGCTTGATGGGACAAGTGATGAAAGAAAGAAATCCATCTTTTTTTATATTCAATTGGTATCCAAGTAGATTGTAGTATTTCTTCTTCACGCTCCCGAGAATAAATACCGTGTTCAGTTAGAATAAATGGTATATCGGACTTGGCACTAATTGCAGCACCAAGCAATCCACCATACCCTGTCGATACAGAATGAATAAGATCTAATTCAGGGAAATCAATTTGTAAAATTTGAATTATTGGTGTGAACATAGATCTCCACATCCAAAAGTAATTTAAGAAGGATCCACTACTTTCTTCATATAAATAGCAAGTGTTCAAAATGAGAAACTATCAAGATTGACTATCACGCTTTAGGTCAGTAATACGATTATCTTATAAAGATAAATGTATTACTGACTAGCCCCTTTCACATAATAGGGGAGATTTAATGAATTCGAACGAGTTGTTTATGGTATACTGTATTACCTTCTTGGCTTGTATATGGCGGGATACTTCGCCCAAAACAATTTGCAACAATATTGGAGTGGCCAGGATAAGAAATACGGATTTCATACAAATCAATAGAGTCATCTAAATCAGCATAAAAAACTGCTAAGTGGTTGCCTTGTAAAATATATGGGAATGCTACTTCCGTATTTTCACCAAGTAGTACAGGTAATTTTACAGGATTAGAATAGTTAGACCAATCCCAAACCTCTATAGTTACATGGTGTGTGTAATATGCATCTAAATTTACAATGTTTACTACTGCTGAAACAGTTGCAGGCTCTCTTGTTAATACACCTGTGGAGTGAAAAACAAAATGATTTGGATAATGAAGAGGCATAAATATCAAACCTTTCTAAATTAATATGAGTGTACGATATTCTATGCAAATAATTAATAGAATGAGATAGGGAAAATGTATCATTCTACTAATTTTTTATAGAAATTCAAAACGTAGTATTGAAAAGTATTCCAACACTTGTATCATTGTTAGAGTACGTTTATAATCAAGGAATCCTATTTCATGTTTTGATAGGGTTATTTATTATTGAAAGCGTTTTAAATTTGTTATTTTTTAAGGTAGGAAGTCTAACTTATTCAGATTAAAAATTATGTATGTAGTTTTAAATAGGAAGAAAAATAATAAAGTGAAACTTTAATCAGTGGGTGGGGGTTGTTCATCCCCACTGATTATTAGCCTTCACTAATCGGGCTTTACGGGCAGTTGATCTCCCACTTAACTTCTTTGCTCTAGCTGAATTTTGAGGTGGGAGTTTTACTGCTCGTTAATGCGGGATAAAGTATCACTTTATATTGTGGGGAGGTTAAAAGTGTGAAAGGGAAAGATTTTCACACGAATATATATGGGTTACGTAGGATTATTACTTTCAGGTGCAGCTTTATTTTTAAATAGCCTTGTCATATTAGGCAAAGTAGAGATGAAAAGTGCAGGTGTCTTTAATTTATTTGTGGGGGCATTACAAATTATCATTCCGTTCTATTTGATTATGATTTCTGATCAAAGTAATTGGACGGTATATTCATATGCGGCTACTTTTTTATTTGGTTTAACTTATTTATATGTAGGCGTTACTTTTATTAAAGGAATGGATAGTAGTGGACTAGGCTGGTTCTGTATTTGGGTAGCAATTATTGCTTTATTCTATATGATTGTTTCATTTGTTCAATTCCACGATGTTGTTAATGCGTTAACATGGTTTATGTGGGCATTACTTTGGTATTTATTCTTTGTATTAAATGCACAAAAAAAGAATATCAATCAATATCTTGGCAGAATTGCCTTTGTACAATCATGGGTAACATTGACGTTGCCTTCACTCTTTTATTTTATGGGAGTATGGGGCGAGGGATTCATATATGAACTATGGGTTTATGTATCAGTAATTTCTATTTTATATTGCTGCTATTGTATTTTTAAATATCGAGTACGTTAATGTATCGTGTGTAGAAAAAACATGGAATCGTTAAACTGATTCCATGTTTTTTTATTTTAGCGTTTATAATAATAGAGGTAGTATTTTACAATTTGTAAAAACGGGGATGATGAAGGTGAAAAAAGTATTGGTGCTAGGGGGAACAAGATTTTTTGGTAAACATTTAGTAGAAGTACTGTTGCAAGCTGGACAAGATGTAACGATTGCGACGAGGGGAGTTACTGAAGATTCATTTGGAAGTGCAGTAAAAAGACTGATTGTAGATAGAGAAGATGAGAGGCTACTAGAAGAGCGTTTTGAAGGTAAAAGTTATGATATCGTATACGATAATTTATGCTATAGCTCGAATGCAGCGAAGATAATATGTGAAGTACTAAAAGGAAAAACGAAGAAATACATTATGACATCTTCAATGGCTGTCTATGATCCTGGGTTAGGCCTATTAGAAGAAAACTTCAATCCGTACGAGTATACAATTACGTATGGAGGGAGGAATGATTTCAATTATAGTGAAGGCAAGCGATTAGCTGAAGCAGTTTTATTTCAACATGCAACATTCCCAGTCGTTGCGGTAAGATTTCCCGTCGTTATTGGAGAAAACGATTATACGAAAAGATTACAATTTTACGTTGAACATGTTGTGAAACAAGAGTCTATCGTTGTGGATCATGTAGATGGAGAGTTGTCATTTATACATGAAAAGGAAGCAGGACAGTTTTTAGCTTGGTGCGGGATGGAAAACATAGAAGGGCCAATTAATGCTTGTAGTAACGGGGTGGTTTCTACCAGAGAAGTTATTCGTTTCATAGAAGAGAATACCGGGATAAAAGCGCTCATTCAAGAAGTAGGAGATAATATAGCTCCTTATAATGGAGTGATTAATTGTACGTTACATAATGGAAAGGCTCGTGAATTAGGATTCCCGTTCCGAGAGTTGAAATTAGAGACGGGAAAAGTTTTATGTTATTACATAAATACAATGAAATAATCATAAATCCCCCGGTGGCAATCCGGGGGATTCTGGAGGATTTCGACAATACTAATTTTACATTACCAAATTTACCTTATACGCACGACTAATGTGTTTGTGATTGAATTGCTTGTAAATACTTTTCATTTACCCGGTCCCAGTTCACCGTATGCCACCAGTTGGTAACAAATTCTGGGCGCCGATTTTGATACTTTAAATAATAGGCGTGTTCCCATACATCGATGACGAGTAATGGGATTTTACCCTCTTGCAAAGGTGTATCTTGATTGGGTGTACTCATAACGGAAAGTTCCTCACCGTCCAGAACAAGCCATCCATAGCCACTTCCAAAACGACTAATAGCTGCTTTGGAAAGTTGATCTTTTAAGTTGTCAAAGGTATTGAAATAATAATCAATTACTTTTGCAACGTCTCCATTAGGCTCACCGCCACCTCGCGGGCTCATTAATTCCCAAAAAAGACTATGACAATAATGTCCACCACCGTTATTTCTGACAGCTGTAACAATTTCTTTTGGTAAAGTTTCTAAATTACATAGTAACTCTTCTAAAGATTTATTATGTAATTCCGTATAGTTTTCTAAAGCGGCATTCAAGTTATTTACGTATGTCGCATGGTGCTTTCCATGATGAATAGAAAGCGTGTTGCTATCGATATATGGCTCTAGTTCATCATAGTCATATGAAAGCTTTGGCAATTGAAATGAAGACATAACATTCCCTCCTTTCTTATTAAAAAAGTTGGTCTAAGTAAAAATAATTTACCTGAGTCAAAAATACACCTATTTTTTATACAAGTCAATAGTAATCTCTTTAATTTTCTGAAAAATATTACAATAAAAGTAACACTTCGACTTTCATTTGTGACTCTTATTCTTTTTGCTTATACTGTAAAGTAGTAACGTTTTGTTGAAATAGAAGGAGATCGTTTATGAGTAAAACGAAACAATTAATAGAGGAAGCGAGTCATTTTATTACGGTTTGCTATAAAGAGCTTAATAAAGAACAATTCATAGAAGAGAGAATAAAAGAAATTCAAGTTGAGATAGAGAAGACGGGGACGTATGAGCATACATTTGAAGAACTTGTTCATGGATCACGAATGGCATGGCGCAATAGTAATCGATGTATCGGAAGACTATTTTGGAGTAAGATGCACATATTAGATGCACGTGAGGTAAATGATGAGGAAGGTGTATACAATGCATTAATTCATCATATTAAATATGCAACGAACGATGGGAAAGTTAAACCGACAATTACAATTTTTAAGCAATATCAAGGTGAAGAAAATAATATACGAATTTATAATCACCAATTGATTCGGTATGCAGGATATAAAACAGAAATGGGAGTGATTGGTGACTCTCATTCCACTGCGTTTACAGATTTTTGTCAGGAACTTGGCTGGCAAGGAGAAGGTACGAATTTCGATGTATTGCCACTTGTGTTTTCTATAAACGGGAAGGCACCTATATATAAAGAAATTCCGAGAGAAGAAGTAAAAGAAGTGCCAATTGAACACCCAGAATACCCGATTTCGTCACTTGGAGCAAAATGGTATGGGGTTCCAATGATTTCAGATATGTGCTTAGAAATTGGCGGTATTTCTTATACGGCAGCCCCGTTCAATGGATGGTATATGGGAACAGAGATTGGGGCTCGTAACTTAGCGGATCATGATCGCTATAATTTACTTCCGGCTGTTGCGGAGAGGATGAAGCTCGATACATCGAGAAACGGTACATTATGGAAAGACAAGGCGCTAATTGAATTAAACGTGGCTGTTTTACATTCTTTTAAAAAACAAGGAGTTAGTATTGTGGATCACCATACAGCTGCACAACAATTTCAACAATTTGAGAAGCAGGAAGCGGCATGTGGACGGGTTGTAACAGGTAATTGGGTGTGGCTCATTCCACCGTTGTCGCCAGCTACCACTCATATTTATCATAAACCGTATCCAAATGAAATTTTGAAGCCGAATTTCTTTCATAAATAATAGCTAGTATAGTTTTTTTTCTGCAAAATATAATTTTTTTTAATTACTGTTACGTAGCAAATGGAAGCCTTTACTATCGGCTATTTTTGGAAAGGGCTTTTTGAACCAAGGAGTTCCTTATGTTATAATCAAATTTCTGTTTCGAAGACCTTATAGAAATATAAGGTCTTTTGTTTTGCTTTTTTATGTAATAGGAATAGAAATTTTCTTTTAAATAAGGGATTTAGCATATTTTTAGGGACAACATAAGTGTGTAGGAAATTGATGAATTATTATGCTTATATAATCATTGTGTTTTGGGTGTAAACAAGAAAACATAATAAAGTTGTTTTTTTAGATTGCTGAGGAAGGAGGAAGTGTAAATGAGGATGAAGAGTCGAAAAACGGATTGGCCTGTATTTCTTATTAGTGGTGGCTCACTTTTATTATTTGTAATTGCAGTTATTTTAAATAAAAGTTACGTAGAGGGAGCTATTAATAGCAGTTTTGCAGTTTCAATTAAATATTTTGGTGCCTTTTGGCAGGTTTTATTAATTGGTACATTTGTTGTTGCAATGTGTATGGCGTTTTCGAAATATGGGAGAGTTAAACTTGGGGGACTAGAAAAACCTGAGATTAGTACGACAAAATGGCTCGCTATTATTATGTCTACATTACTTGCTGGAGGTGGCGTTTTTTGGGCAGCCGCAGAGCCGATGTACCATTTGATGACGGTGCCACCAATACATGAAGGTATAACTGCTGGAACGAAAGAAGCGGTAATGCCTGCTTTAGCACAAAGTTATATGCACTGGGGTTTCCTGGCTTGGACGATTTTAGGTACAATTAGTGCGGTAGTTATGATGTACGGGCATTATCATAAAGATATGCCTTTAAAACCTCGAACGCTTTTATATCCTATTTTTGGAGAGAAATTGCGAAAGAGTTGGCTTGGAACAATGATCGATGTGTTTGCCATTATTGCGGTAGCTGCAGGGACAATTGGTCCAATCGGATTTTTAGGACTACAAGCAAGTTATGGGTTACAAGCATTGTTTAACATTCCTGATGTGTTTACTACTCAATTAGCCATTATTGTTTGTGTAGTAGCTGTTTCTACTATATCTGCGGTAACAGGAATTG
The DNA here is from genome assembly GCF_000832605.1 of Bacillus mycoides. GTDB lineage: Bacteria > Bacillota > Bacilli > Bacillales > Bacillaceae_G > Bacillus_A > Bacillus_A mycoides. The sequence goes on from NZ_CP009692.1 coordinate 537,227, forward strand.
ATAAAGGGATTCAAATTATAAGTAATTTAAATGTTAGGTTAGCAGTTCTATTAATGGTATTTGTATTACTATTTGGACCAGGTGGATTTATTATCGATTCATTTGTTTCTTCGTTTGGATTTTATATAAATGAATTTATTCCAATGAGCACATATCGTGGTGATACAGCTTGGTTAGGATCGTGGACAATCTTTTTCTGGGGATGGTTTATTGGATATGGACCGATGATGGCAATTTTAGTGAGCCGAATTTCAAGAGGAAGAACAATCCGAGAAATCATCGTTGCAATTGGAATTATTGCACCTATTATTACAACGTTTTGGTTTACTATACTAGGGGGATCAGGTGTGTTTTATGAGTTAATGAATCCTGGTTCTATCTCGACCGCATTAAGTGAATCTGGTATGCCAGCGGCTATGATTGCAATTACAGAGCAACTGCCACTATCTAATATTATTGGACCTGCATTTCTTTTATTAACAATTTTATTTGTAGTGACAACAGGAGATTCAATGGCTTATTCGATTTCAATGGCAGTGACTGGAGATGGAGATCCTAGAATTAGTTTGCGAGTTTTTTGGTCGCTTATTATGGGCGCAGTTGCGGCGATTCTTTTATATATGGGTGAGGGAAGTATTAACGCCTTACAATCCTTCATTGTAGTGACGGCTGTTCCGGTATCTATTCTGTTATTCCCAATGCTATGGCTAGCGCCTAAAGTCGCAGGGGAATTAGCGTTAAAACAAGGTATTGTAAAAGAAGAAGATAAAACTAGCTTCTTGTTCCAAAAAGCTAGTAAATCAAAATAAATAATTGTATTTATATAAGAAGAGGAAGCATTTCATTTGAGATGCTTCCTCTTTGCTATTTATCCAAATACTTTTCCTGAGGGGACAGTATTTGGATAAACATTTCGTATAGTTTCAATCTATTCTAATACTTTATCTTTCGTCTCTGGGACACATAATAGCATTGTAACTAAACCGATTGGATAGATAATGAAGATGAGAGATAATGCTCCCATTAAATTACCACCTGCAGCAAGTAAGCCGATAATAACAGGTCCAAATCCAGCTAACCCACGTCCTGTACCGAAAATAAAGTTCTCCGCTGTCGAGCGAGCTTCAGCAGGATAGTTTTCAGCTAAAATTGCTCCGAATCCCCCCATCATGCCATTGGCAAAGAATCCAAGCAATGCACTTCCCCATAACAATGATGTTGAGTCTGTGAATAAGAAGAAGTAAATGAGACAGTATATAGTACCACCGACATAATAGATTGTAAAAGTTTTACGGCGACCAATTTTATCGGCTAGAATACCAAAAGTCGCAATTCCAATTAGCATGCCGATCGTAGAGATGAACATCCAGCCGCTCGCTTTTGCTAATGTGTAGTTATATTTATTCGCTAAAATAGTTGGCATCCATGTGAAGATCCCATAATATCCGAAGTTCTGGATGAATGACATAATAATAAGACCAATTGTTGTTATCGTTACTTTTTTATTGGCAAATAACTTTCGAAGTGGGAACTTTTTCATTTGCTTTAGTTGTTCTGCCTCAGTAGTTGTTAAATTACCTTTAGCTTCTTTTTGTAACAATTCTTTTTTGTATCGTTGTTTTTGTTCCCATATTTTCGGTTCACTTAAACTTTTGCGGACGTAAACAGCTAGTAGAGCGGGAATGAGTCCAAATAAGAAAACAGCTCTCCATCCGAAATGCGGGACGATAAATGCCGGAAGGAGTGAAGCGACTAGTACGCCAAATTGCCATCCAAGTGCAACAACGGATGTCGCCTTAGCGCGCATTTCTTTAGACCATGTTTCAGTTACGATGGCCATCCCAATCCCGAATTCACCACCAACTCCCATTCCAACTAAAAAGCGAAGAATTAATAATTGCCAATAATCTGTTGCGAAATAAATAAGTGCTGTTGCTAGTGAGAATAGTAAGATTGTGAAGGCCATCGTACGGATACGCCCAAATAAATCAGCAATAAATCCAAATAAATAAGACCCGATTAGCATTCCTATTGTGGTAGCTAATGTTAAGTTTCCACCTTCAACAGGGCTTAAATGAAATTCTTTTAAAATGTAGACGAGTACGAAAGATAAGAGCAACATGTCTAAACCTTCTGCTGCATATCCTAGCGCAGAACCAAACAATGTTTTATATCTTTTCTCTTTCGTCTCCTCTGTTGTTGATTGTACATCAGTAGTGACGTTCATCATTACTCCTCCTTATTTTCTTTTACAGTCGCTATGGAAGAATAACAAAAGGCCTTCTCACCTGATATGATGAGAAGGCCAAAAAAGCATACGTATCCCTAAAAAAGACCATACGTATAGTATATTCCGACTTCCTTCTCAACCTCACGGGGTTGGGTTAAAGGACTGTATTATATTACTTTATTTTTAGCACTCTTCTGTTAGATTGTCAAATAAAGAGGGGATAGTTATGTGTAAAATATTTCAAAAAACATTTCATTCTCCTTGACGCACGCTTCATTATTTTCCCATAATAAAACTAACTAATATAAAAAGGAATGAATCACAGATGCTAAATTTAGTACTTATGATGATTGAACGCGTCGGACTTATTGTTATTTTAGGATTTTTACTCTCTCATATTAAAACGTTCCGGCGTCTTCTTCATAAGCAAGACGGATATGTAGATAAGTTTAAGCTTATTTGTATTTTTTCAGTGTTTACAATTGTAAGCAATTACACAGGGATTGAAATAGCAGGAAATACTATTATGAATGAAAATTGGTTACAAGGTGTTTCATCATCCAGCACAATTGCGAATACACGAATCATGGGTGTTGGAATTAGTGGATTGCTTGGCGGTCCTATCGTCGGAATTGGAGTAGGTTCTATTGCGGGTATTCATCGTTATATGCTTGGCGGGACGACGGCAGTAAGTTGTGCAATTTCATCAATTTTGGCTGGGATTATAACAGGTTATATTGGATACATTTTCAAAAAATATAACCGTACTATTACTCCTAAATTTTCTGCGATTTTAAGTGTTTTTATCGTTACTTTAGAAATGCTTATGATTCTATTAATTATAGAAGATGGACTTAGTGTTGTGAAAACAATTGCGCTACCGATGATTCTTGTAAATAGTTTTGGCAGTTTCATTTTACTTTCGATGATACTAGCTATTTTACGACAAGAAGAAAACGCAAAAGCTTTGCAAACGCATAAAGTATTACGAATTGCTGATAAGACGTTACCATATTTCCGCCAAGGGTTAACAGAAGAGTCTTGTAAACATGTGGCACAAATTATTCACCGCTTTACGGGAACAGATGCGGTATCCTTAACAGATACAGAGGAAATCTTAGCTCATGTTGGATTAGCATCAGATCATCATATTCCTTCACACAGTTTAATAACAGGTTTATCAAAAGAAGTATTAAAAACAGGGAAAATAATGAAGGCAAAATCACGTGAGATTATTAATTGTCAACATGAAGGGTGTCCATTACAAGCGGCAGTTGTTATTCCATTAACTTCACATGGAAATACGATAGGGACATTAAAACTTTATTTTAAAAACCCTAATCAATTAAGTCGTGTTGAAGAAGAGTTAGCGGAAGGGCTAGCGAAAATATTCTCCACACAGCTTGAGTTAGGTGAAGCTGAGTTACAAAGTAAGTTATTGCAAGATGCCGAAATAAAAGCGTTGCAAGCACAAATCAATCCGCATTTTTTATTTAATGCAATTAATACCGTATCGGCTTTATGCCGAACAGATGTAGAAAAAGCGAGGAAATTATTATTGCAGCTTAGCGTTTATTTTCGTTGTAATTTGCAAGGGGCACGACAATTACTTATTCCATTAGAACAAGAGTTGAATCATGTACATGCATATTTATCGTTAGAGCAAGCGAGGTTTCCGAATAAGTATGAAGTGAAGATGTACATTGAAGAGGCACTAAAGGTGACTTTAGTTCCACCATTTGTGCTTCAGCTATTAGTTGAAAATGCATTGCGCCATGCTTTTCCGAAAAAGCAGCCAGTGTGCCAAGTCGAGGTACATGTGTTTGAAAAAGAAGGGATGGTTCACTTTAAAGTAAAGGATAATGGACAAGGGATTGAGAGTGAACGTCTAGAGCAATTAGGAAAAATGGTAGTTCCATCAAAGAAAGGGACGGGAACAGCCTTATATAATATTAATGAACGACTTATCGGGTTATTTGGGAAAGAGACAATGCTTCAAATTGAAAGTGAATTAGAGCAAGGGACAAAGATCCTCTTTGTGATTCCGAAAAAAGTAGAGGAGGAAAAACGGAGTGTTAAAAGTATTAGTAGTTGATGATGAAATGTTAGCACGGGATGAATTGAAATATTTATTAGAGAAAACAAAAGAAGTAGAGATAATTGGTGAGGCGGATTGTGTAGAGGATGCATTAGAAGAATTAATGAAAAACAAACCAGATATTGTTTTTCTAGATATTCAATTATCTGATGATAATGGATTTGAAATCGCGAATATATTAAAGAAAATGAAAAACCCACCTTCAATTGTGTTTGCTACTGCATATGATCAATATGCGTTGCAAGCATTTGAAGTAGATGCGTTAGATTACATTTTAAAGCCATTTGATGAAGAACGTATCGTACAGACATTAAAGAAATATAAAAAACAAAAGCAAATAAAGTTAGAAACAAAGCAAGATGTAAAGAGTGTAGATGTAACGGCCGAGATGCATAAATTAGCATTACCAATTGAAGAATCGATTGTACTCGTGAATATTGAAGATATTATATATGTAGGACTTGTGGACGGAAAGGTGACAGTAAAAACGACGAGAGAAACATATGTAACACACGATACACTTGTAATTTTGGAAAAGAAGTTGCCGCAAGCAAGTTTTATGCGTGTCCATCGCAGTTTTATTGCAAATATTAATCATATTACAGAAATACAACCATGGTTCAATTCTACATATAATTTAATTATGAAAGAAGGATCAAAAGTACCTGTTAGCCGTACATATGCAAAAAAACTCAAAAAGCTACTTCGTATTTAAGAAGTAGCTTTTTGTATTTCGTCTGCCTATTTTTGTAACTAATTTTGTATATTTGACGTTCTGTTATGTAAACGCTTACAGTTTTGTTTTTATCTTATACAATAAAGGTACCAAATCGAAAGAGGTGGCCAAAATGAGTACGAAAAAAGTATATAGTTTCTTATCACAAGCATTCATATTTTCAGCTATTATGTTAGTTTCTAATATTATTGCAACGCATTTACCAATTCCGATGCCTTCATCGGTGATCGGATTAGTTATTTTATTTAGCCTATTATGTTTAAAAGTTATTAAATTGGAACAAGTTGAATCACTCGGAACGGCTTTAACAGGTATTATCGGATTCCTTTTCGTTCCATCAGGTATTTCGGTTATTAATTCTCTCGGTGTAATGGGACAATATTTTGTACAAATTTTAACTGTAATTGTTGTCGCAACAATTATTTTACTCGCTGTAACAGGATTATTTGCACAATTTATTTTAGGAAAAGACGATAAAGAAATAGAAGATACGAAAGAATTGAAAGTAGTAAATAAAGGACGCAAGCACGGAAAAGTTGCGTAACCAATTTAGTATATATTGTTAGGAGGGAATGCACATGGCAAGCACAATGACTCCATATTTTGGAATCGTCGTTTCGTTAATTGCATACGGAATCGGAACGTTTTTATTCAAACACTCAAAAGGATTCTTCTTATTTACACCACTATTCGTAGCAATGGTATTAGGGATTGTATTTTTAAAGGTAGGTAACTTTACCTTTGAGGAATATAATACGGGCGGGAAGATGATTAGTTTCTTCTTAGAGCCAGCAACAATCGCCTTTGCAATTCCATTATATAAACAAGTTGATAAGTTAAAAAAATATTGGTGGCAAATTTTATCGGCTATCGTGGTTGGATCTATTTGTTCAGTGGTTGTGGTGTTCATTGTCGCAAAAGCAATTGGTTTAAATACAGCTGTAATGAACTCAATGCTACCACAGGCAGCGACAACAGCAATTGCATTACCAATATCTGAAAGTATCGGTGGTATTCCAGCAATTACATCATTTGCAGTTATTTTTAATGCTGTTATCGTATACGCATTAGGTGCGTTATTCTTAAAAACATTTAGAGTGAAACACCCGATTGCTAAAGGTTTAGCGCTTGGAACAGCAGGACATGCGTTAGGGGTTGCAGTAGGTATCGAAATGGGTGAAGTAGAAGCAGCTATGGCCAGTATCGCTGTGACAGTGGTTGGTGTCGTAACAGTGGTGGTTATTCCAATGTTCATGCCGTTTATTGGATGATAAAACTTACTAAAAAAAATATAAAAGCAAGTTATTTGTAGGACGGATTTCTACTGATAGCTTGCTTTTTATGTTACAGTAGTGGTAAGACCTATTGAAGGATAAAAGTTTCCTTAAATCTTCATTAATACTACGTATAATGCGTTCTGAAATAGGTCATTGTATTGTAAAATAAGAAGTAACATAATATATAGCACAATTAACGGGTGGTTAGGGTTGAATATAAATTGCTCGCAATGGCTTTAATATTAAAGGATAATTATAAGTAGAAAATAGAGAGAGATCTACTTGTTAACGTTTTACTTTATAGGACAGGAGAGAGTACTCGCCGATTATGCAAATAAAAAACCTGTTTCAAAGCAAAGGATTTCAGAGGTTAATCGTATTAGTATTACTTGCTCTCATATTGTATGGGATGCAAAGTATGTTAAATTTAATTTTAATTACGTTTATGTTGACGTATTTAATGGATCGATTCCAAAAGTTTATTTCTCGTAAATTAGATCATTTCATGCCAATTAATCGAAAAATTATTATAGCGCTTTTATATGTAATGTTAGTGGCAGGAATTGCCATTACGCTATTTAAATATTTACCGGTATTAACAATACAAATTTCACAATTGATTTATCAATTTAATGTATTTTTAAGAAATCCACCTGATAGTGAATTAATTAAGTATGCAGTTAATGCTGTTAATCATATGGAGCTTTCTAAATATGTGGGGCAAGGCGTAGACATTTTGTATAAATCTATTACGAATGTTGGGAAATTTGGCCTTCAAGTTTTACTTTCTGTAATTTTAAGCTTATTTTTCTTACTTGAAAAAGCACGTATCGTTGCTTTTACTTCGAAATTTAAAGAAAGCCGACTTGCAATTTTCTATAACGAAATAGAGTATTTCGGAAAGAAATTTGCACGTTCATTTGGAAAAGTAATCGAAGCACAATTTTTAATTGCAATTGTTAACTGTGTTTTATCTGTTATTGCATTATGGATATTAGGATTCCCGCAATTACTAGGTTTAGCGTTAATGATTTTCTTGCTTGGTTTAATTCCAGTGGCGGGTGTTATTATCTCGTTATTCCCACTCTGTATGATTGCTTACAATATTGGCGGTATTATGTATGTCGTTTATATTGTAGTTATCGTAACAGTAATTCATGCACTTGAGAGTTATGTATTAAATCCGAAGTTTATGTCTCAAAAAACAAACTTACCAATCTTCTACACATTTATGATATTAATTTTCTCTGAGCATTTCTTAGGTGTGTGGGGACTTATTATCGGTATTCCAATCTTCATTTTCTTATTAGATGTCTTAGATGTGACAAGTGATGAAATGGAGAAGGACGTTGGAAAAAAATAAAGTGAAGTAAAGAAAAAGCATCGATGTTCGATGCTTTTTCTTTTATAACATGACGTTCCTTATGCCATACTGTAAGGAGAAGATAGAATAGGGGTGAAATAATGGCTGTAAATGAAAAGATAGAGTTAGCTACGTTTGCCGGAGGGTGTTTCTGGTGTATGGTTTCGCCATTTGAAGAGATGGAAGGGATTATACAGGTTGTTTCAGGCTATACAGGTGGCCATAAAGAGGATCCAACGTATAAAGAAGTGTGCTCGGAAACAACTGGGCATTATGAAGCAGTACAAATTACATTTGATGCAAATAAAATGCCGTATGAAGAGTTGTTAAATATATATTGGAGACAAATTGACCCGACTGATATAGGGGGACAATTCCACGACCGTGGACAGTCTTATAAAACGGTGATTTTTTATCATAATGAAGAACAACATAAAAGGGCAGAGGCTTCAAAAGAAGAGCTCGAGAAAAGTGGGAATTTTTCGAAGCCAATTGCGACAAAAATATTGCCAGCTGCTACGTTTTATCCAGCTGAAGAATATCACCAAGGATATTATAAGAAGAATACATTTCGCTATGAGTTATATCGTAAAGGCTCAGGTCGAGATGCTTTTATTAAACAACATTGGCCAAAGAATAATGCTCATTTAAAAGAAAGATTAAACGAGATGCAGTTTTATGTAACACAGGAAAATGGGACAGAACCGCCTTTTCAAAATGAGTATTGGAATCATAAAGGAGAAGGGCTTTATGTAGATATTGTTTCGGGGGAACCATTATTTACTTCTTTCGATAAGTTCGATAGCGGCTGTGGATGGCCGAGTTTTACGAAACCAGTTATGTCAGCTAGTGTGAAAGAAAAAATGGATGTTAGCCATAATATGACGCGTACGGAAGTGAGAAGTAAAGAAGGAGATTCACATCTTGGGCATGTATTTCCAGACGGCCCGGGACAAAACGGCCTTCGTTATTGTATTAATTCGGCAGCGCTACGCTTTATTCAAAAAGAAGATTTAGAAAAGGAAGGATATGGTGATTTCCTAATCTTGTTTGGGAATAAAAAATAACCTCGCAGTCAGCGAGGTTATTTTTTTATTTTACTTTTTTCTTTTTAAATTTGCTTAATGCTTCATAAACGATTGGAACAATAAGAAGTGTTAATAATGTTGAACTTGTTAATCCACCAATTACTGTTACGCCAAGTCCTCTAGAAATTAAGCCGCTACCTTCAAATCCTAATGCAAGCGGGATAAGAGCCCCGATTGTTGCAATTGCAGTCATTAAGATAGGACGCAGGCGTGTTGTACCAGCTTCTAATAATGCTTCACGTGTTGATAGGCCGTCATTTTCTTTATGAATAACACGGTCAATGAGCACGATTGCGTTCGTTACAACGATACCAATTAGCATAAGAGCCCCAATCATCGCAGATACGCTTAACGTTTCGCCAGAAATTAATAAGGCAACGAGTGCACCAATGATTGTGAATGGTAGCGAGAATAAAATTGCGAATGGTGCAAGGGCACCGCCAAATGTAACAACAAGAACGAAGTATACAATGGCAATCGCAGCTAACATCGCTAAGCCAAGTTGCTTGAATGATTCTTGAATATCTTGTGTAACACCACCCATAGAAACATCTATACCAGAAGGAAGATCCATTTTATCTACTTCTTTTTGAACAGCGGCAGATGCTTTTGAAACGTCATCAGATGTTAGTTTTGCACTAACTTCCGCATAAACACGGCCATCACGATGTGTTACTGTGTTAGAAGTTTCACCTTCTTTTACAGTCATAACATCTTTAACAGCAACTTCATTACCAAGTGGTGTTGTAATTTTACGATTTGTTAAGTCATCGATCGTTTCATAGTTTTGTTTTTCAGTTTCTACATATACATTTATATCTTTATCATCTTTTTTAATTGTTGTAAGAACAGGGCGGTCATGTTGATTAGAAAGTCCCATTCCAATTTGAGCAGCAGTTAGCCCCATTTTACTTAACTTTTCTTGATCAGCGACTAAAGTATATTCTGCATATGTTTTTGCAACACTAGAGTCTATGTCTTTTAAATCTTTATTTTTCTTCATGATATTTTGAATGTCTTTCACGACAGGCTTAATTTCTTCAGAGCTATCTCCATAAACGTATAGCTTAATTTCGTTACTACCGCCACCTGCTCCGAAATCTTGGTTTTTCCATTCACCTTTTCCAGACATCTTTTGTAAATCTTTAACGACTTGTTCTTTTTCTTTTTCAAAGTTTTTCGTATCGTTATCATATTGAACGAAGAACATCGCTTGATTTGTTTGACCAGGGCTCATTGGGTTTTCGCCGCCTAATGAGAATTGAATCGTTTTGACGTCTTTTTTATCTTGGAAATGCTTTTCAGCTTTCGTTGCAATTTTTTCAACGTCGTCTAACGTTTGACCTGGCTCAGGTTTGTACGTTGCGATAATCATTTTTTCTTCTTCAGATGGTAAGAAGCTGACACCGATGATTGGTACAAGTGCAAGGCTGCCTACTAATAGGAGGACTGTGATACTTGATGTAATAATTTTATGGTTTAACGCCCATTCAAGTATACGTTTATAGCCGTTTGCTAATTTGCTTGGTTTTTCTTCATGATGTACTTCTTTTTCTTTCATGCTTTCCTTCTTAAATAAGGAATGTGCTAGCATCGGCACAATTGTAACTGCCACAAGTAAGGAAGCAAGTAGGGCAAAAACAATTGTTAAAGCAAATGGTAAGAACATTTCACCAATCATACCCTTTACAAGCCCAAGAGGTAAGAATACAGCGATTGTTACAATTGTAGAAGACATAATCGGGATAAACATTTCTTTCGTAGCTTCACGAATTAAATCTTTCCCACGTAATTTCTCTTCTGATAAAGACATACGTCGGTAAATATTTTCAATAACAACAATTGAGTCATCAACAACGCGTCCAATAGCAACTGTCATTGCTCCAAGTGTCATAATGTTAAGGGTAATATCCATTTGTTTTATTACTAAAACTGCAATTAATAAAGAAAGTGGTATAGAAACGACAGAGATTAGTGTTGTTCGAATGTTTCGCAGGAACAACATAATAATAACAATCGCAAAGATAGCACCGAAAATAGCTTTGCTAAGCATTGTTTCGACTGATTTTTCAATAGGCGCACCTTGATCGAATGTTGAAATAATCTCTAAGTCTTTATATTTTTTCTCAAGGTCTTTTACTTTATCTTTAACTGCATTTACAACATCAACTGTATTCGCATCAGCAGCCTTCACAATTTGAATACCGATTGCTTCTTTTCCATTCGTTCGAGAAATGGATTCCGCTTTTCCAACTTCTTTAATATCAGCAATCTCTTCTAATGTAACCGTTGGTATGCCATTCATAGCGGCCGGATTCATCTGTGGTGCTTGTGTTCCAGCACCAGCGATTTGGCTACCTTGACCATTCGGTGATGAAGGGATAGCTGGAATTTTTAATTCTTTTAATGCTTTAATTGTTGTAATGTTACCATCGACAACAACTGATTTTTCCGTATCTTTAAATGTATATAAGCCAAGTGGTAACGATACGTCCGAACCTTTTATCATATTTTTTACAGTATCTTCACTTAAACCTAATTCTTTCATCTTATCTTTTTTGAAGACAAGCTGTACTTCGTCTACTTGTTGACCTGCGATTTGAACAGATGCGACACCATCAAGTCCTTTTAATCCAGGAACAACATTTTTTTCTACATTTTCTGTTAAGGCAGCTAAAGATTCGTTTTTACTCGCTACGCTTAATGAAATAACAGGAAAGGCATTAAAGTTTACTCGTGAGACTTTCGGGTCTTTCACACCTTCTGGCAGTTTCACGTTTGCGAGCGATTCTTTAATTTCCGTTTCGGCTTTTTCCATATTTTTATCAAAATCATATTCTACCTGAATAGAAGATGCGTTTTGATAAGATGATGAACTAACAACGTTTACACCGCTTAAATTTTGGAGTTGTTCTTCCATTGGTTTTGAAATTTTATCAGCTACTTCTTCTGGTGTAGCACCAGGATAAACCGTGGTTACTGTTACAATCGGTGTTGTAATATCAGGAATTGTCTCCAGCTTCATATTGAGTCCAGAATAAATACCCGCAATAGTAACAATAATGGTTAGTAGCCAAACTGCGAACTTATTTTTTAACGTGAAATTGATGATTTTGTTCATGTTTGCGCTCCCTTTTTATTATATTGACCAATCGGTCAGTCTAATACATAATATAACTGACCGATTGGTCAGTCGTCAATGAAAAGAGATGGTATAATAAAATCAAACTGTAAGTAGTCGGTTTCCTATTCTTTTTCTGATCATTGGCTTTTACTAACCGGATTTTATAGATGGAAAGGCTTCTATATAAACCATTTACTCCATTAAATTTTAGACGGGGAGTTTTATTTTCAGTTAATGTGGAATAAAATCAAGTTTGAATTTACATAAGATGCGAGATTAAATTTAGGAGAGAGAATATGAAAGAAAAAGAGCGCTTAATTATAGAGATGGCTATGAGGTTATTTGCAACTAAGGGTGTAAATGCAACGTCAGTACAAGAAATCGTAACCGCATGTGGTATATCAAAAGGAGCTTTTTATTTATATTTCAAATCAAAAGATGAGTTATTATTGGCCACACTTCGGTATTATTATGACAAGATTCAGAAGAAAATGCTGGATATTGAAAAAGAATCTTTATTACCACGTGAAAAATTTGAAAAACAATTATATTGTCAGTTTACTGATGTGCAAAAACATAAAGAATTTATTATTATGCATGCAAGAGAAAATGCAATTCCGTTTAATAAAGAAGTAGAAGAGTTTATGATGAGGATGAAATTAGAGTCTCATGCATTTTATCGGAATAGCTTACTGTCCATTTATGGTGACAAAGTCAGTCCATATTTATTAGATTTGGTAATTATGTTAGAAGGAATATGCCATGGTTATTTACAATTAATTATTTTAAATGCACCGGAAATTGATTTATCCTATGTTTCGACCTTTATTTTACAGAGGATAGATAATTTAGTAGAGGGGCTTCTAGAATCTTCGGAGGAACCTGTCCTACATGAAGAGAGACTAGGAGAATTTCTTTGTAGTTCCGAACTTATTAAGGAACAGGTGAAGGAACATTTTCTAAGTGAAATTATTGTATTTAAACGAACATTAGCTGATCAATTAGAAAATGATGAGTTACTTGTAACTTTAGATGTTTTAGAAGCAGAAATGAGATTGCAAAATCCAAGAATTCCAGTCATTAGAGGTATGCTTGCTAATTTAGCGGTATATCCTAGTTTAAATGAGTTTCGATTGAGGCTTACGGCATACTATAATATAAAAAATCCTTGCATATAGAACGCAAGGATTTTCTATTATAATTAAGAATTATTTTGTGACCATTCTTCAACATTCCAAGTTTTTGTAATCCAGCCTTCATAAAATTCTGGTTCGTGACATACAAGAAGGATTGTCCCTTTATATGCCTTCAGAGCTTTTTGAAGTTCTTCCTTTGCTGTAACATCAAGATGGTTTGTTGGCTCATCGAATAGGATCCAGTTACTTTCTTCACCCATTAACTTACATAAACGAACTTTTGCTTGTTCGCCACCACTTAATTGATTTAGCGGGCGAGAGATATGCTCGTTTTTTAATCCGCATTTCGCTAACATTGCACGAACTTGATGTTGGTCCATGCTAGGGAATGTGTTCCAAACGTCATCAATTGGTGTTATATTATCAGCTTTTACTTCTTGCTCGAAGTATGCAGGCTCTAAGAAGTCACCAAGACTTGTTTTACCGCTTAAAGGTTTAATTTTTCCTAAAATCGTTTTTAGTAATGTTGATTTACCAACACCATTACAACCAACGATGGCAATTTTTTCACCGCGTTCAATTGTCATTGTTAGTTTTGGTAATAACGGATGTGTATATCCGATTTCTACATCTTCACCTTCAAAGACGAAACGGCTACTTGCACGACACTCTTTAAATGAGAACTCTGGCTTAATTGCTGTTTCAGGACGATCAATACGCTCCATGCGATCAAGTTGTTTTTGACGACTTTTTGCACGACCTGTCGTTGAATAACGAGCTTTGTTCTTTGCAATAAAGTCTTCCTGCTTTTTAATAAACTCTTTCTGTTTTTCATAAGCATTTATATGTTGATTTTTATTAATTTCGGCTAACTCTAGGAATTTTTCGTATGTCGCTGTATAGCGCGTCATTTTTGTAAATTCTAGATGGAAAATAACATCAACGCATTTGTTCATAAATTCCGTATCATGAGAGATTAATAAGAATGCATGTGGATATTCTTTTAAATAATTAGTTAACCAATGAATATGTTCAACGTCTAAATAGTTAGTAGGCTCATCGAGTAATAACACTTCTGGTTGCTCAAGTAATAGCTTTGCAAGTAATACTTTTGTACGTTGTCCACCACTTAGTGCTGAAACATCACGATCTAAACCGATTGCATCAATTCCAAGACCTCTTGCTGCCTCTTCGATTTTCATATCTAGTAAATAGAAACCACCTGCTTCGAGAGCATCTTGGATTTCTGCCATCTGCTCAAGAAGGTCCTCTAATTCTTCCGGTGTTGCCGTTCCCATTTTTTCTGCAACTTCATTTAAAGCTTTTTCTTTTTCAAATAAAGGTAAAAACGCGTCAGCTAATACATCACGAATTGTGCGACCAGGTGTTAAAATTGTATGCTGGTCTAAGTAACTGTAATTTGTACCAGGTGTCCATTCTACACGGCCTTCATCATGGATAAGTTGACCAGTAATAATATTCATAAATGTTGATTTACCAACACCGTTTGCACCGACTAATCCGACATGTTCTCCTGCTAGTAAACGCATGGATACATCTTTAAATAATGTGCGATCGCCAAATGTATGGCCTAGTTTTTCTACTGTTAATAAGCTCATAGTATCCTCCGTCCAACTTGAAATAGTACCTTGAATCATGATACTAAATTATTGAGTATAATGCTATCCTTTCAAAATGTATCTTTTTGTAAGAAACTCATTGTATTTTTTTAGGAAAAGGTTATAATATTAATTGAACAGTGGTTAATTAAATTGTGAGGTATGAAAAATGTCGCCAAGAAGGGCAGTTAAACAAGAATTAACGAGAGAAATGATTATGAATGTAGCAAGAGACTTATTTATAAAATTAGGTTATCAGCATACTTCAATGCGTAAAATTGCAACAGAACTAGGATATAGCCATGGTGCCATCTATTATCATTTTAAAAATAAAGCAGAGCTTTTCTATGCGATGGTAGAGCAAGATTTTCAATTGCTGAATCAAAAATTAGGTGAGATTAATGATCAAAATTTACCACAAGAGGAACAATTGAAAGCTGTTTTATTTGGTTTTATTGAATTTGGTTTGCAAAATCAAAGTCATTATGAAATCATGTTTTTAATTAGAGATGATGAGTTAAAAGAATGTTTAGCAGATGGCCCAAATGTTAGTTACGAAAAATTTGCTACTGTTGTATCTTCTTTGTGTAATGAGAAGGTAAATGTAATGACAATATGGTCTGTTTTTCTATCATTACATGGGTTTGTGGCACACTATTGTGGGAATGATCAAACATTTGAAGAAGTAAAAGGATTAGCTAAAGTACACGTGGAGTTTATTTCAAAATCACTTCTTATGTAAGTGATTTTCTTTTTAATATTAATTGAACATCGGTTAATTAATTTAGGGGGGATATATAATGAAAAAAGCTTTAGTGCTAGGAGCATCTGGATCAATGGGGTATGCAATTGTAAAAGAATTATGTAGCAGAGGAATTCATGTAGTGGCCTTTGCGAGGAATAAAGAGAAATTAGAGATATTATTTTCTGGAGAAGAAAATGTGAAAGTTGTAGCGGGAGATGTATTTATACAGGAGGATATAATGGAAGCCGCGAAAGGCGTTGATATTATATTTCATGCTGTAAACATTCCATATTCAGATTGGGAGAAGAAGCAACCAAAATTATTAAAAAATATATTAGAAGTAGCAATGTATTACGACAGTAAGTTAGGGATAGTTGATAATATTTATGCGTATGGGAGGCAAGGGGAAGAACCTGTAGTGGAAGAAGTTAAAAAGGCACCACATACGAAGAAAGGGAAAATTCGGTTACAGCTAGAAATGATGGCAAAACAGGCTCGTGTACAAATGTTTATTGCACATTTCCCTGATTTTTATGGTCCAAATGCAGAAAGTACACTTGTTCATCATACTTTAAATGGGGTACTTGCAAATAAGTTATCAAGCTTTGTTGGAGATAAAAAGATTGCTCGTGAATATATTTTCACACCAGACGGTGCAAAAGCAATGGTTGAATTAGCTTTACGTGATGAGGCCTATGGACAAAATTGGAACATACCGGGTTGTGGTGTCATTACAGGTGAAGAGATGATTCAACATATACAAGAATTAACGGGATATACAAAACCAGTAATGACAGTAAAAAAAGGTATGATAAATTTAATCGGACTATTTGATAAGCAGATGAAAGAATTTGTGGAAATGCTATATTTGACAGAAAATCCTGTTGTATTAAGCGGAGAGAAATATGAGAGGTATATTGGTGAGATACCTAAAACTTCTTATTATAGCGGGCTAAAAGAAACGATTATATCTATGCAAAAAAAGGTATGTAAATATTAGTATAAAAAAAGTTACTTCTGTAGGTGAACTGTACCCCGAATCATGGACACTTAAAAAAAGCCCCATGATTCGGGGTTTTTGTGTATTTTTATCAAAAAACCTCGTTATAATGGAACCAACGATAGAAATGAGGTACGGAGAATGGGTAAAATTATTTTTAACGAAATTCAAATGAAACAGCTAGAAAAAAATAAAAATGTATTAAAAGCGTCGGACCGTTCGATTAGCTATTGTTCAGATTTCAAAGTAAGAGCGGTAAAAGAAAATCAACAAGGAAAAGGTCCTAGCCAAATCTTTTTAGAGAATGGGTTTGACTTAGCTGTGATCGGTGAGAAGAAACCAAAACAATGCTTGAAACGTTGGCGAAGAACCTTTGAACAATTTGGTGAGGAAGGCTTTTATACAGAACGCCGCGGGAAAGGAAGCACGGGACGCCCTTCGGAAAAACCCCTCTCTTCTGATGAAAAATTAAAGAAAGCGGAAGCACGTATTGCGTTTTTAGAAGCGGAATTGACATTCCTAAAAAAGTTAGACGAACTCGAAAGGCAGGCGTTACAGAAGAAGCGTTAACACCACGAGAAACATACACACTGATTGAACAAACCATACGTCGATTCCAATTCCCACGTATGGTGCGTTACCTTTGCACACTGACTGGGGTAAGTCGGAGTGGATACTATGCGTGGCTTCATCAGACAGATAAACAGCTGGAAAAAGAACGCAATGATGAAACAGATTATGAATGGATCCAAGAAATTTTTAATCGAAAAGGGAAAACATGTGGTGGTCGTTCTATCAAAATGGTGTTGGAAAAGACAAAAGGAATTTGTATGAATCTCAAGCGTATTTACCGTATTATGCGTAAATATAACCTTGTGACAAAGATTCGCCGAGCGAATCCTTATAAACACATCGCAAAAGCGACACAAGAACATAAAACATGTCCGAACCTTTTAAAACGCCAATTCAATCAAGAAGAGCCTGAAAAAAGTATGTTAACGGATATTACCTATTTATTTTATGGAAAAGGAAAGAAGGCTTATTTATCATGTGTAAAAGACAGCGCAACACGAGAGATTTTAGCCTATCATGTCTCTTCCTCTTTACGAATGGATATCGTCTATCAAACATTAGATAACTTGAAAGAGAGATTAGGAGAAGTCATTCATCCTGAAGCGCTTCTACATTCAGACCAAGGTATTCATTATACACACCCTGAATTTCAGAAACGTGTAAGAGAAATGGGGATCAGACAATCTATGTCCCGTAGGGGCAATTGTTTAGACAATGCACCAATGGAATCCTTTTTTGGTCATATGAAAGATGAATTAGATTATAAAGATTGTCAAACCTTTGAATCCCTTGAGCTCAACATAAAGGATTATATGGAGGAGTATAATTATAATCGTTATCAGTGGACATTAAAAAAGATGGCTCCGATCGAATATCGGAACCACCTTTTAAGTGCTTGATTTTTCAGGGCTTTTTTATTAAACTGTCCATTTTATAGGGTACAGTTCAAGGTAGAAGTAACTTTTTTATTATGCTTTTTGTTTGACTTCACTAACTTTCTTTTCAGCTACAATAAAATGTGGTCTACGTTTTGTTTCATAATAAATGCGACCGATGTATTCACCCATAACACCTAGGAAAATGAGTTGAATACCACCAATAAATAATATAGCGGAAATTAAAGTGAAGTATCCTGGGACTTCAACACCACCAACAATAATTTGAATAAATGTAGTAATTACGTATAAAATCCCTAAAATAGTTGTTAATAATCCAAGATATATAGATAGTCTTAATGGTTTATTATTGAATGAGATAACACCATCTATTCCGTAATTTAACAATTTAGAAAAAGTCCACTTACTTTCTCCATCAGAACGTAATACATTTTCATATCCAATAATTAGTTCATTAAATCCAATCCAGGAGAATAAACCTTTTGAGAAGCGATTGTATTCGCTTAAAGATAATAGAGAATCAACAGCTCTTCTACTTAAAAGTCTAAAATCTCCAATGCCGTCTACTAGTTCAATATCTACAAACTTATTCATCACTTTATAGTATAGACGAGAAACGAAAGAGCGAACGGGTGAATCACCTGTTCTTGTTCTTTTTGCAATAACTTGGTCGTAACCTTCGTTATATCCTTCTAACATTTCTTTTATTAGTGTAGGAGGATGTTGCAAATCGGCGTCCATAATAACAACTGCATCACCTGTAGCGTATTTTAAACCAGCTAACATAGCGGCTTCTTTGCCGAAATTCCGACTAAATGATATATAATGAACAGCTGCATCTGAATTTGCCAAATCACGTAGAATATTTAATGTATCATCTTTACTACCATCATTTACAAAAACAAATTCATAATCGGTAGTTAATTTATGAATTTCTAGAGAAGTCTCTGAATAAAAGGCTCGAAGCATCTTTTCTTCATTGTAGCATGGTACGACTATTGAAAGAGTCATTTTTGACCCTCCTTGTTTATAATGGTTAAAACGTTATTTAATATTTTTTATGAAGCTATCCGCTTTGGATAGCTTCATGATTTATTGAGTGCTCATTGCTGCTTTTTAAAAGGCAATTTTCGGCGTCCTTTTTGATTTGTAAAAACTAGTAAGGCTACACAAATAATTAGTGAAATAATTGATATAATCATACCTAATTTAAAGTAAGGTGTAACATAAGTCATTTCGATTACATGTGCTCCTTTTGTAATTGGTACGCCAATAAAGGCAGAATTTGCTTTCGTGAATTCTGTTTCTTTTCCATCAACTTTTATAGTCCAACCTTTACTATATGGAACAGATAAATATAGTAATCCATCCTTTTTTGAGTTGATTTCACCTTTTAAATAGTTGTTTTTATAATAAATATTTTGAAGTCTATTTTCAGTTAGTTTTTTTGTTTCTTTTTGTACACCTTCGTAATTTACGATATTTGCTTGTAAGTCTTCAAGTTCGTATTCACCTGGCGCATCAATAGAAATAGTTAGTTGGTCTGGGCGATCGTCTTTACCTAAATTATAAACAAATCTTTCTAAAGGATATGAGTATGCACCAGTGTCTTCACCTTTCCCCATATCTTTCCCGTTAACTACTGCATGGAATGAACCTTTATTTTTTATCTTTAATTCTACAATTAAATCTCCAGGAGTATTAGGATAATTTATAGGTACAATCATATTTCCATTGCCGTGGACAATGAGTTTATTATTCTCTTTTTCCATATTTTCTAGTTGTACTTTTTCCATATTGATAGATACCGCTTTTGAATTAAGGTTCTTTTTATCAAAATGAGTTAATGAAAAGTCTTTTCCATTATTAACGACTACAGCATGTAATAATAATTGGTCACGCTGAGCGAAGTTTAATTTAGAAAATTCTTCTTCACTTATACCAGAATCATATACATACCCTAACGGTAAAGCATAGTCATTTTTGTAAATATTATATGGTCCTACTTGTTTTAATAGTTTATATCCATATGGGATATTTTTTTGATCTGTATCAGCGCTTAGTACGCGATATTTTACACCTAACATATTTTCAAGTAGTAGTCGACTATCAACTTGGAAGAACATCGAAGGAGTGTCGAACCCTTGGAATACGTTGTATTTATTTTTCATAAAGTCATGAACATAATAATTAATCAAGCTTTGGTACGTACTTGTACCATGATAACCTTGTAACATTGGTGTGTTATGGGCGCTAGCTGGGTTAAGAATACGATAAAAGTCCGTATCATATTCTTGTATATAACGAATGGCAGCAATCTCATCTTTATTATCATAGCCAGATACATGTAAAGCTTCTTTTGTAGCATTGCTTTGTCCGAAAGCGGTACTAAGTATATTATTAGCATACATGTAATTCATGGAAATTGTACTAACGAGTACGTTCACTACAACTAAAAATTGTATGAAAGGTTTAGAAAGATAACGCCATAAACATACTGTAATGAGAGAAAGAACGATAGTTCCGATTAAAATATTGTCAACTACCTGTAAAGGTTTATCACTTACATTTATATTTACTTTTCTATAAAATGCATAAATGAATAATCCTATTGACACTAATGAACTCATTATACAAGGTAATTTATGTTCTTTCTTATGAACAATCATCCAATCTAAGATGTATGCTATAGTTTGAGCAATTACAAATACAAATAAATAAAGCCATCTATATTGCATTGCTGAGAAACCATTAAATACAGAGTATGTATACGGAAGCATAAACAGAATGAACATGAAAAATGTAAAGAATACTTTATTTTTAACAAGTTTATCACGTATAAACATTCCAAATATGATTAGGAATAAAATTAAAGCTGGTAAAGCTAATTGATGATTTTCAGCATCATATACGAAGAAGATAGTTTCCATTAGATCTTTATAAAATGTATCTTCAAAGAATAAAGGTATATCAAATTTCTTCGTTAACCGATCCGCACTAAATACCGCATTGACTGATGGAATAAAGCAAACTGCAGCCAAGCCAAGTGATAGACCGTATAATAATCCAATTTTAATATAATAGGTTAGAAAAGAGACGATTGTTTTATTTTGCTGTGTGGCAAAGTATTGGAAAAATGCGTAAATGAAAATGAAAATACTTGTAATAAAAGCAAAATAAAAGTTCGATGCTAACATTAAAGTAGCAGCTACTAAGAAAAGTCCACGTTTCTTTTCTATAATATATTTATCAAGTCCCCATATTACTAATGGTAAAAATACGATGGCATCAGCCATGAAATCCCAAAGTAATGAATGGCGCATAAAAGTAATACATCCACCATACATAATAGCAGCAATAAAAGATGAGAAGACTGTTTTCTTATGATAACGTAAAGAACCATACATGAATAACATAGCTAAAAAGTTTTTTAAAATACTCATGTATAATTTCATATCATAGATTTGTTCAATATTTAATTTAGGAAGTAACAGCGTAATCCAGAAGAACGGCGCTGTACTGTAATAATAACTAAACTCTCCAAATAAATCTCCACCTAATCCATAATCAAAAGACCAAAAAAGATTACCATCTTTAAAGGCATGTTGCAGGAGAAATGTAAAGAAACCAAATTGGCTTAATGCATCACCTGTACCAGAAAAGACTTGATTAGATGTTAAAAAGAAATAATGAAAAGCAAAAGCACACAATAATAATATCGGAATAATCATTATAGTTTTCTTTGAGAAAATCTTATTGTTCGGCTTTATGCTCATAAAAATTTATAATCCTCCTTCGAAAGTTGTTACATATAAAAACACACCAATTATGAAGGTGTGTTTTTTAGTTTTAGCATAAAAAAATATATATTTTTGTTGTATCATATATATTTTACAAGCATTGAGTTTCATAGTTTACTTGTAATTTAGTATAAAGCATTCTCAGAAAGTAAGTCAATTTGACATGGAATATATAGCATTTTTAACCACTGAAAATTCGAGAATAATGAAGTGCAGTCTTCAGAATTTATGTTCTGTAAATGATGGTATATAAAAAGCCAAAAGCTTTTCCATTCTTAATAGGAAAAGCTTTTGGCTTTTAAGCGTTTTTACGAACTAATTTTTTATTTACAAATCCTAAAATCAACCCGCGTATTTGTGGATCAATTGCAAGGCCAATAATACCGTACAATATACCAGTAAGTGTTAGAGCTACCAGTGGTGGTAAGTTAATTAATACTGTGCGGTATAGGGCGTAACTGATTATAAATGCTAGTGTATTAAATACAATCCCTTTGAATAGTAATGTAAATCCTTTACGAACGAATAAAGTAAATCCGATTAATAAAGTAACCTCAGTAATGATAGCAGCTACCGCAGCTCCCATCATTCCAAATTGGCCACCTAATACGATGTAACTTACGATAGCGACAGCTAATCCAATTCCCATCGTTGTCGCACGCTTCCACTGTTGACCAATAGTTGTTAAATTATCAGCAAGTGGATAGTTGATAGATTGTAAAATAACCATAAAGGCTAAAATTGCAAGAGCATCACCGGCTGGTGCATATTGTTCACCTAATAAAGTAACAATCCAAAAGCTTGGATCAGCGATAAATGGAATGGAGATTCCCATTCCTAAGAAAGACATAAGTTTTAATTCGAACTGTGATAGTTTTCTATGTTCATCAATATTCTTTTCATTTCCAAAAGCAAATAACTTTGGATAAAAGGCTGCTGCAATTACACCAGGTATTTGATAAAGGACAGCAGGTATTTTAGAAGCAGCTCCAAAGAATCCAACTTGCTCATACGTTGAAACTTTTTCTAATATAATGGGCCCTAACTGTGGTAAGAGCATAATGATAATGCCATTGATTGTGAAAATGAGCAATTGATCTAAAATGCCTTTATCCCAGCCCTTATGAACTGTTGTATGGCGAATTACCATTATAAAGGCGATGAGTCCTGTTACGAGACTGGATATCCCGTACATGGCAGCAACCATCATAAGTGACCATTTAAAGGACATTCCTAGTAGAAGAGCAGCTGCGGCTGTTACACCTTGTATTACAGAAATAATCGCTGTAAATTGCATGCGTTCTGTTACTTGGAAGTAAGCCATCCCGACACCTTGTAAAGTGGCTCCAAACATTGTCGGCAGTACAACCCAATATACCATCGCACGTAAGTAAGCATCAGGATAGAAGAACTGAGCGAAAATAGCGAAGAGCACAGAAATTACGATAGCTAATACTAAACGAATACGTAAATAACTACTAATTAGTACGCTAATGTTAGCGTTGCTTCTCGTTCCTTCACGCATAAATGTATGTGTCAAACCTGCATCTGTAAAATAACAAATAACAGCGGAAACTGCTAAAGCAGTTGTAAACATCCCATACTCTTTTGGTGAAACATATCTTGCAAAGAAAATGGTCGCAATAGCAAGTACAAATCGAACAGTAATATTTCCTACAAATAGGTAGGAGGCGTTTTTAAGGATTTTATTTGTTTTCATGGAACAAGACCTTTCTATTTTTCAGGACGCACTTCGTCCTATTTGTAAATTTGATTTGTTTACGGAAAGTATGTTTAAAAGCGTATTCTTTATTTAAGAAAACATAAACTTTATTCGTACAAACCAAAGCATTGCGTATAGCTTTTTGCTTCGTTTTCCATTTTTCGAATAAATTTTGCGACAATATTTATTTATATCGCCCTTGATTAATTGAACTTGTGATTTATCTAACTTAGAGCTTCCTTTAATGTATATACAAGCATTGTTAATGACTGTATATGGGAATAGATAAGTTTCAAGGATTTCAATAAGTTCTGTAGAATCATTCACGATTAAGTCTTTTGATTTATTATGAACCCAATCCTTCATTCGATTAAACACTTCTAATTCTTTTGCTGTTTTTAATTCATAATCTTTATACTTTGAAGAAAGATTTCCTTCGGATAAGATTCGATAATATGTTAAATATTCATCTACATAGCATACATTTGTAACGCTCATTAATTTAAATAGAAATTCTAAATCTTCTCCCCAGCTACACCCTGGTGTGAAACGAATATTATGATCCATCACGATAGATCTTTTCAAAATCCAAGTGCTCGTCTGAGCAACAACTTGATGCGTTAAGAAAGCTTTTGTCATATCACCTTTAATAAAGTTTGTCGTGTGCTCAACTTTTTCACCAGTCTCTTCGTAAAAGTTCATATAGCCACAATAACAAGCGTTCATGTTGTTTTTATGCATGCTTTCAACTTGTTTTTCGATTTTTGTTGGATGCCATAAATCATCACTATCAAGAAAAGCAACATATTCTCCGCTAGCATTTTCAATTCCTGTATTACGAGCAACTGAAACGCCTTGATTTTTTTGTGGGACGTATTTTATTTGTCCGGGGTACTTTTGTACAAGGTTTTTTACGATGGAAGGTGATTGATCTTTGCTTCCATCATCTACAATTACAATTTCAATGTTTTTATATGTTTGATCTAGTATTGATTGCATTGTTTCTTCAATATATTTTTCCGTATTATACAGAGGTATGACAACGGAAACGAGTTGTTTTTGTTCCATCATAGAGTTTTTATCTCCTCAAATTTTTTATGTTTTGTACCATATATACAAGTCTTTTGAAAGGAAGAAGACTACAAGAACATCTGTATAAGTTTAACGCATATAAACTTTGTAAATCAACTTTCTATTGTGGTACCTCGTATAATTAGAAAGAAATAATTTGAAATGATAAAAGCTCCTGAATTTTTCAAGCAAAATTCAGGAGCTTTAGTATATTAGTATTTAGTTAGGAAGTTATTCCTTATCTGTTATCTTTAATTTTTGTTTTAATAATGCATAATCTTGCGTTAATGTTACAAGTTGATGGTGTAATTTGGAGATTTTTCTCGTCAGGTCAAAAATTAAGATAAAACAGAATAATAGTCCGAATAAGAATAAAATGGACGGAGGATATTCTACGTTTAATAGTTTTCCAATCCAATTTATAATTTTATCCGTAGAACTTAAAATAGCCATTGTAATACAAACGAAAATCCATAAAATAGCATATTTTGTTTCTAAAGTCCCACGACGAATGGAATTAATAATTGAGAAGAATAGTAATAAAATAAAGATGAATGAAAAGGTAATTATATGCATTCATTATCAACCTTTCACGATTTTTTGCATCAATATAGCAAGACTCACCTTAACCATGTAATATGCAGATTTAAGGGGAGTGATGGAAGATTGTCCACCTTGTCGCTCTTGCATATTTACAGATATTTCATTAATGCGAAGTTTTTTCTTTTTTAAATGAATAAGGACTTCTGGTTCTGGATAATCTTTTGGATAATTGTGTGCAAAAATCTTAATTACTTCTCGATTGATAGCACGATACCCAGAAGTTGGATCCATAAATGTTTGTTTTGTTAGTACTTTCAATAGAGCGGTAAAATAAAAAATACCGATTCTTCGGGAAATACTACCTTTATATGCTGTTTTTTCTGTAAAACGTGAACCCAGCACCATATCGCATTGATCCTCGGCAATAGGCTGTATGATTTTGTATAAATCATCAGGATTATGTTGTCCATCAGCATCGAACTGAATCGCAATATCATATCCGTTCTCATAAGCGTATTTATATCCAGTTTGTACAGCTGAACCGATACCTAGATTATATGGTAAATTAACGAGATGAACAGGGAAATCTTTTACGATTTGAGCTGTTTTATCTTTTGATCCATCATTAATAACGCAAATGCTTAATGCTGTAAAATGCTGTTTTAGTTCTAATAATCTTGTTAATGTATCTGCAATTGCTTCTTCCTCGTTATACGCTGGAATAATAATTAACGTTTTTGGTATTGAAATTGGTACCTCAATAGACATTACCGCACCATCCCTTATATACTTAATCATATTATGGTTATTTTTAAACGAACATTATTTAATATACCATTAATAGCATAACAAAATAAAGGAAAAGCTGATGGGTGATTTTAGGAAACAGGCATCGAATAAAAACGCTAAGGTGTAACACTTTATTATAATAAAAAATACATGCAAGGAAGAAAAAACCTGTGCATGTATAATATAAAATCCTAATGTTACATATTCCAAGGCTTACTTAAAGTTAACACTTCAGCCATTTCTTTACTTTTCAAACGTCCTTTTTTTCTATTTTCTGCACGCTCTGAACCAGTTGTATGTAGCCAATGTTCTTCCTCTGTTTCAGGAATTACTTGTGGTACAGATGAAGGTTTTCCGTCTTTTAATGCGACAAATGTAATGAAACACGTTGCGGCCATTCTACGCTCGCCTGCTAGTAGATCCTCTGCAATTACTTTTACGAAAACTTCCATTGAAGATTTTCCTGTATAACATACGAATGCTTCATAACAAACAGAATCTGCTTGGTGAATTGGAGTTAAAAAATCAACGGAATCGATAGATGCTGTTACGCAATGTTTGCGGCTGTGTCTCGCAGCTGCAATTGAAGCTATACTATCAATTTCTGCTAATAATTTCCCCCCGAAAAGTGTTTGGTGATTATTTAAATCGTTAGGAAAAACACGTGTTGTTTTAATTGCCTTTGATTCTCGCATGAATTTCTTTTCCATATATTCATCCCCTATTTTCTGTTTTCAATCAGAGTGACATGTGTAAGTGGAGTACCCATATTAGATATTTAATGAAGTAAAGTGTTCCAAAAGAGGATTATCCCACTATTTGCGGGCTAATAGTCAGTGGGGGATGAACAAAACCCCCGTGGATTAAAGTTTCACTTTATTGAAATTTCTGTATTTGTATTCATGTAACTGAAAGAAAATTTATCATATATAAAATGTAGTGTAAAAGAGGATTCGCTTACATTGCAAGTGAAAAAGTAATGACTATGTATTTGTCATAGAAATTCCCTATTAACCTTGTGCTTATTCATGATAGAATCGTTTTGTTATGAATGGAAATAGAGGTGCAATGGACATATGAATCATATAAGAACAAATTTTTCGTCTTTCTTCAGTAAAATAATGATTGGTGCGATGCTCGCATTTTTTGCCTATAGTTGTTGGTCGGCTTTTGAAACAAGTAAGCAATTTTTTGGAGGAAGTACAACAAGTATAACAATTGTATTAGTGATTTTTGTTATTCTTATTTTGTTAGTAGCATCAATTTTGCAATATCGTTTTACAGATAAACAATTTCTTGTTTTTCTTATAAGCATATCTACAGTTGTAAGACTTATCACAGTTCTATTTGTAGATGTTCCAATGATAGGTGATATGAAAGCTATGTATGAGTCTGCAAAGCAGATTGCAATTGGCAATAATATAGAAAATATAGCACAGTTACCTTTTATTATTTATGAATCGATCATCATTCGTATATTTGGTGATACGGTATTCGCTTTACAATTATTTAATATTTTATTTTGTACAGGAACTGCATTTTTCATTTATCGCATTGCGTCAATGGTCTTTGGAGAAGAGTGTGGTCGTATTGCATCAATGTTTTACGCTTTATATATTCCAAATATATTTATGAGTTCTGTATTAACGGCGGAATCACTCGCAATATTTTTATTTTATTGTGCTTGTTACATATTTTTATATAAGGGATTAGACCATCCTTATATGTGGGTAATTTCAGCCATTTTATTTGCGCTGAGCAATATGATTTTCCCAATGGGGTTATTTTTACCTATTTTTATAGTTGTATATGTGCTGTTAATTGAATTATTTCAATCAGCAACGAAACAAAAATTACTATTAAAAATGATGGGAATACTTATTCTGTTTTATAGTACTCATTTTGGTGTGAGCTATGGTATCAAGATGATGGGAATGTCACAGTATACGATTTCTAATCAGACTTATGTTCAATCTGTTTTAATTGGAAAAAGTCAAAATGAAGAAAAAACATCCAAAAATAAAAGTGTAAAAGAGCACATTGATCAAGAGTTAAAAGAAATGGAAGTAGAAAGATTTAAACTGTTAAAACCAGTTATTAACCAGCTTTCAGACGAGGGAATAAATTCTATTATTTTTAAATGTGAAAAGCTTATATATATAGTGGTGACATTATTTATGGCCATAGCTTTATTACATTTTCTAATTAAGAAACAGCAAAATGAAGGATATATGTTGTTTGTATTATTAATTACCGGATACGTGTCGTTAAGGCTCTTCCGAGTAGATATGGCATATTATAATATTATTATGCCAGCTTTGTTTATTTTACAAAGCTTTGGTGTTTATATGAGTTATTTTTATTGCCAAAAAATATTTTTCAGAAAATAAAAGAATCCATTCTGGATTCTTTTTTTGTAGATGGATGATAAGGATGAATGCAAAGCGGAGATGAAGAATCTCCACTTTATATCGATTCGTCTTATCGGTTTAGTTCTAGTTGTAAATTATCCGCTGTTAAGGCCATTGTTGAGGAATCGTCTTGAATACTCTTCATTACTTGTGAGATAGTCTCTAATTCATTTTCAATTTTTTTATTTTGTTCTTTAGAGTTAGACATATCTTTTACGATTTCTTGGAAATATTGATCTGTCGCATGCATACTATCTGTCCCTTCAGATACGAGAGAGCTTATTTGTTCCACGGAAGAAGAGACGTGTATAATTTGTTCATTAGTTTTTTCAACGAGTTTTGTAACGTTGGAAATTGATTCTTTCGTTTGCTCTGATAACTTTCGGATTTCTCCCGCTACGACTGAAAAACCTTTACCAAATTCGCCAGCACGTGCAGATTCAATAGCGGCATTTAATGCTAGTAAATTTGTTTGCTCGGCGATTGATTTTACAATATCAATGATTTCGTTAATTTTGTTAGAAATATCAAGAAGTTCATGAGTATCAGTAATGATAGTTTCCATATTCGTTTGGATGCTTTCCATTCGTTTGTTTTGCAAATTTAATTGTTCTTTTCCTTTATTGGCCTTTTCTTCTGATGTCGTAGCTAATGATGTACCTGTTTTTGCAATTCCTACGATACTTTCTGATTTAGATGTTAACTGTTGAATAGAAGAGCTTGTTTTTTCAGATACTGCCGCTAGTTCTGTATGTGTAATCGTCATAGTTGTCAGTTCTTTTTCTTTTTCATGTTCTTTTTGGATTCTTTCATATTCGGATTCATAAGCTGCAATAACAAGTTCTTGTTCTAATGTGAATAATTTATTTATTACGTTTATATAATAAGAAAAATCGTCTATCGTTGAAATTTTCGTTTGCAAAATCTTTATGACGGAGCGGGATAATTCTTGATAAGCAGCGGTATACCATTTTCTATGTAAACCAATTTGTACGTGCCTTTTTGCAATTCTAACACGTTGTTCAATAAAATCTTCATTCATATTCCCGCTGAACAATTCTTTAATATGTGTCTTTAAAGTTTGTTTTAATTTGGGAATAGAGCTGTAGCGTTCAATAACAGCAATTAAATTAGGTTGTTTTGTGATGTTGGTGTAGAATTTTTCTGTTATCCAATCTATTTCCTCATAAATAAATGGCTGTAATACTTTAACAATTTGTAAATCTTCCTTTGAAATATGTAGCATATCCATTTGAGTTTTTAGTTCAGAATTAGCAGGCACGTTAAATATGATTTGTTGGCCTTTGCTTAATTCAATTATACTGGTGTTTGTTTTATTTCTTTTAAAAACCCCAAGCATCATTCTTCCCCTTGTTTATAAAACATTTTCATTTTTTTATTCTAATGTAATTATATTATTTTTATATGCAATTACTCTATAGTATATGGAATTGTATATAAATTAAGAGAATTCTATGTAGAATTCTCTTAATGGCCTTTATTAATTTTTGCATGTGTTTTAAAGAAAACTGGGAAATGTACATTATATATTACGGTGACTACACGAATAACGAATGTTATTAATAAACAGACATAGAAAGCTAATATGTGTGCCCCCATTGCATGTGTAATTAAGAAACTAACTGCTCCTAGAATAGAAGCAATTGCATATATCTCTTTTCGGAATACATACGGGATATCTTGAGCGCAAATGTCACGTAAAATACCGCCCCCAATACCTGTAATAACTCCCATTGAAACAACTAAAAACGAGGCGTCAACGTGATGTGACATTGCTGCATTTGCACCAATAGCTGTAAATACCCCTAAACCAACAGCATCAGAAAGCATAATAACGACTTGAAGTTTATTAATGCGCTCAAAAAACATACATGTGAATAATGCTGATAGTACACTTACGAAAAAGTAAATGGGTTTTACAAATGCGACAGGAGGCAGGTTACCAATCATAATATCACGAATAATACCGCCGCCGAGCGCAGTAGCTACAGCTAAACAAAGGACACCAAATAAATCTAGATCTTTTTTTAAACCAACTAATGTACCAGAAATGGCAGCGGCGATAATGCCAAGAAACGTAAATATATCGATTAATAACATGGCTTTAATTCCTTCCTCTTAAAGATGTTCCAGAGAAAAAATATACACTAAAGTTTTGGAAATAACAATTACTTTTCGCTACATGTAGAAAAATGGATGAAATAGCTAAAGAAAGCGTTTGAAAATGCTTGATAAGTAGCAATAAAGTAAAGCGAAAAAGTGTGGAAAGATCAATAGTATAGTTTTTTGATGTAGCTTAGTTGGAGGGATGGTACAATAAGATAAGTCCGTTTTGTACATTTGTATAAAATGATAAAAAAATATTTCTGTACGGTCGAAAATAAGTGCATATGTGTTAGATAGTTTTTATAGGGATAGGGAAGGATAGCTAAAGGACAATGTTTTCGGTTACTAATAATGCTAGACTTGACTAGTTTCGGCATGAAAAATAGTTCTCAATTTAAATATGAGTTATGTTATAATTGCTAGGTGTGTTTAAACAGTAGAAAACTATGATTAAAAGATAATGTGAAGATTTTGTATGGAGGTCTTGGAATGTTAGCAAATCAAGCTAGGGTTAGATTTGAGCATTTTTTGCTCTTTTTTATTATTTTACAGCCTGTTTTAGATTTATTAACGTCTCTTAGCATCGTTTTATTAAAGTCAAATGCCACTGTTGGAATTTTGGTAAGATTTCTTATTATGGCTGTTGGTGGTATTTACATTTTAATTCAGGCAAAAGAGAAGGAAAATAGGAAGTTTTTAATTTACTTAATAATATTAGCAGTAGTTTTAGGGATAGGGTTTATTAATAATAAACTAGTTAAGAATCCTATTATACTTGGTGAAGAAGTTAAGTTTGTTGCGAAGGCATTATATATATATATCATGCTAGGATCATACATTTTAGCTTTAAAATCATTGAAAAAGAAAGTAAATATTAGTGACAAAGTCAGAAATAGTATTGTGTATTCAACATTAATCATTAACGCTATTATGGTTATTTCTATTTCGACATCTACAGACTTTGGTAGTTATCAATGGATGAAAGTTGGTTCCCGAGGGTGGTTCTATGCAGGTAATGAACTAGGGTCAATCTTAGCTATTATTTTCCCTATTGTGGTACTATATTCTATTCAAAAAACAAAGAGCGTGAAACACGTTTTATATTGGATTCCATCGCTTTTAATGATTTACTCGTTAATTCAAGTTGGTACGAAAGTAGGGATGGGCTCAATTGGTGCTACGTTAGCAGCAGTAATCGGGATTATCGTACTACAATTATTATTTGATAGAAGAAATCCAAACAAAATGTCTCTTGTACTTAATGGATTAATTGCTATTGTCCTATTGGCTGGTGTTGTTGGAACGTTTAAAATGACGCCATTAGCACAAAATATGGGTATTCATAACAACTATTTATCAGAACAAAATGTAGCGCAGCAAGGTCAAAAAGAAAAAGAAATTAAAGAGAAAATTAAAAAAGAAGAAAAACAACATAAAGTTGAGAAACCAGAAGAAAAGGCGAAGGTAGAAGCTGAAGTTAAGAAAGAGCTTGAGAAAGAGCAAAAGAAAGAAAATCAAGAAAATCTTATTTTCAGTGGACGTCAAGTATATGAAGAGAGACATAAGCAGTTCTTTAAAGAAGCGCCAACGTCACAAAAATTATTTGGAATGGGTTACGCAGGTAACTTTAAGTATAATGAACAAAAAGAGCCAGATCCGAAGCTAATCGAAATGGACTTCCATGATTGGTTTTATGATTTCGGAATTATTGGTTTTGCGTTAATGATGATTCCATTTATTTATTACGGCGTAAGAATCCTACTAGCATTTGTTACAAGATTTAAGGAAATATTTAATGTGAAATATGGAATGATTACAGCAAGCTTAGTATTAGCATTAGGTATTGCATATATTGCAGGACATATTTTGACAGCACCAGGAGTAGGGATTTACTTTGTAGTGGTGTTAGCTTGTCTAATTGTAGATTTAGAAATTGAATGATAAAAATAAAAGCTAACTTTTGTTAGCTTTTATTTTTTAGTACAGTAAAATAAAGATAGATGGAAATGTAGCGAGGATTTAAAGGAGGAAAAAATATGAGGATATTGCATATGAATGCAGGGGCAGAAGATGGTGGAGGAAAAACACATATTATTTCACTGCTCGATCAGTTTCCGGATGGTGAAGTAGAATTAGCAGTATTTGAAGATGGAATTGTTGCGAAAGAAGCAAGGGAGCTAGGAATAAAAGTTCATGTGTTTTCACAAAAATCTCGCTATGATTTATCCATTTTAAAGAACATAAGTGAATTCATTAATAAAGAAAAATTTGATGTAGTTCATACACACGGTCCTAGGGCGAATTTCTTTGTTTCTTTAATGAAGAAGAAATTCGCGGCAAAATGGGTTACGACAATTCATAGTGATCCATTTCAAGACTTTACTAAACAAGGCTTAAAAGGCTGGATTTTTACTAAATTAAATTTGAAAGCTTTAAAAAATATAGATTTATTTTTTGTTGTAACGAATAGGTTGAAAAAAAGCTTAGCCGCATTAGGTATTTCAAATGAAAAGATGCATG
Source organism: Bacillus mycoides (assembly GCF_000832605.1). GTDB lineage: Bacteria > Bacillota > Bacilli > Bacillales > Bacillaceae_G > Bacillus_A > Bacillus_A mycoides. The sequence goes on from NZ_CP009692.1 coordinate 570,096, forward strand.
TTATCTATAACGGGATTGAATATGATCAGGAAAAAGCAGATGGCTATAATAAAAAGGAAATGTTTAATATTGATGAAGATGTGTTTACGGCAATCCAAGTAGCGCGTTTGCATCCTGTTAAAGGACATGAAGTTTTATTCGATGCGTTACAACAAACAAAATTGGAGAAAATTAAAGTGTTATTAGTTGGTGACGGGCCGTTAGAAAGAGAACTAAAGGCGTTAGCTACTGAAAAAGGGATTAATGATAAAGTTGAATTTTTAGGGCATCGTCAAGATGTGAAACAATTATTTGCTTCATCACATGTCAATTTGTTAACTTCCCATAGCGAAGGATTTCCATTAGTTTTATTAGAAGCGGCAAATCAACGTGTACCATCAATTGTGACTAGAGCTGGAGAAATCGAACCGTTAATTGCAGATGAAACTTATGGGTGGATTGTACCAACTGGTGATGGAAAAGCATTGGCATCGGCATTAGAAGAGGCCTATGATAAGTGGAAAACTGGAGAGTTATCAGTAATGGGCAAGCATATTTATGAGCATGCTACTATGAACTTCTCACTTCAAAAATTATATGAAGATACGAAAGAAACATATAAGCAATTAATAGCAAAAAACCTTTAATGATAGAGAGGATAGTTAATTATGGCAGTACAAACGGTTGATATTCTAGGTGTTCCTTTCTCTACAATGACAATGGATGAAACGGTCCAATATTTAAAGGAACAACTAGAATTGGAGCAAACTCATACTTTTCAGGTAGTAACAGCAAATCCTGAAATTGTTATGTGTGCAAAAAAGGATGAAGAGTTCCATAAAACATTACTAAATACCGATTTAATTACACCTGATGGTATTGGGGTTGTAAAAGCAAGTGGTATGCTTGGTACACCTGTAAAAGAACGTGTAGCAGGTTTTGATTTAATGTGTAATTTATTTGCGAAGTTATCAGAAGAGAATAAACCAGTATCTGTTTTCTTATTAGGTGCAAAACCACATGTTGTACAAGCCGCGGCTGATCATTTAACGAAGACATATTCGGCTGCATCTATCGTGGGGATACAAGATGGATATTTTAAACAAGAAGAAGAAGAGAATATTGTTTCACGTATTCAAGAGGCAAAACCAGATCTATTACTTGTTGCACTTGGCTTTCCAAGACAAGAAAACTTTATCCAAAACAATAAGCATCGTTTAGAAACGAAAATGGCTGTTGGAGTAGGCGGTAGTTTAGATGTGTGGGCTGGAGAGGTAAAACGTGCGCCAAAATGGATTCAATCTATTCATTTAGAGTGGTTTTACAGATTATGTAGTAATCCAACACGTTGGCGTCGTCAGTTAGTATTAGCTGAATTTTTAAAAGAAGTAATGCGTTCAAAAAAGTAGCGGAACATCGCTACTTTTTTATTTGTTTATTTTTGATAAACATTTTACTTTTTGGGAATGATGAAGGGGAATTTTTTATAAGAAAGTATTTTACTTATGCAATACACACATGTAAAATGATGTGTAAAGACACCTGTGTAAGGAGGACTTCTTGTGAGCAAGGTAAAAGAAATTTCGAAGCGAAAGCTACTTGGTATAGCAGGGCTTGGCTGGCTATTTGATGCAATGGATGTTGGAATGCTTTCATTTGTAATCGTAGCACTCCAAAAAGATTGGGGATTAAGTACTCAAGAAATGGGTTGGATAGGTAGCGTTAATTCAATTGGTATGGCAGTAGGAGCGCTCCTTTTTGGGATACTATCAGATAAAATAGGACGGAAATCAGTCTTTATTATTACATTATTACTATTTTCTATCGGTAGTGGTTTAACTGCTTTAACGACGACATTCGCGATGTTCCTCGTTTTACGCTTTTTAATTGGTATGGGACTTGGTGGGGAACTTCCAGTTGCATCTACTCTTGTATCAGAAAGTGTTGAAGCGCACGAACGTGGAAAAATAGTTGTACTATTAGAAAGCTTTTGGGCTGGTGGTTGGTTAATCGCAGCTCTTATCTCATATTTTGTTATTCCTAAATACGGTTGGGAAGTTGCTATGGTATTAAGTGCAGTTCCAGCGTTATATGCTTTATATTTAAGATGGAATTTACCCGATTCTCCAAGGTTCCAAAAGGTTGCAAAAAGGCCATCTGTTATTGAAAATATAAAATCGGTTTGGTCTGGAGAATATCGTAAAGCAACAATTATGTTATGGATTCTATGGTTTTGTGTGGTCTTTTCCTATTATGGAATGTTCCTTTGGTTACCTAGTGTAATGGTACTGAAAGGCTTTAGTTTAATAAAAAGTTTTCAGTACGTACTCATTATGACTTTAGCTCAACTTCCAGGATATTTCACAGCTGCATGGTTTATTGAACGTCTTGGTCGTAAATTTGTATTGGTTACGTATTTAATTGGTACAGCATGTAGTGCTTATGTGTTCGGAATTGCGGATTCATTAACAGCATTAATAGTGGCGGGTATGTTACTATCCTTCTTTAATTTAGGTGCTTGGGGTGCATTATACGCTTATACACCGGAACAGTATCCAACAACTATTCGCGGTACAGGTGCAGGAATGGCAGCTGCATTTGGGCGTATTGGTGGTATTCTTGGACCACTATTAGTAGGGTATTTAGTTGCTTCACAAGCTTCACTATCGCTAATATTTACGATTTTCTGTGGATCAATTTTAATTGGGGCACTTGCTGTAGTTATACTTGGTCAAGAAACGAAACAGAGGGAATTAGTATAAAGAGAAACCTTAATCAGTGGTGTTTTGTCCATCAACCACTGATTATTAGCCCGCACCAATCGGGATAAAAGAAAAGGGGAACCAAAGTGGTTTCCTTTTTTCTGTTTTTTTAGATAAATAATGGTATAGTAAGAAAAAGGGAATGTTTCTTACTAAAGCGAATGTATACAACAAGACATATGGACAAAGGAATTAGGTGGCTGGATAAATGAAAATCTTACTTATCATGGAAGAAACAGAAGAGCGAAGAAAATTAGTTGAGAACTTTACTGAAAACATTCGAAATGTAGAATGTTTTGAAGCGAAAACTGGAACAGAATCTTTGCTAATAATGAAAAAACATACACCTGATTTTGTTTTTTTAAATTCGCAATTAATGGATGGTACCGGTTTTGAATATTCGAGTTTGTTACGAGAAGTGAATTGTTATACGAAATTTATTTTTATTGGTGAGGATATAGAAGAGGCAATTACAGCTTTTCGTTTCCAAGCGTTTTATTATTTATTACGACCATTTCGTGAAGAAGATTTACAATTCATTTTATATAAAATGGGAAAAGAACAAGGTGAGAAAGCAAAGAGTCATCTGCGTAAACTGCCGATAGAAGGCCATGAGGGGATTAGATATATTCTCCCGGAGGATATTGTATATATTAGTAAAAATAAGGAAAATAAAACCGTTTCAATTTATACAACGAATAATCAGTATATTTCAACATACACACTCCAGGAATTAGAAAATAAACTAAATGCATATGATTTTTTACGTGTACATAAAAGCTATTTAATTAATATGTCATATGTACAAGAACTTAAACCTTATTATAATGGCACGTATAATTTGCATTTAGACAGGTACGATGAGCAACCGATTCCAGTAAGCCGTAATTATGTAAAACGGCTTCGAAATAAAATTGAGCTATGACAAGTAATGAGAGAATTTTAACATAATAGCCTAGAAATCCTTCATGATAAGGAGGATTCAAATTAAATATTCAGAAAATTTAGTACAATCTCCTCTAAGAAGTAGTAATGGGGGGATTGTACGTGAAAACATTGAAATCAATTTTACTTTGGGGAGTTATTGCAGCGGTAGGAGCATCTGCTTTTGGTGCAATAGCTTTATCACAAGGTGAGACAATTAATGCTGTATGGCTATTAGTTGCTGCTGTATCAGTGTATGCGATTGCTTATCGCTTTTATAGTAGATTTATAGCAAGGAAAGTTTTTGGCCTAGATAATAATAGGCAAACGCCTGCCCATACGTTAAATGATGGGAAGGATTATGTTCCAACAAATAAATGGGTTTTATTCGGACATCACTTCGCTGCGATTGCAGGGGCGGGTCCTTTAGTAGGACCAATTTTGGCGGCGCAGATGGGGTATTTACCTGGAACTATTTGGATTATCGTTGGGGTAGTTATTGCCGGAGCTGTACAAGATTTTGTAATTTTATTTGCTTCAATGAGACGTAATGGTAAATCATTAGGAGAAATGATTAAAGATGAAATTGGTCCTGTTACAGGATTAATTGCGATGATTGGTATTTTAGGTATTATGATAATTTTATTAGCAGTATTAGCTTTAGTAGTTGTGAAGGCACTTATTGGAAGCCCATGGGGAATGTTTACAATCGCAGCAACAATTCCAATTGCTATTTTAATGGGAGTTTACATGCGTTACATTAGACCAGGGCGAGTAGGGGAAGGATCAGTAATCGGTATTGTTCTACTAGTTCTATCGCTTATTGGTGGACAGTATGTAGCAGAAAATCCAACACTTGCAAGTATGTTTACTTTTAGTGGTGAAACAATTGCTATTATGCTTATCGTATATGGATTCATTGCATCGGCATTACCAGTTTGGATGCTCCTTGCACCACGTGATTATTTAAGTACATTTTTAAAAATAGGAACGATACTTGGATTAGCAATTGGTATTTTAATTGTAGCTCCAGATTTGAAGATGCCGGCAGTATCTAAGTTTATTGATGGAACAGGCCCTGTCTTCTCCGGGAATTTATTTCCGTTCTTATTTATTACAATAGCTTGCGGTGCTGTCTCTGGATTCCACGCTCTCGTTTCATCAGGTACGACGCCGAAAATGATTGAGCAAGAAGGTCATGCACAGCCAATTGGTTATGGGGCAATGTTAATGGAATCATTTGTAGCAGCGATGGCTATGATTGCAGCTTGTGTATTAACACCAGGAACTTATTTTGCAATTAATAGTCCAGCAGCACTGATCGGAACAGATGTATCACAAGCGGCTCAAGTTATTTCTTCGTGGGGATTTGCTATTACACCGAATGAATTAAAAGAACTTGCTGTTAACGTCGGAGAACAAACCATTTTATCACGTACAGGTGGCGCACCAACATTAGCAATTGGTATGGCACATATATTTTCACAAGTAATAGGTGGAACGGCGATGATGGCATTTTGGTACCATTTTGCCATTCTTTTTGAAGCACTATTTATTTTAACAACGATTGATGCTGGAACACGCGTAGGACGATTTATGATTCAAGATATTTTAGGGCATGTGTACAAGCCGTTTGCGAAAACAGATTCCACAATAGCGAACGTGGTTGCTACAACGTTATGCGTATTAGGCTGGGGGTACTTCTTATATCAAGGGGTGGTTGACCCTCTCGGTGGAATTAATACGCTATGGCCACTTTTCGGTATTGCAAATCAAATGTTAGCGGGGATTGCACTATTACTTGGAACGACAATTTTATTCAAAATGGGGAAAAAGGCATACGTTTGGGTAACGCTTATTCCGACTATAGGATTACTTATTGTAACGATGACAGCCGGTTATCAAAAGTTATTTCATGAAAATCCTAAAATAGGATTTCTATCACATGCGAAAGTATTTCAGGGAGCATTAGATGATGGTAAGGTATTAGCTCCAGCTAAAAATGTTGCGCAAATGAAACAAATTATTTTTAATGACTATATTGATGCGGCACTTTGTGGAATTTTTATGATAGTTGTAATTGCTGTATTAATTTCTGCACTTCGAATTTGGATTCAAGTATTAAGAAATAAGCCAATGCCGTTAAAAGAGGCACCATATATTCCAAAAGATGAAAGTGAGTCGAGGAACTATGCTTAAAAATTTACGGAACGTATGGGGAAAGAGAAAGCAATTTATTAGTTTACTTGTCGGAGTTCCAAGTTATGAAACGTATGTAAATCACATGAAATTACATCATCCAGAAGAGAAAATTTTATGTCAAAAGCAATTTTTTGCTGAGGCACAAGAAGCTAGATTTAATGCAAAAGGCGGAAAGATATCGCGATGTTGTTAATGGAGGAGACGAAATTTCGTCTCCTTTTTTATTTTGCTGTTCCACGTGGAACAATATAATAAAAAAGTTTGGGAATTATAGGGATTTCGTAATACAATAACATATAGAAAGGGATAGATGGAAAAGAAAAAGTAGGGAGATTATTTTATGTTTAGAGATCTATTTGTAAATATGACAATCATTCTGTCCTTTATCTTTGTAGGTGCTCAGCTTTTAAGAGATAAGCCATTAAAAGAAGGATTCTCTTTTTGGCAGAAATGTTTGGTCGGTATTTTAACTGGAATATTAAGTATATTATTGATGCATTTTGGTGTGCATATTGAAGATATTATGTTGGATTTACGTTATTTAGCTGTTGTTTTGGCGATTATAATCGGTGGCCCGATAGCTAGTAGTATAACAGTTATGATCACTTTAATAACACGGGTATTTTTTACTGAATATTCTTTAGCCTCTGAATTGGCCTGCTATACTATCGTGGCAATAGGGATTGGCATTACTCTCATTTGGCGGATGAAGATTTCTATATTTACAAAATGGATATGGTTTAATGTGTACAGTTTGTCTATTTTAATACTACCACTTTATATTTTATTTAAGGATATATATGTAGTGGTATTATATTTAATTTGTTGTATTGTAGCGGCATACATCACATTTGTAAGTGCAAGTTACGTATTGCAATCCAATGAATTATTTCAAACGATGAAGCATTATGCAACGATAGATGCATTAACGAATCTAGGAAATGTAAGACAGTTTGATTTCGAGATGAATCGTCATATTGGTAGCAAGCATATGAAAAATGATTCACTTTGTTTATTACTTATAGATATTGATCACTTTAAGTATGTAAATGATACGTACGGTCATCCTGCTGGAGATGAAGTGTTAAAACAACTAGGGCGTATTTTGTTAGAAAATGCACCATTCCCAAATTTAGTCTTTCGAAAGGGTGGCGAAGAGTTTGCTCTGTTGTTACCGAAAAAAAGGGTAGCATTTGGAAATCGTATAGGGGAACAAATTCGACTAGCAGTTGAAAAGCATTCATTTCAACTGCAAAATGGGGAAAAAATTAAAATTACAGTTTCTGTGGGGCTTTCAGAATATAAAAAATCACCTGAGCAATTTATTCAATCAGCGGATGATGCGTTATATTATTCAAAAAGAAATGGTAGAAACAAGGTTAGTTCAGCATCATAGGAATTCGGGGAGTACTTTAAAAGATTTCTGTAAAGTAATTAAAACCCACAGAACAATAAATGTTCTGTGGGTTTTAATCTATTTTTAAATTTATGAATAAAAAGCTTTATGTTAGATTAGACAAGTTCTTTCGGTGCAACGAATTTGCGGTATGCACCGTGATGTGTTGGTCCTACATATTCGTTAATCTTAAATGAATGACGAATTGCAGCTGTGATGAATTCTTTCGCAGTTTTTACTGCTTCTTTCACCGTTTTTCCTTTTGCAAGTTCTGCTGTAATTGCAGCAGAATATGTACAACCTGCACCGTGTGTATTTGTCGTATCAATCTTTTCTGATTCTAGAAGATCGAATGTTTCGCCGTCATATAACACATCAATAGCAGTTTCTGTGCCTAGTTTGCTACCACCTTTAATCAGTACGTATTTAGCACCTAAAGCATGGATTTTTTTTGCAGATTCTTTCATGTCCTCAAGAGAATTAATTTTCACACCACTTAATTGATATGCTTCAAATAAGTTTGGCGTTACGACTAATGCATTTGGAACAAGAACGTCACGTAAGCAGTCATTTGTTTCAGGATGTAACGCTTCATCCGCTCCTTTACATACCATAACAGGATCAACTACTACATTTTCGAAATTGTGCTTTTCAATTGTTTCCGCAACCATTTCGATAATTTCTACTGATCCAAGCATACCCGTTTTTAAAGCATCTACGCCAACGCCTTCAATTGTCGTTTCTAATTGTGGTTTTAATGTAGAAGCTGGGATTGGGAATACGTTATGTGCCCAACCGTTATGTGGATCCATCGTTACGATTGTCGTAAGAGACGTCATTCCGTATACACCAAGTTCTTGGAATGTTTTTAAATCTGCTTGTATACCAGCACCGCCACTTGTGTCAGAACCAGCGATAGTAAGTGCCTTATTCAATGTCATTATGAAAGCCCCCTCAAGTGATATAATGAAAACTATGTTTTCACCATTATATCAATGTTACGAATAAGTACAAAGTGAAAAGTAGATGATTTATGTTAAGTACTATTTAAAATCTTGTATGTAGGAGACGAATTATGTTTCAAGAGAATCGTACAAATGAATTAGTTATATTAAAAGAGATTGCAGAAACATTGAATACCTCAAATGATACATATCACGTACTTCAAGCTGTGCTGGAAAAGCTGTTGAATGTAACTGGTTTAACGACAGGATGGATTTTCCTTGCGGATGAAAATGGTAGATATACAAAATTAATTGATTACCAATTACCAGAGGGATTGAAATTCGAAAATAAACGACCGATGTGTGAGGGGAATTGCTGGTGCTTACACCGCTTTGTGGAAGGAAAACTAGAGCGAGCAGTTAATATTATTGAATGTAAGAGAATTAATAATGCGATTGAATACAACTGGGGAGATACAGAAGGGATTGTACATCATGCGACAGTACCGCTAAAAGCGGGAGAAGATGAATTTGGCGTGTTAAATGTAGCTAGCCCAGGCAAAACGCATTTTTCGGAAGAAGAATTAGTACTATTACAATCAGTTGCCTTTCAAATTGGAACGGCATTAAAGCGTACAAAACTGTATGAAAATGAAAAGAGAAGAGCTCATTATTATGTAAAGTTAGAACGCTTTATTCAAGCTTTAAGGACAATTCATAAATTTAATACATTACCAGAAGAGATTGTAATGCAAATAGGGAGCTTATTTCTATGGGAGCAAGTTGTATTCTTTATTAGAGAAGAAAATGAACTAGCTGTGAGAGCTTCTTATAAGAAAGGTGAACTACAAGATGATTTGAGGGCAGCAGCACAGGAAGCGTTGGAAAAAGAAGAGTCTGTCTTGTCAAAGCGTCAGGTTGGGAATATAGAGCATCCCAATAGGGCAGTTATCGCTATTCCGATACATATTCAAGATCATATATTTGGAGTATTAAGTGTAAGTTCTAATAATGGAGAATTTGATATAAATACGATAGATGTAGTACAAGCGTTAGCAAATCATATTTCATTAATGATAGAGAACTTAAGATTAAATGAAAAACGCCGCGAACTTGTACGAATGGAAGAGCGTAATCGTTTAGCTAGAGATTTACATGATTCTGTTTCACAAAAGTTGTTTTCATTAACGTTTATGACGAAAGGCGCTGAAGCTGTCTTAAAGGGTCAAAATGAAAAGGTAGATCAGTCTTTGTATGAGATGCGTGAATTAGCACAAGGTGCCTTAAAAGAAATGAGGACATTAATTTGGCAGCTCCGTCCGGCTGGATTAGAGAAAGGGTTATTACCAGCTTTAAAGCAATATGGTGAAAGTTTAGGATTGAAAATTCGGGAACAAGTTACAGGTGTACGTGATTTGCCGCGTGTAGTAGAAGAAGCGCTATGGCGAATTGGACAAGAAGCTTTAAATAACGTAAGTAAGCATGCGAATGTAAGAGAAGCGACGATTTATTTCAAAGTGACGGAGAAAAATGTATCATTAGAAATAGTCGATCAAGGAAATGGGTTTGTAGAAAAGGATATAAAAGAGAAGAAATCACTCGGTATGACTACGATGCGTGAAAGAGTAGAATTAGTTGGTGGAACAATTAAAATTGTAAGTAGTAAGAAACGAACGAGTATAAAAGTAAATGTACCATTATGATGTGAAAATGAGGGAAGTTTGTGAAAATAAAAGTATTGTTAGTTGATGATCATACAGTTGTTTTAAAAGGATTAGCATTTTTTCTAAGCACACAGGAAGATTTTGAATTAGTTGGTGAAGCAAATAATGGGAAAGAGGCGCTAGTGAAAGTAGGCGAAACAAGTCCAGATGTCGTATTAATGGATTTATATATGCCTGAGATGGATGGAATTGAGGCAACAGCTTGTATTAAAAAAGAATATCCAAACGTGAAAGTAATTGTATTGACTAGTTTCTCTGATCAAGCTCATGTATTGCCGGCACTAAAAGCTGGGGCGAGCGGTTATATTTTAAAAGATATCGAACCAGATCAGCTTGTTGAAGCTATTCGAAGCGCGTATAAAGGTAATATTCAATTACATCCAGATATAGCAAATGCCCTTCTTTCTCAAACATTACCACAGGAAGAGAAAGAAGAAGAACCTTCCGTTCAAGTGGATGTATTAACAGCGAGAGAAAATGAAGTATTGCAGTTATTGGCGAAAGGGATGAGTAATAAAGAAATTGCTTCTGTTTTAGTTATTACAGAAAAAACGGTAAAAGCTCATATGAGTAGTATTTTGAGTAAGTTACATTTATCCGATCGCACACAAGCAGCATTATATGCAGTGAAAAATGGAATCGTATAAGACAAAAGTCGTAAGACCTAGTTCGCCTTTAGAAGGTGGACTTTTTTTATGGAAAAATACGTCTATGTGAGGACGTAATTGTTTTGATATAAAGATAAAATGTATTTGTAAGCAACAATAATTATAAGGGAGTACCCTTTTCCGTAAGTGATATATAACAACATAAGAGTGGGTAGTAGGAGGAAAAACAATGGCAACAGTTTTATTTGTAAAAGCAAACAACCGCCCAGCGGAACAAGCAGTTAGTGTGAAATTATACGAGGCATTTTTAGCAAACTATAAAGAAGCGCATCCAAATGATACAGTGGTAGAACTTGATTTATATAAAGAAGAATTACCATATGTAGGCGTAGATATGATTAATGGTACATTCAAAGCAGGTAGAGGATTTGATTTAACAGAAGAAGAAGCAAAAGTGGTAGCAGTTGCTGATAAGTATTTAAATCAATTCTTAGAAGCTGATAAAGTAGTTTTCGGTTTCCCATTATGGAACTTAACGATTCCGGCCGTATTACACACGTATATTGATTATTTAAACCGTGCTGGTAAAACGTTTAAATATACACCAGAAGGTCCAGTTGGGCTTATTGGAGATAAGAAGATTGCATTATTAAATGCACGCGGCGGCGTATATTCTGAAGGACCAGCAGCTGAAATGGAAATGGCTGTAAAATATGTAGCGAGCATGATGGGCTTCTTCGGTGCAACAAACATGGAAACGGTAGTTATCGAGGGACATAACCAATTCCCAGATAAAGCAGAAGAAATCATTATTGCAGGTCTTGAAGAAGCAGCTAAAGTAGCAAGCAAATTTTAATTAAAATTATAATCGCCACTCGAAAAAACAGCATTAACATTTACATGTTAATGCTGTTTTTTTATATTAATTTGTAGTTTCGTTATGTTTAGGAAGCGGAAATGCATTCCCAATCGCGGCTGCCCCGAGCATCGGTAATAATAAATTGAGCGGGAAAAACATGAGTAATAGTAATGTTATAGCTATTGGTTTTCTTAATGCATAGCTTGAAATAGCTGTCGTGACGATGGCTACAGAAGCTATTGGATCTATAGGGATAATAGAAGCTATAGCATATCCGATACTTGATCCAGCAAATATAATTGGGAAAATATGTCCGCCGCGCCAACCCGTATTTAAACAAACGGCAGTAATACATAATTTTAAAATTCCTGAAAGAAATAGTACCCAGAAGGATAAATGGCTCCATTCAACGACTAAATCTTTTAATTGATGTTCCCCTGAGAATAACGTGTAAGGAAGAAAAGTTCCTGTAATTCCTAATAAAATACCGCCTATAATTCCAAGTGATACCTTGTATTCTTTGAAGGGGTGGATTAATTTCTCTAATGTGAATTCTAATTTGAAATAAAAGAAACCAACTATAGCACCAATGCTAGCAAGTGGTAGAAAGGCGATCCATTCATTAAGAGCAAGAGACCCTTCCCCAAAATCAACAATAAAGGATCCACGATTATCGAGTTTACTAAGCAATAAGTAAACGGAAAAACCGGCAAAAGTGGTAGCTAAATATACAATTGCTTTTTTTCCTTTCGAAAATTCATTAATTTGTTCACCCTCATTTTCATTCGGAGCTAAATAACCGAATAATGGTGCATTAAAAATAACACTTAAAGTGGCACCAATTCCAACCTCTGTTAGTTCATTCATTCCCTTTAAAGCAAATTTAAAGCGATCTCCTACCCATGTACAAAGTCCACCGATAATTCCAACAAGTGCAGCTTCTGGTCCTAAACTTGCTCCAAATATTAAAACGATAATCGCAGTTAAAGTAGCTTTATGTACAAAACGGTATTCAATTCTACCTGTTTTTTTATATTCAGCCATCACTTCGGGCATAAGACGTGGATATGTACCGAAGTATTTTTGTGTTAAACCAACGAGGATACCACCGATGATTGTTACACAAATGGTGTAATAAGGGGGAGAAGAGAAAAGAGTAGGTAAGTATCCCCAAATAAAGTGAATTCCGATATTTATTGTGACTAAAAATGACCAGACCGTGACTCCGACTATAGAGCCTAAAAGAATGCCATATAGGACGAGTATATGGTGCATGTCCTTTTTATTTGTCATGTTGTACCTCCGTTATGTAAATTTTCATGTAGAAAGGATTAAATATGCTAGTGTGAATTGAATATATATATAGTATCTTTTTGAGGGGGTGGCTTATTCAATATATCGGGATCTCATGAAAATTTGAAACCAACGCGGTTAAACCACTTATTTAATTCTATATATGGATTGGAGTTTTTAAAAGGTCTTTTTCAAATGAATATGGAATATATTTCTTTTATTGTTTGTATTAAATTCCTTGCATTTAATTTAGAACATTCAAAAAACTATTTGACATCAGGAAATTATTGCTATAAAATCAACGGTAATTGCATAGTCTTATCAAGAAAAGGTGGAGGGACAGGCCCGATGAAACCTTGGCAACAGCCGTATAACGGAATTGTGCCAAATCCTGCAGGTGATAATCCTGAGAGATAAGAAAGAGCCTTAGAGCGTGTTTTCAAACTGCTCCTTTCTTGTTTTCAGGGAAGGGGCAGTTTTTTATTTTGGATAAAGTGAAACTTTAATCAGTGGGGGTTTTGTCCCTCCCCCGCTAATTATTAGCCTTCATCAATCGGGCAGTTATCTCCCACCTAACTTCCTCGCATTTGCCGAATTTGGAGGTGGGAGTCTTACTGCCCGCAAATAGCGGGATAAAAGAAAGGAGAATGAGAGATGGGAGAATCATGGGGGAAAGGAACGATTTGTGTGCAAGGTGGCTATTCGCCAAAAAATGGTGAGCCGCGTGTTTTGCCACTTTATCAAAGTACAACGTATAAATACGATACGTCAGATGATTTAGCAGCACTATTTAATTTAGAGGCAGAAGGATATATATATACGCGTATTGGAAATCCTACTCTAGCTGCATTTGAGCAGAAGTTATCAGATTTAGAAGGCGGTGTAGGGGCTGTTGCAACAGCTTCTGGGCAGGCAGCCATTATGCTTGCGGTTTTAAATATTTGCAGTAGTGGAGACCATTTACTTTGTTCTTCAACTGTTTACGGAGGAACGTTTAATTTATTTGGAGTGAGTTTGCGAAAGCTGGGCATAGATGTTACGTTCTTTAATCCTAATTTAACGGCAGATGAAATTGCGGCACTTGCTAATGATAAGACAAAACTCGTTTATGCAGAGTCGTTAGGAAATCCAGCAATGAACGTTTTGAATTTCAAAGAACTTTCAGCGGCAGCAAAAGAATTAGAAGTACCTTTTATCGTTGATAATACATTGGCGACGCCTTATTTATGCCAGGCGTTTGAACATGGGGCAAATATCATTGTCCATTCTACAACGAAATATATTGATGGCCATGCAAGTTCTCTAGGTGGGATTGTAATAGATGGAGGGAACTTCGATTGGACAAATGGAAAATACCCTGAGCTTGTCGAACCTGACCCGAGTTATCATGGCGTAAGCTATGTTCAAAATTTTGGAGCAGCAGCGTATATTGTGAAAGCACGCGTTCAGTTATTAAGAGACTACGGAAACTGTATGAGCCCATTCAATGCATATATTAGCAACATTGGCCTTGAAACATTGCATTTACGAATGGAGCGTCATAGTGAAAATGCTCTCGAAGTTGCTAAGTGGCTTGCTAATCATGATCGCATTGAATGGGTGAATTATCCTGGATTAGATAGTAATGAAAATTATTCGTTAGCACAAAAGTATTTGAAAAAAGGTGCTAGTGGAGTTTTAACATTTGGTATTAAGGGCGGATTAGAAGCAGCGAAAGAATTTATCGCAAATGTAAAGCTTGCAACTCTTGTAACGCATGTAGCTGATGCAAGAACTTGTGTAATACATCCTGCTAGTACGACGCACAGACAATTAAGCGCAGAAAATCAGCGTTTAGCTGGCGTTACATCTGATTTAGTCCGTTTATCGGTCGGTATAGAAGATGTTTCTGATATTATTGCAGATTTAGAAGCGGCGCTAGTCGGAGGCAAACAACATGCCGATCATAATTGATAAAGATTTACCAGCTCGCAAAGTATTGCAGAAGGAAAATATTTTTGTAATGACGAAGGAGCGAGCGGTAACACAAGATATACGTGCTTTGAAAATTGCTATATTAAATTTAATGCCTACAAAACAAGAAACAGAGGCGCAATTACTTCGTTTAATTGGAAATACACCGTTGCAATTAGATGTTCATTTACTTCATATGGAATCGCATCTGTCTCGCAATGTAGCGCAGGATCATTTAACGAGCTTCTATAAAACATTCCGTGATATTGAGAATGAAAAATTTGATGGACTCATTATTACAGGAGCACCAGTTGAAACTCTTTCTTTTGAAGAAGTAGATTATTGGGAAGAGCTTGGACGTATTATGGAGTATTCAAAAACGAATGTAACATCTACGCTTCATATTTGCTGGGGGGCACAAGCTGGTTTGTATTACCACTATGGTGTGCCGAAGTATCCTCTTGCGGAAAAAATGTTTGGTGTATTTGAACATGAGGTTCGCGAGCAACATGTGAAATTGTTACAAGGGTTTGATGAAGTGTTTTTTGCTCCGCATTCTCGTCATACAGAAGTACGAGAGAGCGATATTGAAGAAGTGAAAGAATTAACGTTATTAGCCAATTCTGAAGAAGCAGGCGTTCATCTTGCTATTGGGCAAGAGGGAAGGCAAGTTTTCGCACTCGGACATAGTGAATACAGTTGTGATACGTTAAAGCAAGAATACGAACGGGACTGCCAAAAAGGGTTAAATATTGATGTGCCAAAAAATTATTTTAAACATAATAATCCAAATGAGGAGCCAATTGTTAGGTGGAGGAGTCATGGGAATTTATTATTCTCTAATTGGCTGAATTATTACGTGTATCAAGAAACCCCTTATATATTGTAAATGATTGTATAACACGTGGTAGCGTTTTATTTGTAAAGATTAACCTTTATTTTTCTTAATATTCAAAATATATCGTTTTTCAGATTTTTTGTCTATATAATGGCATCTAAACACAATTTTTGAGGGGTGGACAGTATTATGAAAGAAATTCAAGTGGGGTTATTAGGTCTTGGGACAGTTGGTAGTGGTGTAGTTCGTATTATTACAGATCATCAAGAACGACTTATACACCAAGTAGGTTGTCCAGTGAAAGTAACGAAAGTATTGGTGCAAAACATTGAGAAAGAGAGAGAAGTAGACGTGCCTTCTACTCTATTAACACAAGATGTGAATGAAATTTTAGATAATCCTAATATTGATGTTGTCATTGAAGTAATGGGCGGCATTGATGATGCAAAAGCATATATTTTACAAGCTTTAAAAAGCGTGAAGCACGTTGTGACTGCAAATAAAGATTTAATGGCGTTACACGGAGCGGAACTCTTAGCGGTAGCAAAAGATAATCAGGCTGATTTATTTTACGAAGCAAGTGTAGCTGGAGGGATTCCAATTTTACGAAGCATCGTAGAAGGACTTTCTTCAGATCTTATTACGAAAGTAATGGGAATTGTAAATGGAACGACAAATTTTATTTTGACGAAAATGTCAGACGAAGGGAGAGCATATAACGACGTGTTAAAAGAAGCTCAGCAGCTTGGATTTGCAGAAGCAGATCCAACATCAGACGTAGAAGGTTTGGATGCAGCAAGAAAAATGACGATTTTGGCTACTCTCGGTTTCTCTACAAATGTAGAGCTTGGAGATGTGAAGGTAAAAGGGATTACTTCTATTACAGCAGAAGATATTGAATATAGTAAGAGCTTAGGCTATACGATTAAATTAATTGGTCTTGCAAAGCGAGATGGCGAGAAATTAGAGGTTACAGTTGAGCCAACGCTACTTCCAAATGCACACCCTCTTGCGGCAGTGCAAAATGAATATAATGCTGTGTATGTGTATGGTGAAGCGGTAGGAGAAACGATGTTTTATGGTCCGGGAGCAGGAAGCTTACCGACAGCGACAGCTGTTGTTTCTGATCTAGTTGCTGTAATGCAAAATATTAGGTTAGGTGTAACAGGAAATAGTGCTGTAGTTCCGCAATATCAAAAGGTACTAAAAGAGCCAGATGAAATTATTGTGAAAAAGTTTTTAAGACTTCATGTGAAAGACGAAATTGGTGTGTTTGCAAAAATTACATCATTGTTCTCTGAGCGCGGTGTTAGTTTTGAAAAGATTATTCAAATGCCACTTGAAGAGAAAGGGAAAGCAGAAATAGTAATTGTAACGCATCGTGCTTCTCTTGCGGATTATGAGTACATTCTACATACATTGCAATCGTATGAAGAAATAGATTGTGTGAAAGCAAATTATCGAATTGAAGGAGATGCTAAGTAGTATCTCTTCTAATAAAACGAAAAAACCTATTAAGCGGCTTGCTTAATAGGTTTTTTTCTATTTAAAATTTGCGTACCAACTTGAATAAATGCTTGAATAATCCAACCTGTTGTAAAGGATAAGATAATTGTTCCAAAATAGATCGGCCCATCTAATAAGAAGCTTAATGTTAAAAATAAAAAAGCTAATGAAATTTCTGTTCTTCTAAATGTCCATTTCTTTTTCTCAGCAACAGTTAAAACGAAAGCCTCTTGAGGTGCTGCGCAAAGGTTAGTAGAGACGTAAAGACCAATTCCGGCTCCGACGAATAGGTTTCCGCAAATAAGTGTTATATATTTTGGAAGAGAGCGGATAATGTCCATAATGGTCGTAATAGAACCAACCCAATCAACAAAAAGAGAAATAAGAATCATCGTTACAATTGTGCCGATTGTAATTTGTTTTTTGTCCCAAAAGAGTACGATCAGGGTAAAAACAAAGTTAATCATGAAAATCCAAAAACCAATACTTATCCCAAAATTTTGATATAGTGCAATAAAGAAGGAATCATAAGGGCTAAGTCCAAAGGAAGTAATTGTCGTCATCATATTAATACCGATGGCGAGAATGAGTAAACCGCCAATGAAAAATATATATTCTAGTTTGAATCGAAGCATAGTTGTATATCCTTTCAAAATGTATTTGCTAAGAAAGGATATACTGTGGAAAGCTTACCAGGTCAAGCGAGAATTTTTGAGGGGAAGGGGAGAATGAGATGACTAATATAAGAAAGATTGCTGAACTTGCTGGGGTATCTGTTTCAACTGTTTCACGTGTACTCAATAATCATCCGTATGTGAATGAACAGAAACGAAAAGAGATTTTAGCGATTATTGAAGAATTAAATTACACGCAAAATGTGAATGCGATTCATTTAGTGAAAGGAAAAACGAATGTAATTGGCGTTTTATTGCCGCACGTAAATGATCAATATTACAGTGCCATTATTGGGGGGATATCAAAGGAAACCGCAAAGAACAATTATAATATGATGCTTTGCCAGACAAATTATAGCGAAGAAAAAGAGCTTGAAATTTTACATATGTTAAAAATGAAAAAGCTTGATGGAGTAATTATATGTTCACGGACAAATAGTAAGGAAAAACTTGAAGAGTATACGAAGTTTGGTCCAATTGTGATGTGTGAAGAAATAGATTCGAATTTCATTTCGAGTGTACATATTGATTACTACAAAGTATTTTTGCGCGGGATGAAAAGCTTAATAGATGCTGGTCATACACGTATCGGATATTGCATTGGAAGAAGTAATAGTATTAATAGCCAGAGGCGAAAAAAGGCGTATGAGGATTCACTTCAACAGATTGTTGTAACACCGTTAGATGCCTGGAAGTTTAAGGGCTGTTTTACGGTGGAAGATGGGCGCAATGTAGTCAGGGAATGGGCTCGTATGTCTGTAAAACCGACGGCTTTTCTTGTATCTTGCAATCATATTGCTGCAGGAATGGTAACGGAGGCGAAAAAACAAGGAATTCGTATCCCAGAGGATATTACGATTATCGGATGTGATGATCAAGAGGTGGCAAATATATTAGGTATTACGACGATTTCGCATTCTAGTAAAAATGTTGGTGTAAAGGCATTTGAATTATTATATGAAAAGATTAATGATGAGGAAATAGATGTGAAACATGTAGAGTTATTACCAGATTTGGTAGATAGGGAAACGACATAATAGAGAAGGTGTGAAAATCGCTTTTCGAAAATTCGTTTGGTATAATTATGGACAATCTATAGGGGCTAAAAGGGGTTTTGATATGAGATCAAAATTAGTAAAAGTAATTCTACTCATTACAATTGCGTCTTTCTGTTTATTTGCATACGGTTTTGTTTCGGGTGTAAATGATGTATTAAATCCGAAAGCTTCAAAATTAATTACGAAGACTGACGTAGTGGCAAAAGAGAAAAAGAAAACGGGAACGTTACAAGTAGTTAGTTTAGGTGATTCGTTAACGCGCGGCGTTGGTGATAAAGAAGGAATTGGCTATATTGGACGAATGAAAGAGAATTTACAAAAAGATTATAAACAAAAAGTTGCACTAAGCAATTTGGCAGTTAGTGGTGCGAAAATGCCTGATTTATTAAAACAAATCGAAAGCAGCGGAGCTCAATATTCAATTAAGCAAGCAGATGTAATTGTTTTAACAATTGGAGGAAATGATTTATTCCCAGGATGGGAATCGCTCGGAAAGATAGATTTAGAGACGTATCGTCCTGATACGGAAACGTTTCAAAATGAAGCGAAGAAAATTATAGAAGAAATTCGTAAATTAAACACAGATAGTCCTATTTTTTGGCTAGGTTTATACAATCCTTTTGAGGATGTAGAAGATTTAAGAGGTTCATCAAATATTGTTGTTGATTGGAATGCTTCTTTAGAGAAGTTAGCATTAAATGATAAAAATGTATATATTACACCGACATTTGATTTATTCCAAAATCGTGGAAAAGATTTATTATACTCCGATCATTTTCATCCGAATGAAGTAGGCTACACATATATGGCAGAGCGATTAGTCCAAAACGTCGTAAGTAAATTAAAACTAGAGCAAGGAGGGATAAAATGACGACGATACTTTCTGTACGAGACTTGAAGAAGGTAATTGGAAAGAAGACGCTTGTAGAGGACATTTCATTTGATGTAAAACAAGGAGAAGTGTTTGGCTTTTTAGGACCGAACGGAGCCGGGAAAACGACAACAATTCGAATGTTAGTTGGACTGATTAAAGCGACAGAAGGTACTATTTCTATCGGTGGTTATTCTATTAAGGAAAATTTCAGAGAAGCGATGCGTCAAATTGGAAGTATAGTTGAAAACCCAGAGCTTTATACATATTTAACGGGATGGGAAAACTTAAAGCAATTTGCGCGCATGCTTGGTGATATATCAGATGAACGTATTATTGAAATTGCAAAAATGGTTCATTTAGATGAGCGTATTCACGATAAGGTAAAAACATATTCCCTTGGTATGAAGCAGCGCCTTGGAATTGCACAGGCGCTACTTGGAAACCCGAAATTGCTCATATTAGATGAACCGACGAATGGTTTAGATCCAGCTGGGATTAGAGAACTTAGGGAATTTATACATAAGCTTGTAAAAGAAGAAAATATGAGTGTATTTATTTCGAGTCACTTGCTAAGTGAAGTGCAACTGATATGCGACCGTGTTGCTATTATTCATAAAGGAAAAATGATAACAGTTGCACCTATTGAAGAGTTGATCAAAACAGCGAGTGATCGTGTGGAATGGGTCGTTACACCGATTTCCAAAGCGAAAGACATGTTAGACGCTGCTGAAGAGATAGAGGAAGTTAGTGTAGAAGATGAGCGTTTATTATGTCGTATGGATGTTGCGTCTATTAATGTTTGGAATAAGCATTTTGTAGAAAACGGGATAGATGTACATAGCGTCAAAGAGCTTGTATTTACGCTAGAAGATTTATTTATTGAACTCACAAGGGGTGAGCAACATGCGTGAATTTGCGAATCTAGTTTTAAATGAATCAGAAAAGATTTATCGTAAGAAACGAATTGTTGTTGTCATGCTTATTTTAGCAATCTTGATTCCACTTTTTGTGTATGCTCAGTATCGTGAAATAGAAACGACGCAAAAAAGGCTTGGTACGACCGATTGGAAAGTATCATTACAGCAACAAATTGTTGATTCACAAAACCGCTTGAACAATTCTAGATTGCCAGAAGAATGGCGGGATTGGTTAAAAGTAAGAGTGGAACAACAACAATATTATTTAGATCACAATATTAATCCGACTGCGCCAGGAGCACCGACATTTGTGAGGGCGTTTATTGAACAAGGAATAACGTTATTTATTCCATTGCTCGTTATGATTGTCGCCATTGATATTGTTTCAGGAGAACGAAGCGATGGTACGATGAAAATGCTTCTGACGAGGCCAATTCGGCGCTGGAAAATACTCCTTAGTAAATATGTGACGATGTTATTTTTCATTTCGCTCATATTGCTTCTTGTCGGTTTGTTTGCTTACGCATTATCAGGGCTTGTATTTGGATACTCTGGATGGAATTTACCTGTGTTAACAGGATTCGTCATTGATAAGGAAACGTTAAATACAAACTTTGTACACCTTATTCCGCAGTGGCAATACATTTTAATGGCGTACGGACTAGCTTGGTTTGTTGCTATCGTTGTTGGAACTATATCATTTATGGTCTCTGTTTTAATTCGTAATACACCAGCTGGTATGGGCGTTATGTTAGCTGCGTTAATTGCAGGCGGCATTTTAAGTTCATTCGCAACGTCTTGGGAAGGTGCGAAATACATTTTTAGTGTCAACTTATCGCTAACGGATTATTTATCAGGAAAACTTCCTGCATTACAAGGGTTATCAATGGGATTTTCTTTAATAAATTTAACGGTTTGGGCAGTAGTATCTCTTATCATTTCGTTTGTAGTATTTACAAGGCAGGATATGGTGAATTAATTGGATAGGAAGTGAAGGCATGGAAAACATTTTGCAGAATGATTGGGGACCATTACTGGGGCCAGAATTTGAGAAAGAATACTATCAAAATTTAGCTAACTTTTTAAAAGAAGAGTATGAGGAGCATGTGATTTATCCAAAGGTAGAAGATATTTTTAACGCTCTTCAGTATACAAGTTATGAAAATACAAAGGTCGTTATTTTAGGACAAGACCCATATCATGGACCGAATCAAGCGCATGGTTTAAGCTTTTCGGTACAACCTGGTATTAAAACGCCGCCATCATTGCTAAATATGTACAAAGAACTTCGAGATGAATACGGTTATGAAATTCCGAATAATGGTTATTTAGTAAAATGGGCGGAGCAAGGGGTTTTACTATTAAATACTGTGTTAACGGTTCGTCAAGGTGAGGCGAATTCTCATAAAGGAAAAGGATGGGAGCATTTCACAGATCGCGTAATTGAGCTATTAAATGAACGTGAAAAGCCAGTTATTTTCATATTATGGGGACGCCATGCTCAGGCGAAGAAAAAGTTAATTACGAATACGAATCATCGTATTATCGAGTCCGTACATCCAAGTCCATTATCAGCAAGACGAGGTTTCTTTGGAAGTAAGCCGTACTCTAAAGTAAATACGATTTTAGCTAATATGGGCGAAAGAGAAATTGATTGGGAAATTCCAAATTTATAAATAGAAAAGGTAGTTAACAGTTGTTAACTACCTTTTTATTATTGTTGTTCGTTCTTTAGTTTTGCATCTAGTACAAAAGTACCGAATGGGATAACTGATGAAACGAATGCCCCAAGTGCCCATAAAATTGATTTACGGTGTACGATTGTTACTTGAATTACCGCAAAGATGAATAGAATAAATAAAACGCCATGAGCCATACCTGTAATTTTAACAGCTGTTGCAAACCCTGCAAAATATTTTAATGGCATTGCTACAAATAATAGTAATAGGAAAGAAATCCCCTCAATTAAGCCGATTGCTCTTAATCTTCCGATTGGTGTAGATAACATGAAGTAGCCTCCTTTAATGTATGCTTGTATATAGTAAATTTGTATTCTTTTTCAAAATGAAATAGTCTATTTTGTTTAATTATATACAAAAAGAAAGTTTACACTACGAGAATAGTGCAAAGTTCAAAATATAGTCACAAAAGCATTGCAATTTAAATAAAAACCTATTTGAAGTATTTGACTTCAAATAGGTTTTATGAATGAAAATATTAAACAAGCGCTTCGCTTTTTAGTACAAATTTCTCTACAACTTTAGCAACACCATCGTTCATATTTGTATCTGTCACATAGTTTGCGATTTCTTTAATATCATCGGGTGCATTGCCCATCGCAACGCCAAGACCAGCAAATTCAATCATCGCTTGATCGTTATAGCTATCGCCCATTGCGATAACTTCTTCGCGTTTAATACCAAGTTTTTGGATTAATTGGTTTAAGCTCGTTCCTTTCGTAACACCATGTTCAGTAAATTCTAAGAAGAATGGTTTAGAGCGCATAACGCTTAATTGACCTTCTAGTTGTTTTTGTAGTTTCTTTTCTACTTCAACAAGGCGTTCAGCTTCTTTATTCATTAATACTTTTACTACAGGCTCTTTAACAGCAGTTTTAAAATCATCTACTTCAATAATCGGCATACCAGTAATTTCGCCCTCAATTTTAGTATAAGGATTATTTTCTTCTGTTACGATATCATCGCCAATATAAGTATGAATCCATACATCTTCAGTTTTACTAATTTCAAATAGGTTGTGAACGATTTCAGGAGATAGCGTGCTACTGAAGATTTCTTCATTTGTTTTACAGTTAATAATTTTTGCGCCGTTAAAAGATAGAATGAAGCTACCGTATTCCTCTAAACGAAGTTCTTTTGCAACATTGCGCATACCAAACGTTGGGCGCCCAGAAGCAAGTACAACTTTAACTCCTTGCTCTTGTGCTGTCATTAAAGCCTCTTTCGTACGAGGTGAAATTGTATGGTCGTCGCGTAATAAAGTATCATCTAAATCTAAAACAATCATTTTATAAGTCATATAGAAAATTCCTTTCTTTGTTGAAATAGAAATAAATTTTTATGAAGATAGTGGGGAATATATAGTAAGACATCGAACTTCTTTGCATGAAACTAGGAGAAGTTCTGCATTGTTAGTATAAATTATCATGAGCGTGTTGCCCATGATAATTTATCATTATCGTAACAACTCTAAAGATAGAGTGCAATAATGGAAGTTTTCCAATTTACGATGGTTGTTTTTCGTGCGAACGAGAAAATAATATTTCCAGCAAGATAGCCATTACAGATCCAAGAACAAGACCGTTACTTAAAAATGATGCTAAAAATGGTGGTAGCGTAGAAAACGCTCCTGCTGGAACGAACATAACGCCGACTCCTGTAAAGATTGAAAGACCTGCTACTTTAAATAATTGTTCTTTATTTTGTACAGTGTCATATTCGCGGAAAGCGAGACCAATCATGCTTGCAAATACAGGATAAATCGCAGCATACCCAACTGCAACGGGGATGGCTGCAAAGAATGAAGTAATCTTTGGGAATATACTAACAAGAATGATAAAGCTTGACCCTAACATAAATGGAAGGCGCTTATAAATATTTGTCGTTGCAATAAATCCTGCGGATCCAGAAATGGCAACAGGGCCAATGGCTGAAAATAGACCGCCTAGCAATTGATTTATTCCTGTTATAATGCCAGCTTGTTTGAAGCGATCTGGAGCAGCATTTTCTTCATACTTAGAAACAACCTTTTGTACAACGCGAATACTTGCTAACATATTTGTTAGAAGTAGTAGTGTGACGAAAACTACCGTAATTGCCATGTTCCATTCAATGCGAGGCATTCCGAAAACAAACAGAGATGGAAGACGAATTATATCTGTCACAGGTGTTACTGGATTAGATAATCCGAAGCACGCAAATAATATCCAGCCGCAGACGATACTGAAAAGAACGGAATATTGTCCAATAATAGGTAGCTTCATAATGAAAAAAGATAGTAAAATAACAATGAGTGAAAGAATAAATACCTTTGGCTGTACTTCTGTATGTTGTCCATCAAGGCCAAACATGCCTTTTAAGAAGGAGCCACTAAGTTGTGCGACCAAAAGGAATAAATACGTTCCAATTACTGTCGGTGTAAAGTAACGAACTAGTTTATCAATAAGTCCAAAAACACTAAGAATAATACAAATGATGCCACTTAATAGGAAAGCGTACTGAAGGACCTTAAGTGTTTCATTGCTTGATCCAAATAATACGACGCCTAAACTTGCATACAAGGAGAAAATTCCCCACCAAAGGCCGGCAGGGCCTTCTTGGATAGGAAGTTTATGACCAAATATAGCTTGCAAGAGACCGGCAAAACCGAGAACAAATAATGTTCTTTGTACAAACGCGATAGCTTCAGCGCCATCAAGGCCGTAACTAGTTGCGACACTAATTGGTACAATAAGACTTCCAGCTAAAATAAATAGTGCCCATTGTAAGGCAGAAAGAAATAGCTTCATTATATCAACCTCTTTCATAGATTCCGTTTTCTAGTATATACGTATTTCATTTCCTCTGGCAAAGATTGTAGATAGAGAAAAGAGTTGAAACATAATATGAATGCACGGAAGCAATTATGGATAGCGGTTATATGTATGACTTTTGTTGTAATTCTAGGAATGCTATGATTTATGACAATTGAAGAGATTAGCTTGTTTCAAGCATTTTGGATGACGATGATTACTGTATTAACGGTTGGATATTGCGAATCCGTTAACAGTGCATTATATTGATACAGTATTGTATGGAATAGAGCAATCATTTGTAATTGAAGAAATTCAAGTTGGTAAAGATTCTAACTTAGCCAGTAAATCTTTATTAGAGAGTAATGTGAGAAATCAATTTGATGTAACAATTTTAGTGATTTTAAGAGATGGGGATATTATCCATAATCCAACGGGGCAGGAAAAACTGCAAGAACATGATATGATAATAGTATTTGGTTCAGTGGAGAAACTGAGGCAATTTGAGAAAGAACTACAAAGTAAGAGGTGACAAGGAATGCAAGTATCTAGCGATAAGGTTTTAAATAAAATGGCGAGTGAAATTGCAAAGGCAAAAAGTAGTGAAGGACAAAAATCAAAAGAGCATTTATTAGTTGTGCGTGCATTATGTGATTTATTATTAGATGAACAAGTTGAGCCTTCTACGTATAGAGAACCACAAGTTCAATCACAAATAATCGGATCTCAGCCTATAACAACAGTTCAACCGGTTATGCCAGTTTCTGGAGAACCTGTGTATATAAAAGAAGAAGGTGCAAATGGTAATTCTTTATTTGATTTTTAGGGATTAAATCGTTTGGATTATATGTGAAAATTGCTTATGATAAAAATAAAAAGGGGAATTAAGATGAAAATTTTCTTTTTACTAGGTTGTATTGCAGCGGGGCTATCTGTTGCATTAGGGGCTTTTGGAGCACATGGTTTAGAAAAAAAAATTTCTGCAAAAATGTTAGAAGTGTGGAAGACGGGCGTTACATATCAAATGTTTCATGCAGGTGGCTTATTCGTAGTTGCTCTATTAATGGACAAAATGCAATCATCACTTTTAAACACTGCAGGTTGGCTTATGGTAGCTGGGATTATTATGTTCTCAGGCAGTC
Organism: Bacillus mycoides; assembly: GCF_000832605.1. Lineage (GTDB taxonomy): Bacteria > Bacillota > Bacilli > Bacillales > Bacillaceae_G > Bacillus_A > Bacillus_A mycoides. Next base: position 596,280 of record NZ_CP009692.1, read on the forward strand.
TTTATGCATTAAGTACAACAGGTATTAAATTCTTTGGCCCAATTACACCCCTTGGTGGTGTAGCGTTTATTGTGGCGTGGATTTTAGTCGGAACTGCAGTTGTAAAAGGGTTATAAAAAACAAAAGCTGGCATTCGCCAGCTTTTTTTTATGGTCTTGGAGCATAAGTTGCTTGTTGACCAGGTAAATACGTAATTTCTCCTGGGAATTCTACATAATCTAAATAAATCATTAGTAGTAAAAAGCGTTTTCCAGATTTCGGCTCACTAATTACGATATGATCACGGCCAGCTGCCTCGATGATCCCTGTATAAGATTGTGTTCCAAGCGAACTACCGCGTTCATAAGTCATTACAACTGTAGCTGGCTTACCCTTATTTAAACGAAGGATGTTTTCAATATACGATTGCTCTAGTGGTAACATACCTTGAGAAACTGCAAGTTGAGCCTGAGCAGCTTGTTGTTGCATCGCTTGCTGTTGTTGCTGTTGCTGCGCGGTCATTTGTTGCGGTTGCACATAAGTTCCAGATGGTTGATAAAAACCTGTTCCGTAGTACGGGTTTTGTTGCTGTGTCATTCAAAAATCCCTCCTCATTTTCATTCCTTAATATACGCTTGGACAATCCTCCCCGGATGGTTGGAAGAAGCAGTGCTTTTTAAAACGTCCAGAGTTTTGCTGGTTATACCAAGTTGGTGGGCAAGGACCTTCAGGTCTAAAAAACCATAAAGCGAAATTTGCAGGCCAAAAACGTTGCCCTTGAATTGTTCGACGGGCTAAGGCAATATCTTGTTCTCTTGCTCGTTGATAAAAATACCCTTTTTGAGTAGCTTCAAAACCACCAGGATTTTGATAAACCATCTGACGTAAGTTCCGTACTTTTTTAAAATCTAAACAATTTCCGCGGACACGATTTACACCGACATTTCCAACCATTAGCATGCCTTGTTGTCCTTCTCCTTCAGCTTCAGCACGCATGAGTCTAGCTAATAACTTTACATCTTCTTCTGTATGTGCGATAACACCCATTATGTGTCACCTCTCTTTTTGGAATACCCTTTGGAAAGAGGTTTTTCTTAGATGAAGTGTGGAACAATTACTAGTTCATACGTATGAGAAAAAGGACGCAGATATGACAACCAAACGAAGTTTTACATCTAGAGGGGAAAATAAAAAAAGCTAGCGTGAGCTAGCTTTTCATCATTAAAATACTTTAGACCATAAATTTGAGAAGAAATCGCCAATTGAACGCATTGTTAATACGAACCAATTTGCTTTTTCTACTTCTTCAGTCGTTTTTGCAGTAACTTTTATACTTTTATTTCCGTCTAAGAAACCATATTTATCAGATGGTTCTAAGACGATTGAACCTACCTTTGCATCTTTCTTAATAGGAGCAACTAAATGCCCATCTTCAGTAAGTGATTTATCTGCTTCAGTAGAAATTTTGTAAGGTGATTTGCTACCTTTTGCAGTAACTACTGTCACTTCTTTTTCTGGTGCAACTGTTACGTAGTCTTCTTTTCCTTTTACTACAGAAATTTTGTTATTTTTATCTATTTTTAATTTCTGTTTTTCGAAGTTATTAAATCCATATTCAATTAATGCGCGAGATTCTGTGAAACGTTCGTCCATTGATTTCGTTTTAATAATAACAGATATAAGACGTAAATCACCGCGTTTTGCTGTAATGGTAAAACCATACCCAGCGGTATCAGAGCTTCCTGTTTTTAAACCATCTGCTCCTTCATAAGAGAAAGCAGCACCTGGTAACATCCAGTTCCAATTTTCCATACGAATTGGTTTTGGATGATTATCTGGGAAGTTTCTAAATCTTTGTTTTGTATCCTCTAGCATTTCTGGATACTTTGTAATAATTATTTTTGAAAGAATACCCATATCGCGAGCTGACATGGAGTTTTCTCCATTCGGATCAGTTCCTTCAGGATGTTTTCCTTTTAAATCAGCGTTATTTAACCCAGTAGCGTTTACAAATTTATATTTCTTTAACCCTAGTTTTTTCGCATGTTCATTTGCGAGATTTAAGAAGTTCTTTTCACTTCCTGCAAGTAATTCTGCTAAAGCAATACTAGATCCATTTGCAGAGAAGATAACGATAGAATGGTATAATTCTCTTACAGTATATTGACGTCCTTTTTCGAACGGCACGTTAGAGAATTCATTATTACGTGAAACTTCATAAGCGTAATCAGAAATAGTTACTTTCGTATCCCAAGTGATTTTTCCTTCTTTAATTGCTTCTAATACGGCATAAATAACAATTAATTTTGACATACTAGCGATAGCTAGTAATTCATCTGGATTTTGTTCATGCAGTATTTTTCCTGTATCCGCATCAAATAGAAGTGCAGCAGCTGCCTCTATATGTATTTTTTCTTCCGCATGGGATGTTGTTACTCCTAAGGAATAAAATGACAATAGAGATACTAGTAAAATAGACAAGATTTTCTTCATATACATTATCACCTTCGCATCGTTATTAGCATATAGCTCGTACCATTTTAGCATAAATTTGGATATAGAAAGGTTACAATTTTGTAAGGAAATTGAAAAGAATTTGTCGATTTTTGTTCAAATTTGCAGAGAAAAGAAGTTTTTTGAGGAGAAATATAGAGGGTAATAAAAAAAGGAACGAAATTCGTTCCTTTTTTACGATTTATATGTGTAAAAATTTCTCTACCTTTTCGTCTGGTAAAATGTTTCCGACGAAAAATGTTCCGAATTCACCATAACGAGCACTTACTTCATCGAAGCGCATTTCATATATAAGTTTCTTAAATTGAAGAACATCGTCAGCAAATAATGTTACGCCCCACTCAAAATCGTCAAATCCAACTGATCCTGAAATAACTTGGCGCACTTTACCTGCGTACTGGCGACCGATTTTGCTATGGCTGTACATAAGTTTCTTACGTTCATCCATAGGAAGCATATACCAGTTATCATTACCTTGGCGACGCTTATCCATTGGATAGAAGCAAATGTGATTTGCTTTCGGTAACTCAGGATATAAGCGAGCTAAGATTTGTGGGTTTTGGTATGGGTCTTCATCAGCTGGAAGATAGTTACTTAGTTCAACAACAGATACGTAAGAATATGCAGGAACTAAATATTCAGCTAATGTTGTTTTATTTAATTCTGTTTCGATTTCATTTAACTCTTCCATTGTTGGACGTAAGATCATAAGCATAATATCTGCTTTTTGACCAACAACTGTATACATTGCATGACTGCCTTTTTTTGCAGTAGCTACTTCGTTCCATTTTTCAACGACATTTAAAAATTCAGACACTGCTTGTCCGCGTTCGTCACTAGATAATGTTTTCCATGCTGCCCAATCAATAGAACGTAAATCATGTAAACAATACCAGCCATCTAACGTTGTTGTTGCTTCACTCATTCTATTCACCTCAGTTAATGATATTTTACACGTTAACTATAGCATATATAGGATTAAAAACATCTAAATAAAGTTTCGGCGCATAAAACTGTCACATTTATATTTACTGGAAAACGGGAGAAAATAAGGCTTAAGTAGGCTTATTTTTCCGGCTGAATTTTATGAAAATATAATCATTTTCATTTTATCTATTTTTTGGGAGCTATAAGTTTAAAATATAGCTGAAAAGAAGTATTCTTAAAGGTAGAGTTTTTAACATTTGTAGGAGGGTTTATTCGTGAGCAATTTATTTACAGCAGTAAAAGAAAAAGTTCAAGGAAAAGGCATTTCTATCGTACTTCCTGAAGGAACTGATGAAAGAATTTTAGGCGCTGCAGAGCGTTTAGCAAAAGAAGAGTTAGTAAAACCAATTTTAGTTGGTAATAAAGAAGAAATTAGCGCAAAAGCTGCTAGCATGAACTTAACATTAGCAGGTGTTGATATTTACGATCCAGCTACATACGAAGAGATGGATGCAATGGTAGCATCTTTCGTTGAACGCCGTAAAGGTAAAGCAACAGAAGAAGATGCTCGTAAAATTCTTAAAGACGAAAACTACTTCGGTACAATGCTTGTATACATGGGCAAAGCACAAGGTTTAGTAAGTGGTGCAGCTCACTCTACAGCTGATACAGTTCGTCCAGCACTTCAAATTATTAAAACAAAACCAGGCGTTACAAAAACTTCAGGCGTATTCATCATGGTACGTGAAGAAGAGAAGTATGTATTCGCTGATTGCGCAATTAACATTGCACCAAACAGCCAAGATTTAGCTGAAATTGGTATCGAAAGTGCGAAAACTGCTGAACTATTCGGTATTGACCCACGCGTTGCTATGTTAAGCTTCTCTACAAAAGGTTCTGCGAAATCTCCAGAAACAGAAAAAGTTGTAGAAGCAACTCGCATTGCAAAAGAAATGGCTCCTGAATTAACTTTAGATGGAGAATTCCAATTCGATGCTGCATTCGTACCATCTGTAGCTGAGAAGAAAGCTCCAGGTTCTACAATTAAAGGTGATGCTAACGTATTCGTATTCCCAAGCTTAGAAGCTGGTAATATCGGCTACAAAATCGCTCAACGCTTAGGTAACTTCGAAGCAGTAGGACCAATCTTACAAGGTTTAAATATGCCTGTAAATGATCTATCTCGTGGATGTAACGAAGAAGAAGTGTACAAGTTAGCTTTAATTACAGCAGCTCAAGCACTTTAATTCTATAACGAATTAATATGAAAAAAGACCATCCTATTTCTTTTGAAATAGGGTGGTCTTTTTGGTTTCTATTTTTCTAAACCAAGTGCCTTATTATTACGGTCAATAATACGTTGTAAATTCGTCTCATATAAAGGAACTTCATCTACTGTTAGCTGAGATGATGTTAACTTTGGAGTGAATTGTTGCAACGTTTTTAAAAGGCGCATCATTAAATCTTGCACTGTAATTGTTTCGCCAAGTAATTCAGATAGTGAAGCCATCGTACTCGGTACAATTTCAGGATACGTAAATCTTGTTTCTTCGCCTTGAATTGCTACGTTGTAAAAATCACGAACGAGTGCGGCACGCTCAGATCCGCTTCCTGTCGCACATAAGTAAATTTGTACAGCAACGCCTCCGCGAATACGGCGCTGAGAAATACCAGCAAATTTTTGATTGCGAATGCTCAAATCGTAGCTACCAGGACAATAAGAACCAACAATTTCTTTTGCTTCGATAGTCACATCGTAATCTTTTAACATTTCCTTAATTAAATGCCACATCGTATCGTATCCAAGATCGATATCGATACCCTTTTCTGTTTCTTGGAATAAAAGTGATACGTTTAAAACACCTTCATCAAGTACGACAGCAAGTCCACCAGAATTACGAACGATAACATTGAAGTCGTTTTCTTTTAAAAAGGAAATACCTTCTTCTAAATGTGGTAGGCGTGAATCTTGAATGCCAAGAACAATTGTATTGTGATGAACCCAAGAGCGCATTGTTGCAGCGGATAGACCATTTCCAATACTTGTGCATAACGTGTCATCCATTGCGAATGACTGAAGTGCATGGAAAGTTGGTCCTAAACTAGACTGATCTACAATACGCCACTCTGGCTGAGATAAAATCGAACGGGAATTGCTCATATAACTAACCCCTTATTTTTAAAATGACAATCTCTATTATAGCAAAAAATGTAGAAAGGGGTTTTTTCATATATAAAGGGAAGTTTAGAGGTGAAAGAATAAAAAGGATGCATTGCATGCATCCTTTTTATTCTGCAATTTTTTCTAAGTTACCGTTTCGATCCATGCGGAAAGATGTTTGTGAGCGTTCCTCATCATCCATTACTGCTAATTTACGAGCACGGTTCATAATATTCATAAGTGTTTCGTAATCCTCTTGTACAGTATGAGATTGTTGTTCTAATTTTTCTAGTTTCTTTTCTAGTTCTTCATTTCGCAGGATTTGCGTTTTAATTTCTTGTTTCAATCTCGTATTCTCGTTTTCAAGAGCTGTTACTTTTATATTTGAAGATCCAACTGTTTGTAAAAAGTAAATAACATCTTGCATTGTTATTGAGCTTTTTGGAGCAGGGACAGTCGGCTTTTGATATGGAGTAGCTTCTGTATATTGAACAGCTGTTTCATACGGTACGTGTTCTTCATAATCAGTTATCGCCGCCGCTGAAGCTGGTGGTGTGTAAAGCAAACGTTTTTTTGTCTGTTCACCGCCCGCAGCACGCATTTTATCTTTACGATGTTTTTTTGCTAGTTGAAGAGCTTGTTCATAGCTATAGCGAACAACAGCATTCCAGCGGAAACCACAAGCAGCAGATGTGCGATTTAACTGATCTCCTACTTCTTCAAAAGCATTTAATTGAGTACTTCCTTCTCGAACATGGCGAAGCACCGTTTCAGCAAGTAATAAATCGTCCTCGTCTGTCCAAGCATCTTGTCTTACTTTCATAGATTCAACTCCCTTTCTTTTTATGAACTTCCTATTTTTATAATGGGCAAAAAAATGAGCTTTTATACAAAGCTTTTAAAAATATGGTAGATTTCAATGAAGAGAAGAAATGTGGCTATGAATGATGAAAGCTTTTGAAGGAGAAAATATAAAAAATAGGTAGCTTTATATAGGAATAGGGCTACGCCCGGAGACTTGCAACAAGCTTCAAAGAGCGGTAAAATACCATTTAGTGTTTATTTTTAAATGTACTTGTGAAAAGTTTAAAATAGAGGAAGTGTTATATATAATGGGAAACGAATTTCGTGTGTGTGATGATTGTCAGGCAACGAACGTTAAAACGTTGATTCCGAAGTTAAAAAAAGTAGATTCATGTGCAACGATTGAGGTTGCATGTCAGTCTTACTGTGGCCCTGGTCGTAAAAAATCATTCGCGTTTGTAAATAATCGTCCAGTTGCGGCTCCAACAGAAGACGAATTAATTGTAAAAATTGAAGCAAAATTAAATAAGTAAGAAAAAGAAGAGTGAACAGATTACTCTTCTTTTTTTATGTCCATAAGATAGCGTTTTGTATGAATTCGTATTTCAAAATAATGGTTGACAGTCTTTTGACGTGGTAGGTAGAATAGAAAGTGTCTGATTCTGATAATCATTATCATGAAAAAGGTCAATTCACCTAATTTTTTTATTATTATTTGAGAATAAATTTCATTTTATTAAATATATGTTGTTGGTTAGGATGGTTGAGGGATGGAAGCGAGCGCAAGGAGTATAGAACAGCAAGATGTGAATGTTAAAGAGATTAAGAGCAGACCGCTCGTTGCTTCTATTATTTTAATAGCAGGCACAATTTTGTTAGCTTTAAGTATGGCAGTTTCTATTTCGTTTGGTGCAGCAGATATTAGTTTAAAGACCGTTTGGCAAGCTGTATTTCAGTTTGATGGTTCCATAACGCACCATAACGTAATTCAGGAACTTCGCATGCCTAGAGCAATAGGGGGCGTAGTTGCAGGTGCTTTTTTAGCGGTATCAGGTGCAATTATGCAAGGTATGACACGAAATCCACTTGCATCTCCATCGTTAATGGGGATTACAGATGGTGCTGTATTCGGAATTGCAATTATGTATGCATTCTTCCCTAATTCACCTTATTTAATGTTTGTTATCGCATCTTTTATTGGAGCTGCGTTTGGAGCGAGCATTGTATATGGTATTGGGTCTTCTTCACCAGGTGGATTAACGCCTGTAAAATTAGCTTTAGCAGGTGCAGCAATTAGTGCTTTATTAGGGGCAATTTCATCTGGAATTGCATTGTATTTCAACCTTGCCCAAGAGGTAAGTATGTGGAATGCAGGCGGTGTTGCCGGAGTGAAATGGCAAAGTATTAATATGTTAGTACCGATTGGTCTTGTTTGTCTCATTATAGCAATTATGATGTCGAGATATATCACAATTTTAAGCTTTGGTGAAGAAATTGCGATTGGACTTGGTCAAAATACGACATTAATTAAATTTATCGGAACAGTACTTGTTCTTGTATTAACAGGTTCTGCGGTTTCTATGGCAGGATCAGTTGGATTTGTTGGACTTGTAATTCCGCATATGACTCGTTTCCTTGTAGGCTCAGATTATAGATGGGTTATTCCATGTTCTGCGGTCTTAGGTGGATTGCTAATTGAATGTGCAGATATGTTATCTCGCGTTATTAATCCACCATTTGAAACGCCAATTGGAGCAATTACAGCGCTAATTGGGGTGCCATTCTTCCTCTACTTAGCACGTAATGAAGGGAGAGGAAAGATGTGAGGACGAGCGTCTTAACAAAAAAGAACGTTTCTATTTTAACGATTTTAGTAGGATTAATTGTTGCTGTATTTTTAATAAGTTTAAATACAGGAACATTTAAAATTCCTCCAATAGATGTGTTAAAGTCATTGGTTGGATTAGGTGCAGAAGATCAATCTGTTATTTTATTTGAATTTCGTATGCCGCGTATGGTTATTGCTATATTAGTTGGTTCTGCATTAGCTATGTCAGGTGCAATTTTGCAAGGGCTATCACGAAACCCACTTGCTGATCCAGGTATTATAGGTATTAACGCCGGAGCGGGATTAACAGTTGTTGTATTCGTCTACTTTTTCTTTGGAAAAGTTGGAACTGGTACATTTTTATCTGTATTTATCCTTCCATTCTTCGCGCTAGTTGGTGCGATATTAGCAGCGGTTATTATTTATTTACTAGCATGGAAAGACGGTGTTTCATCAACTCGATTAATTCTTGTTGGTATCGCTGTTGCAGCCGGATTTGGTGCGGTTAGTTTAATTTTCTCTATGAAGATGACATCTAACGACTTCCGTTTTGCAACGATTTGGTTGGCAGGAAGTTTATGGGGAACAGATTGGAAGTTCGTACTAAGTGTACTCCCATGGATGATTATTTTCTTACCACTTGCCATTAGTAAAGCGCACATATTAAATGTAATGAATTTAGGCGACTCTACAGCAGTTGGCCTTGGTGTAAACGTAGAAAAGGAAAGACGTAAATTATTATTTATTGCAGTTTGTTTAGCTGGTGCATCTGTTGCGGTGGCGGGAGGCATTGGTTTTATCGGTTTAATGGCTCCGCATTTAGCGAGACGCCTCGTTGGTGGTAAACATCAAATTATGTTACCAACGGCTGCATTAATAGGAACGTTCTTGCTTTTATTTGCAGATGTAATTTCAAGAAGTGTGTTACCAACTTCAGAAATACCGGTCGGTCTTGTTATTTCTGTAATTGGTGCACCATATTTCATATATTTACTTATGAGAACAAAATAAAGGGAGGCTTTTTGTATGGCAACTTTAGCAGTTGATGCGGTATCTGTTGGGTATAATGAAGGGTTAATTATAGATGGATTAACAGTTGAAATTCCGGAAGGACAAATTACAACGATTATTGGACCAAATGGTTGTGGGAAATCCACATTATTAAAAACGGCTTCTCGTATTTTGAAAGCAAAACGAGGTACTGTTTATCTTGATGGAAAAGCAATTGAGAAACAGCCAACGAAAGAAATCGCAAAGAAAATGGCGATTTTACCACAAACTGCAGAAGTGCCAACAGGCCTTACTGTGTTTGAACTTGTTTCATATGGACGTTTTCCTCATCAAAAAGGATTTGGAACATTGAAAGAAGAGGATTATCGCTACATTCATTGGGCACTTGAAGTGACGGGGATGACAGAATTCGCAAATCGTCCAGCAGAAGCTTTATCAGGTGGTCAACGTCAACGTGTATGGATTGCGATGGCTCTTGCACAAGGAACAGATTTACTTGTGTTAGATGAACCAACAACATACTTAGATATGGCTCATCAACTTGAGGTATTAAACTTACTGAAGAAGTTAAACAAAGAAGAAGGCAGAACGATTGTTATGGTTATTCACGATTTAAATCATGCTTCTCGTTTCTCTGATCATATGATTGCATTAAAAGCAGGTAAGTTAATGAAACAAGGAACGCCAGATGAAGTTATGACGAGTGAAACACTTCGTAACGTATTTGAGATTGAAGCGCAAATCGTTCCATGTCCAGTAAATTGTAAACCAATTTGTTTAACATACGATTTAGCGATGATTAATAATCAATTGCGTAAAAAAGCATAATTAATAGAATTTCCCCCTCTTAAAGAGGTGAGAGGGGGAGTTCTAATGGACGTTGAGCTCTTACCCACGGATGGGAAGTTGAACGCCCGTTAGAACGGGTTATAAACAACAACTAATAAAAATATATTAATTAAATGTTGTTTCGTTTCTTATAGTTACATGCAAATTATAAGAGAAATACAGCTAGAAGGAGTCGGAATATGAAGAATTTTAAAATGGCACTATTAGCAATGGTACTAGTTGTTACTTCTGTACTATTTGCAGCTTGTTCTAACAAAGAAGAAGAAAAGAAAGCAGATGCGAAAACTGAAGAGCGCACTGTACAACACGCAAAAGGGGAAATTAAAATTCCTGCAAATCCAAAGAAAATTGCTGACCTTAGTGGTTCAACAGAAGAATTATTAATTTTCGGTATGAAACCGATTATTACTGCAAATACAACACAAGAAAAAATTGATTCACATATTGAGAAGAAATTGAAAGATGTAAAACCGGTTGGTTCTGCGTGGGGCGATAAAATTAACATCGAAGCAGTGGCTGCTGCAAAACCAGATTTAATTATTGTAAACAATCGTCAAGAAAAGATTTATGATCAATTATCTAAAATTGCACCAACAGTTATGTTAAAAACTCCATTAGACCAATGGCGTCCAAAATTCGAAGAAGTAGGTCAAATCTTAGGTAAAGAGAAAGAAACAAAAGAATGGTTCAAAAAGTATGATGAAAAAGCAAGCAAATTACATGACAAAATCGTTGCTAAAACTGGCGATGCAACATTCATGAAAATGGCTGCATATCCAAATGCATTCCGTGTATACGGTGACTACGGTTACGGTAGCGTAATCTTTGGTGATTTAAAATTACCAGCAGTTAAAGGTACACCAACTGATAAACCGTTAGTACAAATACAAAAAGAAGTTTTAATTGATTACAACCCAGATTACTTATTCGTATTTACAACTGGTGACGGTTCTCAGCGTCTAAAAGAATTCCAAGAAGAATCAATTTGGAAAAATATGAACGCTGTTAAAAACAACCATGTATTTACAATCAGTAATGAAGATGTAAACAAAGGATACTTCCCACTAGGTAAAGAAATGATCCTAGACGAAGTTACTGAGTTCATTTTAGGAAAATAATATATAAAGAAAAATCACCTTTGCTTTGGTAAAGGTGATTTTTCTTTATATAACAGGAATTAATATAGTCTTTCATTTCTTTCTGTTTCCTATATCGTTTATAATATATAGTAAGAATGCAGTAAAGAAAGGGGGATGTCGGAAAGTGGTATATTTAAACGACAAACTCAGCGAAACAAAAGTGTTTAAAGACCCAGTACATAAATATGTACACGTGCGTGATCGCGTTATTTGGGATTTAATCGGAACGAAAGAATTTCAACGCTTGCGCCGTATTAAGCAGCTTGGTACGACATTTTTTACATTTCACGGTGCAGAGCATAGTCGCTTTACTCATTCGTTAGGTGTATATGAAATTATTCGTCGTATGATTGATGATGTGTTTGATGGCAGACCGAACTGGAATGCTGAAGATAGATTGTTATGTTTATGTGCGTCATTACTTCATGATGTCGGTCACGGCCCATTTTCTCACTCGTTTGAAAAAGTATTTTCGTTAGATCATGAGAAATTTACGCAAAAGATTATCGTTGGTGATACGGAAATTAATCGTGTGTTAAGCCGTGTGGATAAGGATTTCCCGCAAAAGGTAGCAGATGTAATTGCGAAAACATCTACTAATAAATTAGCGATTAGTATGATTTCGAGCCAAATTGATGCCGATCGTATGGATTATTTATTAAGAGATGCATATTTTACTGGTGTAAAGTATGGGAACTTTGATATGGAACGTATACTGCGTGTCATGCGCCCGTACGGTAATCAAGTTGTCATTAAAAATAGTGGTATGCATGCTGTAGAGCATTATATTATGAGCCGTTATCAAATGTATTGGCAAGTATATTTTCATCCGGTAACACGTAGTGCAGAAGTAATTTTAACGAAGATTTTACACCGAGCTAAATCGTTGCATGAGAAGTATTATGCGTTTAAAAATCATCCTGTTCATTTCTATTCTTTATTTGAAGAAGAAGTAACAGTAGAGGATTATTTAAAGCTAGACGAGAACGTAATGTATTATTACTTCCAAGTATGGCAAGAGGAAGAAGATCCGATTTTAAGTGACTTATGCCGTCGTTTTATGAATCGAAATCTATTTAAATATGTGGAGTTTACAGATAAGCACGGTTTAGATAATTGGATGGAGCTAAGTAGCTTATTTAAAAAAATTGGACTAGACCCAGAGTATTATTTAGTTGTTGATTCAACATCAGACTTACCGTATGACTTTTACCGCGCAGGAGAAGAAGAAGAGCGTCTGCCAATCTTACTTCTTATGCCGAACGGGGAACTTAGAGAGCTTTCGCGTGAATCGGATATTGTTGAGGCGATTACAGGTAAGAAGCGAACGGATCAAAAGCTATTCTATCCGCATGATTTAATCTATGAAGATGGAAGAAAAGGAAAATATAAAGAGAGAATTATCGAGTTGTTAGAAGGAAAGAAATAAGAAGCAGCTAAGAGCTGCTTCTTATGAAAAAACTTGAAATTATTTGTCGCTTAAGCGTTTTCCGCCAACTGCATAATGGTTTTTAGACATTTCTTCGATGAAAACAACGATGTTTTCTTCAGGAGCACCAGTTGTTTCGCTTACTGCTGCTGTTACTTTCTCAGCAAGAGCTTTCTTTTGTTCTTCTGTGCGTCCTTCTAGCATTTTCACTGTTACGTATGGCATATATAATCGCTCCTTTTATGTAAGTTACACTCTTATTATAGCGGATTATGAGGAAGAACAATCGGAAAAACAAATAATTTCTTTTTTTGACATATTGAAGAGGAGATGAAGTATGGATCAGTTATTTAGATACCCATTGCAACAAATTCCGTTGGTAGCAATGGCGATTATTATTGCGCTATCTGTGCATGAATTTGCACATGCGTATGTTGCATATAAATTTGGAGACGATACAGCGAAAAAGCAAGGGCGTTTAACGTTATCACCGATGGCTCATTTAGATCTTATCGGTATGATTGCTGTATTAATTCTTGGATTCGGTTGGGCAAGACCCGTGCCTGTTAACCCATATAACTTTAAAAGACCGCGTCTTGCAGGAATATTAGTTTCTATTGCGGGACCGATAAGTAATCTTATCTTAAGTGCAATTGGTTTAATTATTTGGTATAGCTTAATAACATTTGGTGTGTTAGATGCGATGCCACTTGCAGTAGCAGATACGCTGGATCAATTTTTCCAAATTTTTATTATGCTTAATATTGTTTTACTTGTATTTAATTTATTACCAATCCCGCCACTTGATGGTTATCGCGTTGTGGAAGATTTAGCACCAGCAAATATTCGTGCGAAAATGACACAGTATGAAAAGTATGGATCAATTGCGTTATTAATTCTTGTTATTACACCGCTTAGCAATTACACAATTCAACCTATTTTCAATGTTGTTATTCCATATGTATTAGTATTTTTACAAAATATCATTGCGCCTATTTTCAGGCTTTTTTAATCATTAAGCGAGGAGGAGTTTACATATGACAGAGAAAAAGAAAAAAATCGGTTTTAATATCGTGAAAAATGATTCAACAGATGGACATGGTGGTTTTGGCGTTGGGGCATTAAGTTTAGAAAATATTTCTCCTGTATTTGTTGATGTATTAGAGAAAACTGCGTTCGTTGATATCGGTGCGATGCATGCGCGTAGTACAGTAGAAAAAGGAATTAAGTTTTTAACAAATAAAGATGAAGTTCCAAACGGAAAACCGTTTTGGCTTGTTTGGGTAACAATTGAAAGAACACCAAACGGTGCTTATTACGCAGGTGCAACAGCCTGTGAAATGACAGTTGATCGTGAAATTCGCCGCGGATATAAATCACTTCCAGAGCATGTAAATAAAATGGATAAATCACTAAAGCGTCACATCATGATTGATCATATGGATGAATCATCTAAAAAAGTACTTGGTACATTCTTAAAAGAGCATAATGAAGCAATTTGGAACGAATCTAGTGAAGAATTGCGCCACGCATTATTAGGCGAATAAAAATAGCTGACGGATTTCCGTCAGCTATTTTTTTACCACGGGAGATATTTTTTCCACCAACCCGTCTTTTTCTTCTCTTCACTAACCTTTTCGAACTCTTCCTTATCATCAACGTGATCCATACAATACTCTGTTGGCTCTGTACCTTTTGCGAAATACATTTTCACAGAAATGGGACAATTTTTTGTAGCAATCTTACCGTTTTCAGGATTAACATCGACTGCAACAACATCTGCTGGTTGTTTGAACTCTTGTTTAGGCTGTCCATCTAATCCTTTTTCCATTGTATCGGTCCATATTTTTTTTGCGTATCCTTGTTCTGCTACGTTTGAAATGGATTTAGGTTGATCGTATCCAATCCAAACCCCTGTTACGAGCTGCGGGGTAAATCCAATCATCCAACTATCAGTTTCTGTAGAACCAGACTTTCCAGCATATGTTCTTGATAGTTTTGATAACATCGATTGACCGGTCACAGCGGCATAACTGCTTAGTTTTTTATTAAACATGCCTGCCATCATTTCTTCCATCACAAAGGCTTTGCTTTTATCTAGAACTTGTTTACTTTCTAAATGAGCGTCGTATAGCATATTTCCTTCATGATCAACGATGCGCCTTATAAAGATTGGTTTTACTTCTTTCCCGCCGTTTGCAAACATGCTATAAGCATTGACCATTTCAATTGGTTTTACAGGAGATGTGCCGAGAGCAAGAGACGGAACATCTTTTAATGCGCTAGTAATACCGAATTGCTTCGCTGTTTTTGTAAGAATGTCTTCACCTAAAAATAGATTTGTCTTCACAGCATATACGTTATCAGAAACAGCGAGTGCTTGTGCCATTGTCACAAAGTCGTCTGCATAATAGTTTTTATAATTTTTCGGTTTATATTTGGAAACACCGTCACCTAAAGTGAATATAGTGTATTCGCTTTTTAAGCGTGTGGCAGGGGTGAATCCTCGTTCTAAGGCTGCATAATATAAGAACGGCTTAAATGTAGACCCGGGCTGACGAGCGGCTTGTGTAGCCCTGTTAAATTGACTCGTATTATAATCAGTTCCACCAACAAGGGCAGCCACTTCACCCGTTTTTGGATTCATAGAGACGAGGGCAGTTTGGATGTTTGTTGTTTCAGGTATATGATTTTTTACAGCTTGCTCTGCTACAGATTGTAATTTAGGGTCTAGCGTTGTATAAATACGTAAGCCACCTCGCTGTAAGGCTTGCTCATCTAATCCGATATCACGAAGAAGAGAAGCTTGTACAGCATCTTGGAAATAAGGCGCGACCTCTGCCACTTTTTTCGTATCTAATGAGGCGAAAGTTAGCGGTTCCTTTTTTGCCGAGGCAGCTTGCTGTTTTGTAATATAACCTTGTTCTACCATTTCATCTAGTATGAGAGATTGACGCCCTTTAGCACGCTCTTCTTTTAAAAAGGGAGAGTAGAAGCTAGGTCCTTTCGGAATGCCTGCGAGCATACTAGCTTCCGCTAATGTTAATTCTTTTGCAGTTTTATCGAAATACAGGCGAGAAGCAGCTTCGATTCCGTAAGCACCATGCCCGTAATAAATTGTATTTAAATATCCTTCTAAAATATGATTTTTATTATAGTTCACTTCAAGGCGAACGGTATACATTGCCTCTAATAGTTTACGCTTCCACGTTTTATCATGATCTAAGTATAGGTTACGAGCATACTGTTGTGTAATAGTACTAGCACCTTGTACTTTTGCCATTGCTTTTAAATCGGCAACAATGGCACCAACAATGCGCTTTATATCAAATCCATGATGTTTGTAGAATCGTTGATCTTCAATAGATAGTGTTGCCTCTTTTACATAAGGAGAAATTTCATCAAGAGATACATTATAGCGCTTTTGTGTTTCATTACTTTGCCCTATAACAGTGTCATCATTAGCGTAAAAGACACTCGTTTGCGGCACTGCAACAGGGGGAGGCCCCATAATTTTTGCAGCTATAATGATAATAAAAAAGGAAAAAACGAAAAAAAGAACACAAGAAAACATTACGGTGAAGAAAAGACGTTTATATTTTTTAAGTTTTGGATTCATAGTTTGATCCATCTTTTTCAGCCCCTCATTAATACAAGCATTATTGTATTAGTATTGAGGGTTTTCGTTTATTTTAAACAATGAAATTTTGAAAACAAAAAAGCCCCTTCAATTAAGAAAGGAGCTCAAAGGCACGTGCTGGCCAATCGGTAATGATGACATCTACACCATAGTCAATCATAGTTTGTAAATCTTTATATTCATTAATGGTGTAAGGACGAAAAACGTATCCTTGCCCCTGTGCTAATTGGACAAACTCTTTCGTTAATAATTGAAAGTTTGGATGTAATCCAGTCGCCTCGCGCCTGTTTGCTTCAGCAATAGGATCTGCAAGTGGTGTATCGTACAAAATCGCTCTTGGAATTTCTGGAGCAATTTCTGCTAATAATGAAACGGAATCGTGGTTAAATGATGAAAATGCAATTTGATTGGATAGATGATATTCACGAACAAGAGCAACAACTTTTTCTTCAATATTTGGATAATGAAGAACATCTGTTTTTAATTCAATGTTAAGTTGTAAATTTGTTGTAGAGAGCCAAATAAATACTTCTCGTAATGTTGGGATTTTCGCCTCATGGAAAGAAGGATCTTTATGGCTACCAGCATCTAAAGCTTGTAATTCCTCTACAGTTTTCTCAGAAACAAGTCCCACGCCATTTGTTGTGCGGTCCACCGTTTCATCATGAATAACAACTAGTTCACCATCTTTTGATAGATGAACATCAAGTTCAATTCCGTGAGCCCCAATGCGTTCAGCCTCTTGGAAGGCAATCATCGTATTTTCTGGGTGTGTTCCTTTTACCCCGCGATGAGCGAAAATAAGTGGTTTATTCATGTGGAAATCTCCTTATCATCTCTTTTCTTTCATTATGAAACTGCTTTGAGAAAAATACAATTCATATGACAAACATTTACAAAAGTATAACAGTTGCACAAAAGTTAACGTTAACGTAAAATGTAATAATCAGTGAAGGGAGGAATACACATGTATAAAATTGATGAAGTAACAAAGCAAGTTGGTTTAACAAAGCGTACACTTCGTTATTATGAGGAAATTGGTTTAATTCATCCCCCAGAACGCAGTGAAGGGAACATTCGCCTGTATACAGACGAGGACATTGCGAGAATTAAAAGGATTGTGGAAGCGAAAGAAGTACTAGGAATTACGCTTCAAGAAATGCAACATTTCTTATCGTTAAAAGAAAGAATGGAACAAAGAAGAAATAGTGAGAATCCGCGTGACCGTGAAGTGATTCAAGAAATTAAAGAGATGCTTGAAAAACAAGTGCAAACGTTAGACGAAAAAATGGAGCAAATGCAGCGTGTTAAGGCAGAGCTAGAGGATAGTTTAAGCCGTGCAGTTACATTTTTAGAGAATACAAAAGGAGAGTAATCAAAATGGAGAGCAAACAAAAATTAGGGAGATTGATTACAGTGGTGGCTACCTTCCTTGCCTTTTCAGGTATAGGAGTAGTCGACCCAATTTTACCAAGTATTGCTGAACAAATTGGTGCTTCGCATTGGCAAGTCGAGATGTTATTTACAGCATATATTTTAACGATGGCAATTATGATGTTACCAGCTGGAATATTTGCATCAAGATTTGGTGATAAACGAATGATGACGATCGGTCTTGCGATTGTAACTGTATTTGCATTTATATGTGGTATATCGCAAACGATTGCTCAATTATCTCTTTTCCGCGCGGGGTGGGGATTAGGAAATGCGATGTTCTTCGCAACGGCGATGACATTATTAATTGCATTAAGTAAAGAAGTTCATGAAGCAGTAGGATTATATGAAGCAGCTATCGGTTTAGGGATGGCAGGTGGCCCATTGTTAGGTGGTATATTAGGTGGACATTCTTGGCGTTACCCATTTTTTGCGACGAGTATTTTAATTTCTTTAGCATTTATTTTAGTTTTCTTTTTTGTAAAAGAACCGGAGCGAAAAGTGAAGCGTAAAGCGGCAGGCGTAGGAGAATTACTTAACCTGGTGAAGTATAAACCGTTTATGCAAGGTGCTATTTCGGGAATGTTATACTACTACGGATTTTTCGTCGTGTTAGCATATTCACCACTTATTATGCATTTATCTGCTATTCAATTAGGATTTGTATTTTGCGGATGGGGATTAGCATTAGCTTACGGATCAGCAATTTTAGCGCATAAGCTAGAAGGTAAATATGAACCAAAAACATTGTTAAAAGGTAGTTTACTCGTATTTGCGATTTTCTTAATTGCACTATTCTTCGTTAAAATTATGTGGTTACAAATCGTGTTAATCGTCCTATCAGGATTAGCATCAGGCTTAAATAACGCGTTATTTACAAGTTATGTAATGGATATTTCACCTTATGAAAGATCTGTTACATCAGGTGTTTATAACTTCGTTCGTTGGTTAGGAGGCGCGATTGCTCCAATTTTATCAGGAGTCATCGGTCATACAGTTTCACCACAAAGTCCGTTTTTAGTCGGTGGAATTGTTGTGTTAGTTGGTTGCGTAATGATCTTAATTCCGATTCGTAAACCGGTAGAAATAGAGACACAAACCCTTTCTTAAGAAAGGGTTTTCTTTCCTATTACAGAGCAATCCCTTTTCACATATATGTTAGAACCCTCTGACTAAAATATATTTTCGGTATTTTTGTACTTTTAACTATACTTTTTGGATGTTTTGTTTTATTTTTGTTAGGGGACATTAATGATGTCCCTATTATAAATTTGCATTGAAAGGCGTGATTGTACGATGGAACTATGGTTCACTGAAAAGCAAACAAAGCATTTTGGAATTACGGCGCGTATTAACCGCACATTACATACGGAGCAAACAGAATTCCAAAAACTTGATATGGTTGAAACGGAAGAGTTCGGAAACATGCTTATTTTAGATGGCATGGTTATGACAACAGAAAAGGACGAGTTCGTTTATCATGAAATGGTAGCGCACGTACCTTTATTTACACATCCAAACCCTGAAAACGTATTAGTAGTAGGTGGTGGCGATGGTGGTGTTATTCGTGAAGTATTAAAACACCCAAGCGTAAAGAAAGCAACTCTTGTTGAAATTGATGGAAAAGTAATTGAGTACTCTAAACAATACTTACCATCAATTGCAGGCGCATTAGATGATGAGCGTGTAGAAGTAAAAGTAGGAGACGGTTTCCTACACATCGCAGAAAGCGAAAATGAATATGACGTAATTATGGTAGATTCTACTGAGCCAGTAGGCCCAGCAGTAAACCTGTTTACAAAAGGCTTCTACGCTGGAATTTCTAAAGCGTTAAAAGAAGATGGTATTTTCGTTGCTCAAACGGACAACCCTTGGTTTACACCAGAACTAATTACAACTGTGTTTAAAGACGTAAAAGAGATTTTCCCAATTACTCGTCTATACACAGCAAACATTCCGACGTATCCAAGTGGACTTTGGACGTTCACAATCGGATCTAAAAAACATGATCCATTAGAAGTAAGTGAAGAGCGTTTCCATGAAATCGAAACGAAATATTACACAAAAGAATTACACAATGCAGCATTCGCATTACCGAAATTTGTTGGCGATTTAATTAAGTAAGAGCGTTAAATTGAAATAAATAAAGTGTAAGTAACTCATTTAAGGTGTTTGTCTAGAAGGCTTGAACATGCTAGTTACTTACACTGCTACAAATGAAGTAGTCTTCTTGTGATAACAAGAAGGCCCAGGTAAATCGAGAAAGAGGAGCAATGCGCTCCAAATTTGAGAAATAGTGAAAGGTTGGGATACCTTAAGTTCCACATAAGGAGGAAAAGAATATGCGTTTTGATGAAGCTTATTCAGGTAAAGTATTTATTAAAAGTCATCCAAGTTTTGAAGAGTCAGAGGCAGTTATTTACGGGATGCCTATGGATTGGACAGTAAGTTTCCGTCCAGGATCTCGCTTTGGCCCTGCACGTATTCGTGAAGTATCAATCGGTCTTGAAGAATATAGTCCGTATTTAGATCGTGAACTAGAAGAGGTAAAATATTTTGATGCGGGTGATATCCCATTACCATTTGGGAATCCACAGCGCAGCATAGACATGATTGAAGAATATGTAACAAAACTATTAGATGCCGGTAAGTTTCCACTAGGTCTCGGCGGAGAGCACTTAGTGTCTTGGCCAATTTTTAAGGCAATGGCAAAAAAATATCCGGATTTAGCAATCATCCATATGGATGCTCATACTGACTTACGTGAGTCATATGAGGGAGAGCCTTTATCCCACTCTACACCAATTCGTAAAGTGTGCGATTTAATTGGTCCGGAAAACGTATATTCTTTCGGTATTCGTTCTGGAATGAAGGAAGAATTCGAATGGGCAAAAGAAGTAGGTATGAACTTATATAAATTTGACGTATTAGAACCGTTAAAGGAAGTATTACCGAAACTTGCAGGACGCCCAGTCTATGTCACAATTGACATCGACGTATTAGACCCAGCTCACGCTCCTGGAACAGGAACATTAGAAGCTGGAGGTATCACATCTAAAGAACTATTAGAGTCCATCGTAGCAATTGCAAATTCAAATATAAAAGTAGTCGGAGCAGACTTAGTAGAAGTAGCTCCAGTCTACGATCATAGTGATCAAACACCAATCGCAGCAAGCAAATTCGTGCGGGAAATGCTGCTCGGTTGGGTTAAATAAAAGCGTAGGCAGCTCGCTCAGAATCGCAGGTCATTGGAACGCTCGACCAAGAAGCGCTTTTGGCTTCGAACGAGAGTGTGAAATGGCCGGGGATTCTAGCTGCTGTAGCTGGATAAAATAAAAGCGCAAGCGGCTCGCTCAGAATGTGAGGGGGATGGAGCTTCAGACGTAGAGGCGTTTTTTGCCTCGAAGGAAGAAGCGAAGCCACCGATCATTCTAGCCGCTGTAGCTGGATAAAGTAAAAGTGAAGCCGACTCAAAAAGTGTTTTGAGCCGGCTTCTTTTATTAATAGGTAGGTTATTATTGTCTTATTTAGTAGTTAAGTCGATATCCTTTGTCGAAACGTCGATATATGCGGAGTTGTGTTCAATATAATTTCACTTACCGTCATGCGACATAAAAAAGAGCTATTCTCAAACGATGAGAATAGCTCCCTTTCTTTACGCAACTTTCTCTTCCGAAGTAATTCCGCGAATTTCATCAGCAGAACGGATTGGATATTTGCGGAACACAATGGAACCGACGTATCCAATAATAGTGGTAACGATTCCACATAATACGGCAGCAATCGTTACTTTTATTACATCATTAAATCCGAACAGTACGAGAAGTCCTGGAATTGGTGATGCTGTCCCTGGTGCATTATTAACGAGCTGGAATAGCGACGTAATAATACCGGCAAGCGCACCGCCAACAAAGTTTGTCATATAGATAGGAATTGGATTTGCTGAGACAACATCGGCCTGTGTTAACGGCTCGATTGCCACGGCGATTGTATCTTTCTTTGAACAGATTTTTAGTCGTTTAAAGAAAATGAAGTTCATTGGGGCAGAAGCTGCTACGGCAAGACTACCAATTGCCATTGGTAAACCAGTTAATCCAAGCATTGCAGTTAGTGCCATAGAACTTAATGGAGATGTAGAAATAACTGTTATTAATCCACCAAGCATAATACCCATAATGATAGGACTTTCTGTAGTCGCAACTGAAATCATAGAACCGATTTTACCGAGTGTTGCGTTAACGAGTGGATCCATAAGCATGGCCATTCCACGTGAAATTGGTGCGGCAATACATAGAATTGCTAAAAATTCTACACCAGCTGGTAATTTATTTTCGAGAAATTTCACGACGAAAGCACAAACGTATCCAGCGAAAAATCCTGGTAAAATACCGAATCCACTAGTAGCTATACCGATTAAAACAGCGTATACGGGTGAGACACCGATTGCTAATGCGACTAAAATTGCCGCTGCGACACCGCTCATGCTACCAGAAGCTACTCCTACTGATTGTAAAAAGTCATTATGAAACATTTCTCCACCAATATAACGGTGAAATGCTTCAATAAGAAAACTTGCGATTGCTGCATTAGCTAAAGCGCCCATTGCTTTCATTCCGTAAGGCGCACGGTAACTGAAAAGTGTAAATAGACAAAGTACAACAAGTAATAGTGCTAAACCTTGCAAGATAGCCATTTGAAAATTGTCTCCTTTGATTTTTGTAATAAAAATTTGTATCATTCAATAATAATATAAAAGTTTGTTAAACGGAAAAAATTTTTATTGGGAAATTGCTGTAAGGTGAAAAACTCTTACAATAATGTAAGGAAAGTGTAAGGCATTTCGATAGAGTATAGTATGCCTTTTTTCGTATAATACAGGTATAGACATACGGCTAGTGAGAAAGAAGTGCAAACAGGAGGCGCATTTATGAAATTGGTAATTAAAGTTTTAGCTGTGTTCGCCATTATTTTAGGTGGAACAGCATATTATTTAAACACGAAAACAGAAGGTGTGCATGCTTTTGTAGACAACTTCTTTTCAAATAAAGAAATACAAGATTATTATGCTGTTATAGATAAAAGTGAGAAAAAAGACGATGAATATTTGTATACATTTAAAGGGTATACAGAAGATGGAAAGCTACAAGTTATTAAAAGAATGGTGAACCGTGAATTGCATACGGGTGCTTTTATAAAAATTTATGCAAAAGGTATGCAGGGAAAAGGATGGGCTGAAATCTCGAAAGAATCAATCCCGCAAAAAGCGTTGCAAAAAATAGAAAAACCATAAAAGGAGCGAATCGTTCGCTCCTTTTTTAGTGCGTTAAAATGGTGATAGCTGAACTTTCTTTATTAGAAATGATTTTTGCCCTTCCGCCAATTGGGAAAGTAAAAATAGGAGTTGTATGTCCGAAACTTGTATTTGCAATGATAGGTATATGTGTAAGTTCAGGCTTTGAAGCAATCATTTCTTGAATGTCTTCTATCGTACATTCTGCTCCTTTTTGCATTCGTCCTATAACAATGCCTTTTACATGTTCAAAGTCAGGTTGATGCATAAGAGAATGTAAATATCGATCAAAAGTTTTTAGGGTAGATTTTCCTGTTAAACTATCCTCTTCAAGAAATAAAATTTTGTCCTGTAAGCTTGGCATATATGGTGTACCTTGCAGTAAATTAAATGTGCTCATATTGCCACCAATAATATCTCCCATCGCTTCCCCTTCTTGAATTGAAACATATCCTTCATTTTTAATAAATTCTCGATTTTCTTGATCCATATACCAAGAGTCATCGCTCCAAGTTTCAGCTGGTAGTATTTCAATAGGTTCATGAGAAGTTAAGCACTTTAAAAAGTAATCGGTCGTATAATCGAGCCCTTTCTCCATTCCAAATGAAGAGAAGTGAGGACCTGAATATGTAACTAAGCCTGTTTTAGCATAAATCGCGTTACTTAAAGCGGTAATATCAGAATAACCGCAGAAAATTTTCGGATTTTCTCGAATTAAATCATAATCGAGATGTTTCAATAAACCATTAGAGTTGTATCCGCCAAGTGTCGTCAAAATGGCTTTTACATTAGGATCTCTAAATGCTTCGTGGAGGTCTTGAACTCGTGAAGAAATAGAAGAGGAAGCGAATCGATCTATCTCATCAGCATATTTTGAGAATGTAACTTGAAAGCCTATGTCGGTTAATCTTTTTATAGCAAGGTCTCTGTTTTCATTTGAGACAATACTTGAACTACAAGATGGTGAAATAACCCTTATTTCATCACCTTTTTTTAATTTTGTTGGTAGCACCAAATTCACCCCTTTAAATGAAAGAATATTTAGATTTAAAAAATATTTTAACATATGAAATAAAGTGAAGGTGAATTATTTTTTGAAAAGGAGTTTTCCTGATTTTTCAGCAGACAGACAGAGTCTTTTTTTGATATGATAGGAAAAGTGATTTATTATAAGTAGTATTTAATATCTATAACATTTGAAGGGTGTGCAAGACGTGAAGAAACAACTTGCAGGCTTGCCGGTACACGTTCATTTCGTAACAGAAATCCGTGAAGGGGCGAGGAAGGAAACCGTTGCTTTTGAAGCAAATGGTCAATACTATGTAAAAGGTCAAGGTACATATATAACATTCCAAGAGCCGAACGAACAAGGCGAAGTGAAAACAATTATTAAAATTCAAGATGAACAAGTTCTCATTATGCGTTCAGGTGCTATTTCTATGCGTCAGACGCATGTGAAAGGTGAATGGACAACTGGTACGTATACGAGTGAACTTGGTACGTTTGCATTGCAAACGAAAACTGATAACGTTCTTTTTAAATGGTCGGATGAAAAGAAAAAAGGACAACTCTTCTTAACGTACGCATTGCTTCTAAGTGAACAAGAAGCTGGCAGATATACAATTACACTTAATTTGAAGGAGGCAAAATAATGAATTCTTTAGAACAAGTAAAAGGATTGATTAAAGAAGAAATTCAAGCTGCTGTATTAAAGGCAGAACTAGCGACAGAAGAACAAATTCCAAACGTTGTATTAGAATCTCCAAAAGATAAAACAAATGGTGACTTCTCTACAAATATGGCAATGCAACTTGCACGCGTTGCGAAAAAAGCACCTCGTATGATTGCAGAAGACTTAGTTGCAAACTTCGATAAAGCAAAAGCTTCTATTGAAAAAATTGAAATCGCTGGTCCTGGTTTCATTAACTTCTACATGGATAATAGCTACTTAACAGACTTAATCCCAACAATCGTCAACGCTGGTGAAGCATACGGTGAAACGAATACTGGTAAAGGTGAAAAAGTACAAATTGAGTTCGTATCTGCGAATCCAACAGGTGATCTTCACTTAGGACATGCACGTGGTGCGGCAGTAGGTGACACTTTATGTAACGTATTAGCAAAAGCAGGATATGATGTATCTCGTGAGTACTACATTAATGATGCTGGTAACCAAATTCATAACTTAGCTCTTTCTGTTGAAGCTCGTTACATGCAAGCTTTAGGTTTAGAGAAAGAAATGCCAGAAGACGGTTACCATGGTGCGGACATCATTGGAATCGGTAAACGCTTAGCTGAAGAGTTTGGCGATCGTTATGCAAAAGCTGATGCAGAAGAAAGTTATGAATTCTATCGTTCATACGGTTTAAAATATGAGTTAGCAAAACTTCAAAAAGACTTAGAAAGCTTCCGTGTTAACTTCGATGTGTGGTTCTCAGAAACATCATTATACAAAAACGGAAAAATTGATCAAGCTCTTGCTGTATTAAAAGAGCGTGATGAAATCTTTGAAGAAGGCGGAGCAACTTGGTTCCGTTCAATGACTTATGGTGACGATAAAAACCGTGTATTAATTAAAAACGACGGTTCTTACACATACTTAACGCCAGATATCGCTTACCACCGTGATAAATTAGAGCGTGGTTTTGATAAGCTAATCAACATTTGGGGTGCTGACCACCACGGTTACATTCCTCGTATGAAAGCTGCTATTCAAGCGCTAGGTTACGATAAAGAAACACTTGAAGTAGAAATCATCCAAATGGTACAACTGTACCAAAATGGTGAAAAAATGAAGATGAGTAAGCGTACAGGTAAAGCAGTTACACTTCGTGAGCTTATGGAAGAAGTAGGCGTGGACGCAATGCGTTACTTCTTCGCAATGCGTAGCGGTGATTCTCATTTAGACTTTGATATGGACTTAGCTGTATCAAAATCTAATGAAAACCCAGTATACTATGCACAATATGCTCATGCTCGCGTATGCAGTATCCTTCGTCAAGGTGAAGAGTTAGGATTAGCTACAGGCGGAGACGTGAATTACAAACTTGTTACTTCTGAGAAAGAAGTAGAGTTACTGAAAAAACTTGGTGAATTCCCAGCTGTAGTTGCGGATGCAGCGCAAAAACGTCTGCCACACCGCATTACAAGCTATGCATTTGAATTAGCAGCAGCATTACACAGCTTCTACAATGCAGAAAAAGTATTAAACCAAGATAACTTAGAATTAAGTAAAGCTCGTTACGAATTAATGAAAGCAGTACGCACTACACTTCAAAATGCATTAGCAATCGTAGGAGTATCTGCACCAGAAAAAATGTAATAGACAAAAGAAAAGATACTTATTTTTGTTTAGAAGTGATATACAAGTTGATATAAAGACATCTGATCAGTCTATACACTGATTAGATGTCAAAGAAAGAAGATCAACGAAAAGACGTATGGGGAAGAACCTCACGTACGTCTTGATGAGGGTAAACTGAAATAAAAAAGAGATGGCAGAGCTGTCTCTTTTTTTTATTTCAGTTTTCTAATATAAATACATGTGACAAATATATGTTATGGTGATGAAGTGAAAATAGTAAAATACCAATTAACTATTGATTTTTAGGAACGATTCTAGAATAATAGACTGTTGGGGGTAAAATTATCAAAAATCCATATATGTATTATTAGTTGGTGGAATGTTACTAGGAAATGGTGTGATTGTTGTAAAAAACATTGTTACAGCTATGCCAAATACTAAAATAACAATTCATCTAACCAAGTATCTAACCAATTAGTAATTAATCTTGAAAACTTCCAGCTTAGTCAAGAAACTAGGGGGATATGTTTAAAATAGTACATATAGTACAATTGAAGTTTTCATGATTTGATAAAAAATAATGAAAGGATATAAATCTCTCGGTTTTGATATTATCATCATATATAAGCTCATTTTAATTCTTCGACATAGCCATGGAACCCATTAGGCAAAGTGTTTTTTCTCGACACTTATTTATATACTCCAAAAATGAAAAGGCTGAATTTCGTATTTCTATGCGATTTACATGAAATCAGTTGACAATCATACTCTTTTTTAGTTACCCCCAAATTCGGTCCACTGTATTCAAATTTGGAGAATATGACTATCATCTTGCATAGGCAAACAATACTTCATCCAGAGCGTTTTTAATTATATAATGCTGGCGGTGGAACGCTTCTTGTTCTACTTGTTTCGGTGTGTAGGTCGGCTGTGTAACTAAACACAAAAGGTTTTAACATATGGCCAATTTCACCGCAACTTATAATGGCAGAAAACGCATCTTCAATAACATCTTTTAGAATACGAGTATCCAAGTATGTTTCACAGTTCGAACTTTCCTTGGCTGATATGCTAATTTCGATTATAGATGGTACTTCTTGTTATTCTTTAGGAGGATAAGTAAGGAAGTTGACCAAATGCATATTTACTGTGAAGTAGCTAGGCCATACTTGTCGGTAACGAATTTTTCTGTATTTATAGGGCAAACGTTTGCGCTGAATATGAAGAAATTTCGAGAACTCTACGGCATAATAAGACGAAAGACTGTTATGAGTTTTATCGTGAGTGCTTTTCGAACTGTCTTCTTCTGACTTTAAAGTTATTCTATGGTCCGTTCATGTGTACTTGTAATTTGAATTTCTTTATCAAAATTTGTCCTGTATCTGTTTTTGTTAAACAGTATATACGAGAAATGAAATGTCAGGGGAATTAGACGAATCTATATAAGAGCCAAACTGCAAGTTTCTAAGTAATAGAAGGATTGAAAAAGAGAAAAAGATGATAATAGCTGTCAAACATATTTTAGTAAATTGGCTTAATGACATTGAATTGTAGAACCTTTGTTATAGTATGCTTGTACCAGGATCTATCTATTTTTAATTTTATAGGAGGATAACATAAAATATGTATTTAAAAAGAGTTACTTCGATTTTTTCGATTATAATGATTTTCATGTTTACTATAGGTCAGAGTTTGCTACCTATAGTAGCAAATGCACAAGAACTAAACACAGCAGGACTTGTGGATAGTTTTCAGATTGGTAAAACAAATCTAAGTACCACAGAACGGACTAAAGTCACTGTAAACTTCAGTGAAAAAGATGGACTTGGTCTGAAGCCTGGAGACACACTAACATTAACACTGCCTCCAGAATTAAAAGGATTAGATAGGGAGTTTCCATTAGATGACTATGGTACTTGTAAAGTCACTGCAGGTACTGTGGTATGTACATTTAATGATAAAGTGGATACATATGAAAATATTCAAGGGTATTTAAACTTTTTCGTGGAAGCTACTAATGTAGGAACGGATCAAAAGAAAGAGATTGAAACTAATTTCGGTACAACTGTAGATAAGCAGTCTGTAACAATTACCGGTCCAAGTAGTGGTGGTGGCACAGATCCTGGAAAGCCACCGTTTTTTTATAAAACTGGTGATATGAACTCAGGTAAGGACAATGAAGTACGTTGGTTCTTGAATATAAATTTAAATAAAGAAGAGTTAAGTCGTGATATTGTTGTGACTGATAATTTACAGGAAGGTCAAACACTTAATAAGGATAGTTTCTATATAAGTGTAGATAATTACCTAGGTAATCGATATTTAACGCTACAAGAGTTTGAAAAGCAAGGTTACGGAACGATTACCTTTACTGGTGACAGATCATTTAAAGTTGTGCTTAATAAGGATAAAGCACGTCTTGCCGCCTTTTCGATTGGTTATAGCTCTACTATAACGGAAGCAGGGAAGAAGCAAGAGTTTTTTAAGAATGATTATACGATTGATTACCAAGTTTGGAACAAAGAGCCAGTTAATGAATCGGGCAGTTACCCAGTCGAAAATATGGAAGCTAGCGGTGGTGCTACTGGTAACAAGGTTCCAAAAGGAAAGCTGAAAATTGTTAAGCATATTGAAGGAAATAAAGAAAAAGTAATTCCGAATGTTTCGTTTAAGTTGTATAAAGAGTCTGGTGAACAAGTTGGGGGCGAATATAAAACAAATGAAAAAGGGATAGTTGAAACTCCTCAATTATCACCAGGTAAATATTATGTACAAGAGGCTTCAGCTCCAGACTATATTGATTTCGATCCTCAGAAAAAAGTAGAGTTTGAAATAAAATCAGATGATGAAAATGGAGTCGAACTGGATATTCCAAATAAAGTGAAAGCTACATCTGTTTCAGGAACGAAGATGTGGAATGACAACAACAATAAGTTTGGTAAACGCCCAGAAAGCATCACAGTTCAATTGCTTCAAAATGGAACAGAATTTAAAACACAAGAAGTGAAAGCTGATAAAGAAGGCAACTGGAACTTTAGTTTCACGGATCTACCAAAGTACGATGAGCAAGGAAGCGAGTACACGTACACAGTAAGTGAAGTAAAAGTAAACGGATATGAAACAAAAGTAGACGGAACAACGATTACGAACACTTACAAAAATACGGACAAAACAGAAGTTAGTGGTAAGAAAGTCTGGGAAGACTACAACAACAAGTTCAATACACGCCCAGAAAGCATCACGGTTCAATTGCTTCAAAATGGTAAAGAGTTTAACAAGCAAGAAGTAAAAGCTGATAAAGAAGGCAACTGGAATTTCAGCTTTAAAGATCTACCAAAGTACGATGGACAAGGAAATGCGTACACGTACACAGTAAGTGAAGTAAAAGTAAACGGATATGAAACAAAAGTAGACGGAACAACGATTACGAACACTTACAAAAATACGGACAAAACAGAAGTTAGTGGTAAGAAAGTCTGGGAAGACTACAACAATAAGTTTGGTAAACGCCCAGAAAGCATCACGGTTCAATTGCTTCAAAATGGTAAAGAGTTTAACAAGCAAGAAGTGAAAGCTGATAAAGAAGGCAACTGGAATTTCAGCTTTAAAGATCTACCAAAGTACGATGGACAAGGAAATGCGTACACGTACACGGTAAGTGAAGTAAAAGTAAACGGATATGAAACAAAAGTAGACGGAACAACGATTACGAACACTTACAAAAATACGGACAAAACAGAAGTTAGTGGTAAGAAAGTCTGGGAAGACTACAATAACAAGTTCAACACACGCC
Organism: Bacillus mycoides; assembly: GCF_000832605.1. Taxonomy (GTDB): domain Bacteria; phylum Bacillota; class Bacilli; order Bacillales; family Bacillaceae_G; genus Bacillus_A; species Bacillus_A mycoides. The sequence goes on from NZ_CP009692.1 coordinate 626,382, forward strand.
CAGAAAGTATTACGGTTCAATTGCTTCAAAATGGAACAGAGTTCCAAACACAAGAAGTGAAAGCTGATAAAGAAGGCAACTGGAATTTTAACTTCAAAGACCTACCAAAGTATGATGGACAAGGAAATGCGTACACGTACACAGTAAGTGAAGTAAAAGTAAACGGATATGAAACAAAAGTAGACGAAACAACGATTACGAACACTTATAAAAATACGGACAAAACAGAACTAAGTGGTAAGAAAGTCTGGGAAGACTACAACAACAAGTTCAACACACGCCCAGAAAGTATTACGGTTCAATTGCTTCAAAACGGTAAAGAGTTTAACAAGCAAGAAGTGAAAGTTGATAAAGAAGGCAACTGGAATTTTAGCTTCAAAGACCTACCAAAGTATGATGGACAAGGAAATGCATACACGTACACAGTAAGTGAAGTGAAAGTAAACGGATATGAAACAAAAGTAGACGGAACAACGATTACGAACACTTACAAAAATACGGAAACGACTGAAGTTAGTGGTAAGAAAGTCTGGGAAGACTACAACAATAAGTTCAACACACGCCCAGAAAGTATTACGGTTCAATTGCTTCAAAATGGAACAGAGTTCCAAACACAAGAAGTGAAAGCTGATAAAGAAGGCAACTGGAATTTCAGCTTCAAAGATCTACCAAAGTACGATGGACAAGGAAATGAGTTCAAGTACACAGTAAGTGAAGTAAAAGTGAAAGACTATGAAACAAAAGTGGACGGAACAACAATTACGAACACTTACAAAAATACAGAAACAACTGAAGTTAGTGGTAAGAAAGTCTGGGAAGACTACAACAACAAGTTCAACACACGCCCAGAAAGTATTACGGTTCAATTGCTTCAAAATGGTAAAGAGTTTAACAAGCAAGAAGTGAAAGCTGATAAAGAAGGCAACTGGAATTTCAGCTTCAAAGATCTACCAAAGTACGATGAAAAAGGAAACGAGTTCAAGTACACAGTAAGTGAAGTAAAAGTAAATGGATATGAAACAAAAGTAGACGGAACAACAATTACGAACACTTACAAAAATACAGAAACAACAGAAATCAGTGGTAAGAAAGTTTGGGATGATAATAACGCAATAGATCGTCCAGTATCCATCAAAGTAGACTTATTACAAAATGGAAAAGTGATTGACACGAAAGAAGTAAGCGTGGCAACAAACTGGAAGTACACGTTTGAAAAACTACAAGTATATGATGCAAACGGAGTAGCGTACAAGTATGAAGTGAAAGAACAACCAGTAGCGGGATACAAATCCGAAGTAAATGGTTATGACATCACGAATACAAAAATCAAGGACGAACCAGGTGTAGATCCAAAAGATCCAAGCACAGATCCAAAAGATCCGAGCACAGATCCAAACACAAATACAGACAAAAATAGCGATTCAAAAGTTCCACCTACTACAGAAAATGATAAGCCAACATTACTTCCTAACACAGGAGGAACATCAGCAGAAACGATTTCAATTCTTGGCGGTATGGTATTGTTCCTTTTAGGTGGAATTCTATTTGCTCGTCAGCTAATAAAATAATAAAAGAGCTTTAGATTATTGATTAAACCGTAATCTGAGTAGCAGACAAGTTGAAAAATTACTATTGATATTACGCCCTTTAGGTAAGTATTCAAAAAACTTCACGATAAAGTGAAGAGAAGAATGCAACCTGAAGGTTTTTTTTATAGAAAAAGAGAACAGTTTCAAGTTGGACTCAATCGGCAGCCCAATAATATGGTCAGCTTTCATAGAGATAAGCGGCTCTAAGGCGATAACAAAACCGGTTTTAAGAAGTCTATTATCCATTGGACCATAAGCTTAGAATGCGGTGTGGTATCTCATGTAATTTAAGATCAATGACCATGTTCCATTAAGTTTTGGATGACTGTATGGCCATTTTTATGGCGAATTTAGAAATAGTATTCTGTAAAGCTTTGTTCTTGAGTAGCTGCAGCAGCGTTTGTTTCAGGAATAAAGGCATTAGTTCCTGAAATTCAAGTTAAAGTTAACGCACCTGCAAGAATAATTTTTTCATAATGGAAAAGCCTCTTTATTAGACGTAATCACTATTATTACAATTTTTATTCTACATGGTAATACCATGTAATAAATATGCTATTATGCATATTTTGCAATTTTTTATTCTATATGATAATGCCATGTAATAAACATGTTTTTATACATATTTATTTTTCCTTAATAAAAAGCCACCGATTAATCGGTAGCTTGGAAATAGTATTAAGCAGCTTTTTGTCCTGCTTTCACGTTAGATTGAAGGATATCATAGACACCGGTTCCAATGACCTCTAATGCCATTTTCATACGTTCAGGTGAAATGTTTTCGAATACATTATCTTGAGGTGTATGGTATACCTTTTCGATATGATAGATTAATGGATTCCAGCTATCGACACCCATCCAAATAAATAGAGCGGAGGGAATACCCACTTCAGCAAATGGCACGTGATCACTAGAACCGAATTTTCCTTGAAGAACGAGATCATTATTTAATTGTTTACCTGCTTGTAAAGCGGCATCCGTTACAAGGTTTGTAGAACCATCAGGAGTCATAGCGTATAAATTCTTTGCTTTATCATAATTTGTTGCCACCATATCAGCATTAAAGACACCTAAAATACGGTCACGTTCTTTTTGAGATAGACTATTCACATAATAACCCGAACCGAGTAAACCCATTTCCTCGGAACCGAAAGCAATAAAGCGAATTTCTTTATCAGTTTCTACATTTTGAAAAGCACGAGCTAATTCTAATACTAATCCAGTCCCAGAAGCATTATCATTGGCACCAGGTGCGCCACCGACGCTATCATAGTGCGAACTTACAACGACTGCTTTTTCATTACCTGTACTATTTTTTGGTTTCTTTTTTGCAATGACATTTAGTGATGTTAAATTAGATTCGTGTCTAGCTTTTAAAGAAAGGATTGTTGTTCCTTTTTTCGCAATTTCTTCTTTAAATGCATTCCCTTGAGCGTAAGCAAGGCCAAATACAGGTACGGATTGTTTTTTCGTTAAGCGAGGATTGAAAGTTTGTCCATAGTTTCCGCGTCCTCCAATTAAACTGTATAAAAGAACCCCTTTTGCCCCTTTACTAACAGCATTTTCAACTTGCTTATTATAATCCGCTACTGTTGCACCTCGTTCGAATAAAACAATTTTTCCGCTAACCTCATTCGGAATTTCATCTAATTTTGTTCCATTTTTAACGAAGATAAGTGGTGCTGTGATAGCTGCTGTAGAAATTAGTGCATTGGGAGCAGCGCCAGCTTGCCAATTACGTTTTGTGGATAATGGTGATTCGATAAATCCAACGTATTGATCCGGTACTTGAAAGGGCTGATATTCTACTTCATATCCCATTGATTTAAGCTGCATACCAACGTAGCGAGAAGCCCATTCTTCTGATTTTGTACCACCAGGGCGGGGACCGATTGTCTCGGATAAGAAACGGATATGTTCGATGGCGCGGCTTGCATCAACTTGTTTTGTAATAGATGGGGCCTGTGTAATTTCTGATGTAGAATCAGCTTTTGCTTGAACAATTGGAGCTAAGCTAAAGGCGAGTGATACAGTAAGCAAGGAGCTTACTATTTTTTGTTTCAGTGATTTTCTCATTTTTTCCTCTCCCATTCTTCTATTCTCTCTGACTGACAAAAGAAGACGAACGACTTTATTTTACTCTTGGATTTCTGAAATTTCAATCTATTAACATTGAGAAATAAAGTAAAACGTTAATGAGTGGGATAAGAAACGCTATATGTATATTTGCATATTTTTAGTGAGTATATGTATGCTATCATTCTAAATGAAGGTTTGCTTTCTGTTCTGAAGGCTCCTACATTGTATGAATCTAGTGTACCCAAACTTTAGATTATGTAGGGAAAAGGAATCCGTTATAGGGTTTCTTTTCTCATGTTTGAATCATGTGATGGTAACTATGTTTCCGCATTTCATAATTATCATCAGTGATATATGTAAGGCATCCATATGAAAATACGAGGCTGTTCAAGAGTTTTCCGTACTTTTGGACAGCCTCACCCCGTTAAGAAGGTGATGCTTTGATGCACCACCTTTTTATTTATATAAGCTTTTACATGCATAAAAATAATAAAAAACAGCCGTTTCAGTAACAGGAATCTACAAAACGGCTGCTTTTTATTATATTTCGGTTAAGATAATCGGTTCGCCACGTGTTACAACGATTGTATGCTCACATTGTGCAACAAGACTTTTATCAGGTGTAACGAATGTCCAACCATCATCCCCGCGCTCAATAATATGATCTGCTTTCATAGATATGAATGGCTCTACAGCGATAACAAGACCATCTTTTAGAAGTGCATTATCCATTGGATCATAGTAGCTTAAGATATGATTTGGAGCCTCGTGTAAGCTAAGCCCAATGCCGTGACCAGTTAAGTTTTGAATAACGTTGTATCCATTTTTATGTGCAAAGTTAGAAACAGCACGACCAATTTGGTTTTGTTTTGATCCAGCTTTTATTTTTTTCATTGCTTCCCAAAACGCATCTACCGCAGCTTGGCATAGCTTTTCTTTTTTTTCGTCTTCACCAAGAACAAATGAAATACCTGTATCTGCATAATAACCGTCAAGTGCTGCTGATACGTCTACGTTTACTAAGTCGCCTTCTTTTAATACACGATCTCCTGGAATACCGTGAGCAACTTCTTCGTTTATACTAATGCAAGTTACACCTGGGAATTTATATTCTTTTTCAGGTGCTGATATAGCACCGTGCTCATCTAATACTTTTTTACCAATTAAATCAAGCTCTTTCGTTGTCATACCTGGCTTCGCTTGTTGTTTCATTTCTTCGCGTGCAAGTGCAACGATGCGGCCGATTTTTCGTAAACCTTCTAAATCTTGTTCATTACGAATAATCATGAAAACCACTGTCCTTCCTCGAATATATATCTTATCCGATTGTATCATGTTTATTTTGCTCCTGCTACTCGCTTGCAGTATGCGGGTTGATTCCTCTCACAAAGAATACATGACAATTGTCATATGGATGTCATGACGCATCATACTATTTCCTAACTTTTCCAACACATACAATGTAAATATAAGAAACGGCGGGGGTGGAGAGATGGAAAAGATTATTGAAGTAAATGGTGTTTCTAAAACATTTAAACATAAAAAAGCAGTAAATAACGTTTCATTTCATGTAAATAAAGGGCAAATAGTAGCATTACTCGGTCCAAATGGTGCGGGGAAAACAACGACAATTTCAATGATGCTCGGATTAAAAGATCCGACAGAGGGGAATGTCTCTATATTTGGAAAGAGTCCGAAGCATAGAGATGTTCGTAATAGCCTTGGTGCGATGCTACAAGAAGTAAGTGTGATTGATAGTATCACGGTAGAAGAGGCAATTGAGTTATTCCGTAGTTATTATACGAATCCTGTAGAGAAAGAAATATTACTGCAGTTGTCAAACTTAGAACCAGAAAGAAAGCAAAGATGTGAGAAATTATCGGGCGGTCAAAAAAGAAGGTTAAATTTTGCGCTGGCACTTGCAGGGAATCCAGAGTTGTTATTTTTAGATGAACCAACTGTAGGGATGGACATAACATCTCGAAAAACGTTTTGGGAAACGATTAGAAAATTAGCAAGTGAAGGGAAAACGATTATTTTAACAACACATTATTTAGAAGAAGCGGATGCGCTAGCAGATCGAATTTTATTATTTGCGAACGGAAAGATTATCGCAGATGGCACACCAGATGAGATGAAAGCGACTATTTCTCGAAAAACAATCTCGTTTTATTCGAAAGAGAAAATTCCTAAGAGTTTACTAAAGGACTTACCGCATGTAACAGAAGTACAGTCAAATGAAGGGCGCTTCACTTTAACGACGGAAGATACAGATGCCACTTTACAAGCAATTTATCAGAGGAATCTACCTGTAACAGACGTTTCAGTTGAACGTGGAAGCCTCGATGAAGCATTTGAACAGTTTGTTGCAAATCAGAAGGAGGGAATCGCATGAGAGCATTATGGATGCAATGTAAAATAGAGGTTTTACGTACGTTCCGCAATAAATTATTCATCTTTTTCTCATTATTAATGCCAGTTATGTTTTATTACATCTTTACAAATGTTGTTCAAGTCCCGCAAAACGGAGATGCATGGAAAGCACATTATTTAATTTCAATGGCGACTTTCAGTATTGTAGGGACTGCCCTTTTTAGTTTCGGTGTGAGACTTTCTCAGGAAAAAGGGCAAGGATGGACACATTTGTTAAAAATTACACCGCTTCCAGAGGGAGCATATTTAGCAGCTAAAATTATTGCTCAAACAGTAGTGAATGCTTTTTCAATCTTAGTTATTTTTATGGCAGGAATATTAATTAATAATGTTGAGTTAACGATAGGCCAATGGATTGGTGCAGGATTATGGCTATTACTAGGCGTGACACCATTTTTAGCCCTTGGAACAGTAATAGGTTCAATTAAGAAGGCGGATGCAGCAGCTGGTTTAGCCAATATTTTAAATATGAGTCTGGCTGTAATCGGTGGATTATGGATGCCAATTGAAGTGTTCCCGAAAATATTAAGATCTATTGGTGAATGGACACCAACATACCACTTTGGAAGCGGTGCATGGGACATTGTAGCTGGGAAATCAGTTGGTTGGGAAAATATCGCGGTACTAGGAGGTTATTTCCTTATATTTGTTGTAGTATCAATATATATAAGAAAAAGACAGGAAGCGGTATAAATGATAGAGAAGAAGAGGTTTGAAGTTTTTCCGAAACAGATGGGTTTCTTCCCGTATATGTGGTTAGTGTATCTGTTATTTCCGATTTACCATCTAACGCAGGTATCAGGGTGGAAACTTGGGATAGGGAGCGGTATGTTGGTGCTTTTTATTATCACATACCGTCAACTTTATTTTGTTAATAAGACGTTCATTTTATGGGCATGTATTCAAATGGTACTCATCTTTTTATTTGCCTTATTTTATAATGCTTTTATGATATTTTTTGGTTTTTTCACGGCAAGTGCGATGGGCTTTGCGCCAAGTAAGAAAGTATTTCGAGTGTTGTTAGGACTGTTGATTACAATGCTTGGGGCCTTTATATTCGTATATTTTAAGCATTTAACAACTACAAATTTAGTGAATATAGTTCCAATGTTTATTTTAATGCTTCTTACGCCATTTGGAATGCGTAATTTTAATCAAAAAAAGATGTTAAAAAATCAACTAAACGAAGCAAACGAACAAATTAAAGACTTAGTAAAACGTGAAGAACGTCAGCGAATCGCAAGAGATCTTCATGATACGTTAGGGCATACGTTATCTCTTATTACTTTAAAGAGTCAGCTTGTGGAGAAATTGATTGTGAAGAATCCAGAACGCGCAAGTATAGAGGCGAAGGAGATTACACAAACATCTCGTACTGCTTTAAAACAACTGCGCGAGTTAATTTCTGATATGCGTATGATTACAGTGGAAGAAGAACTTGAGCAAATAAAAGCAATTTTACAAGCGGCTAATATTGAATTAGAAGTAAAACAAGAAGCTAATTCTAGTTCGTTATCACCAATTGAACAAAATATTTTAGGAATGTGTTTGCGTGAGGCAGTTACGAATATTGTAAAGCATAGTAAGGCGACGGAGTGCATTGTATCTGTATTAGAATCGCAAGGTGAACTGATTTTGAAAGTAGAGGATAATGGCGTAGGTTTGGAAAATCAAAATCATGATGGAAACGGTATTCGCGGTATGAAGGAGCGGATCGCCCTTATTGATGGGTTTGTTGAACTAAAAACGATAAATCCAGGGACACTATTAATAGTAAAAGTACCAGTTGTTATTAGAACAGGAAAAGATGAGGTGAGGGCATGATTCGAATTATTATTGCAGAAGATCAGCGAATGCTTCGTGGTGCGTTAGGAGCCCTGCTTGATCTAGAGGATGATATTGAAGTAGTTGGTCAGGCTGCGAATGGGGAAGAGGCGTTAAAATTAATCGAATCGCTAAGGCCTGATATAAGTATTATGGATATTGAAATGCCGATTCAAAGTGGTTTAGATGTTGCTGAAGCGCTGAAGAAGGAAAAGTCACCTTGTAAAGTAATGATTTTAACAACATTTGCACGACCAGGTTATTTTGAACGGGCAATGAAAACTGGTGTTCACGGGTATTTATTAAAGGATAGCCCAAGCGAGGACTTAGCTTCAGCAATTCGAAATGTCATGAAAGGGAAGCGAGAAATTTCGCAGGAGCTAATGTTTGGCTTATGGCAGGAACAAAATCCGCTATCAGATCGTGAAAAAGAAGTGCTGGTACTTGCGAAAGAAGGAAAGACTACAAATGAAATTGCTAAGATGCTTTATCTTTCGCCTGGTACAGTACGTAATTATATTTCTGAAGTATTAGCGAAACTGGAAGCAAAAAATAGAATTGAGGCAATTACAATTGCGGAAGAAAAGGGATGGATATAAAAAGAAGTTTACCTATGAGTGGTAAACTTCTTTTTTCTTATAAACAACGGTTTCACTAGAGAATTCCGTCTCAGCTGAGTCGCTTGGAATTTGAAGTGTAGTACGTAATGTAGATTTTGCTTCATTTTTCGACAAAAAATTTGTTATAGTAAGATTAGGTTGTTGGTCTAAATTTTGGACAACTTTACCACTAACAGTTGTAATTACTCCATTTTTATCTACTTTTACAATGAGATCTTGACCATATACTTTATAGTTTTTGTAAGTTTGTGCAAGGCGAACTTCGGTTTTATTTACTTTTGTATCTTTATTTGTAGGCTGGGAATCTACATTCATTTCAGTTGTCACTCACTCTTGTTGAGCTTTAGCCTCGTTTATCTCATCTTTTAAATACTTTTTCGCCATATTTTTTTCGTATTATTTTGAGGTTGTGTTAATTTTTTTATCGTTAAACTAGGCTGAGCAATTTCAACTTTTACTTCATTTCTATCTAGTTCTTGGGTGTGAATAGCTTCTGCTGATAAAGGATAAAGAAGACCGAATGTAACGAAAGCACGGGCAAATTTTCTATAATTTATCTATAAAATTACTAGTCTATTATATTATGTGAGATGGATTGTATGAAAAATTTGCCAAATTTTATATATATTATGCATTATTTCATATCAAAAATTGTCGAATTCACATTATTGTAGTGGTATGACAACTTAAAAAATTAGATTGTTATAATGGGATGGTGAGTAAGTATGCACGCAGAAAAATTAGGAAGCGAAATAAAGAAAATTAGGGTGATGAGAGGATTAACACAAAAACGGTTATCCGATAATATATGTCACCAATCGGAAGTGAGCCGAATTGAATCGGGCGCGGTATACCCAAGTATGGATATATTGCAAGGTATTGCGGCGAAATTACAAGTTCCCATTATTCATTTTTATGAGGTACTCATTTATTCTGATATTGAGAGGAATAAGCAGTTAAAAGATCAAATTATTATGCTTTGTAAGCAAAAGAAATATAAAGAAATTTATAATAGGGTATGGAATGAGTTGAAGAAGGAAGAATATCATCCCGAGCTTGAGCAATTTCTTCAATGGCAATATCATGTAGCTGCTTACATATTGAAAAAAATCGATTACGATTATTGTATTTTAGAATTAAAGAAATTGCTCAATCAACAATTGGTAGGAATAGATGTATATCAGAATCTTTATATTGAAAACGCAATTGCAAACATTTATGCTGAAAATGGCTATTTTAAGAAGAGTATTGAGTTATTTGAAAATATATTAAAACAATTAGAGGCATTGCATGATAATAAAGAGTTTGATGTGAAGGTGAGACATAATCATGCAAAAGCATTATACTTAGATAATCAATATGAAGAAGCGCTTTGTCACGTAAACAAAGCCATTGAACTATCGTGTCAAATTAATAGTATGACATTGATTGGACAGTTATACTATCAAAAAGGTGAATGCCTAGAAAAGCTAGAGTGTGATAGAGCAGAAATTGAAGATGCTTATGAAAAAGCGTGCTTCTTTTTCGATATATTAGGAATCCATGCATTAAAAGAATCACTTATAAAAAAAATGAAGAAATAAAAAAGACCTAAAAAACAAATATGCATAATTGCATACGATATGGATAAATTTTCATGATATATTTAAAGAAAAAATGTGGGTGATGGAATATGAAAAAACTACTTATTGGTAGTCTATTAACGTTAGCGATGGCATGGGGTATTTCACTAGGAGATACAGCTTTAGAGAAAAGTCAAGTGATTTCCTATAATGATCAAGAGATACAATTAGCTTCAGATGTACCTTTTGAGTACTAAAAAACAACCGTCTTACTTAGACGGTTGTTTTTTTGTGGAGTAACATCCAAACATCTTTACTAGAAACAGGTTTGCTAAAGAGGAATCCTTGAATATGGTCACAGTTTTGTTCATGTAAAAACTTCCATTGTTCTTCTGTTTCTACACCTTCCGCAATAACCTCTAAATTTAATTCTTTCGATAGCTTAATAATGGAAGCGATAATCGCTTCTTCTAAAGGGCTATTTGTAATTCCACAAATAAATTCTCGAGCAATTTTTAATGTATTGATTGGATATTTCGTTAAATAAGCTAAAGAACTATAACCAGTTCCAAAGTCATCAATTGAAATTTGGATACCGAGATTTTGAAGTTCTTCTAGTTTAGCAATTACAGAATGATTTTGATTAATTGCGATACTTTCTGTAATCTCAATATCTAGCGCTTCCGGCTTTAGTTCTGTTTCTTCCAAGACCTTTGAAATAGTTGATATTAAATATGCGTGATTAAATTGAACAACAGATAAGTTTACACCAACCTTTAAGTGAGAAAATCCTTGGTTATGCCACTTTTTTGCTTCTAAGCAGGCGGTACGTAAAATCCAATTGCCAAGTTCAATAATAAATCCTGTTTCCTCTGCTAGAGGAATGAATTGGGCAGGCGATACAATTCCGAGTTTTGGATGTTTCCAGCGAACTAATGCCTCAAAACCGATAATTTGTTTTGTTTTTGTATTTACTTGCGGTTGATATTCAAGGGAAAATTCATTTTGTTGCAGAGCTTTTGAAAGTTCACCTTCTAGGAAGTGTATTTCATTTTGTGCAATACTCATTTCTTTTGAGAAGAAAATGAATCTATTTTTCCCATTAGCTTTTGCTCGATACATAGCCATATCTGCATTTTTCATTAATTCGGTTACATCGGTTCCATAGTCAGGGTACATTGCAATTCCGATACTCGGTGTAACAGAAAGTTCTTCATCTTTAATAAAGTAAGGCTTATTTAAGATAGTTAAAATTTGTTCAGCTATAAAAGAAGCACTTTTTTCAGAGTACATATCTGGTAATAGAATCGTAAATTCATCTCCGCCTTGGCGGGCAACGATATCTTTTGAACGTAAACATCCACGTAATCTTTTTGCTACTTCAATTAATAATAAATCCCCGACATCATGGCCGAGTCGATCGTTAATTTTTTTAAATCGATCTAGGTCGAGGAACATAACCGCAACGTCATTAGTGTTGTTTTGAGCTAGATTTAAAATCGTTTTTAAATCTTTTTCGAATTTCCGTCGATTCGGTAGTCCTGTAAGTGCATCATGGAAAGCCATATGCTCTACTTGCTTTTGTTTTTCATATAAAGTTGTAATATCACGTGCGATACCAAACATCCCAACAACTTCTTTATTTATAAAAATAGGGATGAATGTAATGTGAAGGTGATAATAATAGCCTTCTTTTTCTTTTGTACGAATTTCTAGAGTTTGTGGTCTACCTTCTTTTGTAATTTGTAAAGATTTCTTCAATAATTCATGATCTTGTGGATCAATGAAGTGTTGAAGAGAATAGCTTGTTACTTCACAATAATAGGCTGTAAATAAACTTTCACAAGCCTTATTAGATTGTTGAAAAATCCCGTTCATATTTAAAGAAAAAACAGCATCAGGATGATCTTCGAATAAAGATTTATAACGTTGTTCACTTTTTGATAGGGCAGATACGCCTTCTTCAACTTCATCTTCTAGTTGTGTAGTCAACTGTTCATACGTATCGATTAACACTTGATTATCTTTCCACATGTAAAGTTGTCGTAGGAATAATAATACTAGTGATAATACTAGACCGATTAGCATGAACTTATCATCCCAAGGTTGAATAACAACAAAGGAAAAAGTAATGATTATACTAAAATAAGGTAATATAAAGCGTACATAATCGAATCGATAATATTTCGTTTTCGTTTCATGTTGCATTGGTTTATCCAAAATGTACAGTATGGACGATAAACCGATTAGTAAAATCGAAGCAGTATGTATTAAATAAGAGACTTCAGAAGAAGTTCCCATTCCCGTGTTTAATTGGAATAGATGTATATATCCGTACACAAGTATGATAGTAAAGCCAATAATTAATGAGATTCTACTAGAAGAATACCGTTCTCTTCTATATAGGCTAATAACGGCGTAAATTACTAATGATTGTGCGATAAAATACCCAATCAAAATCCACGTGTCCTTTGTTAACATACGAAAGCTTGAAATATCTAAAATAAAGGTTAAGGTAAAATAAATATTCATAATAATAATGAATATGCTATCGAATGAAAATTGAGCAAGACCCCTAATGGAGTAATGTTTTATAAACTTTATAGCAAAGCCAGAAAAAAGCAAAATATATTGTATGATAAAAAAAGGTAGTGATTCATATGAGAATATAACTTGATCATAAATAGAAAGTGAATGAAGAAATAAAGTTATTTCCATAATTAGTCCACATATGCAAGTACATAGTAGTAAAACCCAAAATAGTTTATCACCGCGCTTCATTTTTTTAATTGCTTTATATAAGCAATAGCAAGAAAAGAGTGCAGCAAAACAAAATAAGAAGAGAATTCCAATTTCTTTTATATTTAAATCCTTAGGGATAAGGAATATCCAAAGAGAAAATATAATTATATACATCATGACAAATTGTACATATTTTTTTTGATTAATCATATTATGACTCCGTTTCAATAAGGTTGAATCTCAGGGGAAAATGCTAATCTAAATAATAGCATACAAACGGGGATGTTTTTTACTATAAAAATTACTTTTTTTTGAAAAAAAATAGCGCAACGTTACAATTTACCATTGTAACGTTGCGCCATTTTTTCTTTTTATCCCTCTTATAGAAGAGATTTCATCTATTAACTGAAGAAGTGCTAAATCCTTTTGTTTACTTTCAATCATAATATCGAAATCATGATCAATTTTTTTTGTAATGTGTAAAAAAGGTTTAATAAACTCTAAATCAATATAATTTGCGTGAGCTCTAAATTCTTTTTCGGATTTAGGAGAAGAAATATGAACTTTAGGAAGGACATTTGTATGTGACCAAGTTTTAAATATCATAGGAAGTAATTCTTCTAGCGGTTCATTACAAAGGTTCGCTATGTGATGATGATAATCGAACACGAAAGGGATTTTTTCTTTTTGACAAATAGCCAAAGTTTCAGAAGTTGTATACGTTTTATCGTCATTTTCAAGAGTCATTTGTCCTTTTATATGGTAAGGGAGTTTTTGTATGTTTTCATGAAAACGTTCGATTGCCTTCTCCTTATTTCCATACGCACCACCTACATGGATATTAATGTAGGAAGAATCTGCAATTCCCATAGCATTTAACACATTATAATGATAGGTCATATCTGTAATAGCATTAGTTGTAATATGTGGTTTGTCGCTTGTAAATAGTGTGAATTGGTTGGGATGAAAACTTACGCGTAAATTGTGTTCTTGAATTAATGCTCCTATTTTACGCCATAGTGGAGCAAATAGTTGAATGTAATCAAATTCAACTTCAGGATGTGTTGCAAGCGGGACGATAGAAGATGATAAACGATATAATGGAATTTCGTGTGCAATATTGTAATGAAGGATGCGTATTGTATGTTCTAGATTTTGCAGTGTAACATTATATAATTTATCTTCACGCTCTTGTTTTTTTAGCTTTTTCCAGCTTGTAAATGTCATTGTTTTGGCAGGCGAACAGTCCCATAATGCCGTAGCATGTGAGACATATCCAAATCGAATTATCATATGTAATGCACCTCCTTGGCCCTTGAAATTTCTCTATAAAAAGAACGCGAGTATCGTTCCTATCCATTCCTTTCCTCTATCGATAATGGAGAGAGGGCTGACATCTTCAAAGGAAAGTAATGAGGAGCGTTCCAAATCTTCCTCGAATTTACTTTTTACTTCTTGTATGAAATGTTTATCGTATAAAAGGCAATTGATTTCATGGTTAATATATATACTTCTCATATCGAAATTAGCAGTTCCGATATCACAAGTATGATCGTCTACTATAATAATTTTTGCGTGGAAAAATCCTTGCTGAAAAGCGTAAATATTACAACCAGCTTGTATTAACTTTCGGCAATATGGGAATTTTGCTTCTCGAACGAGGGCGTGATCAGCTTTTTGTGGAACGAGAATAGTTATTTGAACCCCACGTTTTCGCGCTTTTAATAATGCATTCATAATTTTTTTTCCAGGAATAAAATATGGTGTACCGATAAAGAGTTCTTTTTTCGCGCTTTCGATTAAATGTAAAAATGTATTTTGTAAATAGGCACCATCAGTAGGGATGAAACGATGTAGAATGGTCCCTGGTTGTTGCATAGGAAAATAAAGAGATGAATCTAATAAATTTTGGTCTGTATCGTCGAGCCAATCATGTAAAAATTGTTTTTGTAAATCTTGTATCCCTTCTCCTGTAAGACGTAAATGATAATCTCGCCATAACCCTAACCTTTGATTATGCCCTAAATATTCTTCGCCAATGTTAAATCCACCAATATAACCAATTTTCCCGTCAATAACTGTAATTTTTCTATGGTTTCTTTGATTTGCAGAAAAGAAAGGAAAAGGAAATTTCACTTTATGACAAAATGAAAAAGAGACACCATGCTTTTGTAGCGAGTAAATCGCTTCTTTTGATAAATAATGACTTCCAAACCGGTCGAGTAAAAGTCTTACTTCAATTCCTTCTTGTGCTTTATCGATAAGTAACTTTAAAAACGTACGACTTATATCATCGTTTTTTACAATAAAAAATAAAACGTGCACATGGTGTTTAGCTTGTTTTATATCAGTAAAGAGAGCATCGTATAGATCATTTCCGTATGTATAAAGGAGAAAATCACTTTGACGTAAAGGGAAAGAACGAGAACGTACACGCTTTAAATGAACAATTCTCCCATATGAAAGGTCGATTGTAATCCAGAGAGCGCTGCCTAATAACAAGAGAGATAAGAAAAACATAAGTAAATTCCCTCCTTCACGGTCTTTTCACCATCAATTTTTTACAAATCAAAATTTCACTGTATCCCGCTATTTGCGGGCAGTAAGACTCCCACCTCGAAATTGGGTTAAAAGCAAAGAAGTTGGTTGGGATTCGGGCTGCCCGTAAAATCCCGATTGGTGAGGGCTAATAATCAGTAGGGAATAAACCGCTCCCTACTGATTAAAGTTTCACTTTATAGTTTCACCGAAATAAACAGCTTTATTAAAAAATGTGTTGTTGTATAACAAAAAACTGTTGACTGAATGCTCACTCATTATATAATGGGAATAGGGGATATAATTCAGAAAATTATATATTTTCGAAGATTCTAAAAAATAAAGGGAGCTTACAAAGAGAGGGGTAGCATAAAATGAATAGCTTACTAATCATTAATTGGCTGGCTGCCATTGCTGTTATTGCTTATGCGGGGTATTTGTTTGTATATCTTATACGAACAAGGATGGCCTACATACAATTAGGAAAAAAGATCGAATTTGACCGTCGTTTTAAAGAGCGTTGGGATCTTCTTAAGGTCAATGTTTTCGGTCAGAAAAAGCTGCTGAAAGATAAAAAGAGCGGCATCATTCACGTTATGTTCTTTTACGGATTTATTCTTGTCCAATTTGGAGCAATTGACTTCGTTTGGAAAGGACTTGCACCAGGATCGCATCTTCCACTTGGACCACTATACCCTGCATTTACATTCTTCCAGGAAATTGTCACACTCGTTATTTTAATTGCAGTCTTTTGGGCTTTTCATAGACGCTATATTGAAAAGCTTGTTCGTTTGAAACGTAATTTTAAATCAGGCCTTGTTCTTATCTTTATTGGTGGCTTAATGATTTCTGTGCTACTTGGTAATGGAATGGGAATTATATGGCACGGCGAGGAGCTTTCATGGAGTGAACCGATCGCTTCTGCGATCGCTTACGTTTTCTCGGGATTAAATGAAACCGTAGCCATTTCAGTGTTCTATTTCTCTTGGTGGGTGCATTTACTAATTTTGTTAACGTTTTTAGTTTATGTTCCACAATCAAAACATGCGCATTTAATTGCTGGACCAGTTAACGTGTTTTTTGGTCGTCTTTCAAATCCGGGAAAACTTGAAAAAATTGATTTTGAAGATGAAACACAAGAAACATTCGGTGTTGGTAAAATTGAAGACTTTAGACAAAATCAACTTATCGACTTATATTCCTGCGTCGAATGTGGTCGTTGTACAAATATGTGTCCGGCAACAGGAACAGGGAAAATGTTATCACCGATGGATTTAATTTTAAAACTTCGTGATCATTTAACTGATAAAGGCGCAGCGGTAACATCAAAAGCACCGTGGGTTCCAGTTGTTGCTTTTAATAATACACAAGGAAATCAGTTAGCGATGATGGCAGCTGGAAAAGGACAACAAGAATCAGCGGCTACAGCGCTAGCGTACGACCCAAGTTTAATCGGAGACGTTATTACAGAAGAAGAGATTTGGGCATGTACAACGTGCCGTAACTGTGAGGACCAGTGCCCAGTTATGAATGAGCATGTTGACAAAATTATTGATTTACGCCGCTATCTCGTTTTAACAGAAGGAAAAATGGACGCGGAAGCGCAGCGTGCAATGACAAACATTGAGCGTCAAGGTAATCCGTGGGGACTGAACCGTAAAGAGCGTGAAACATGGCGCCAAGGTGACGATGAAGTAACAGTTCCAACTGTAAAGGAGAAATCAAAAGCTGGCGAAGAGTTTGAATACTTATTCTGGGTTGGATCAATGGGTTCGTATGACAATCGCAGTCAGAAGATTGCGATATCATTTGCGAAGCTAATGAACGAAGCAGGCATTTCATTCGCAATTCTTGGTAATAAGGAAAAGAACTCTGGTGATACACCGCGCCGCCTTGGAAATGAATTTGTATTCCAGGAAATGGCGACTAAAAATATTGAAGAATTTGAAAAAGCAGGAGTGAAGAAAATCGTTACGATTGACCCTCATGCCTATAACACTTTTAAAAATGAGTACCCGGACTTTGGCTTACAAGCAGAAGTCTATCATCATACAGAATTACTAGCCCAGTGGGTGAAGGAAGGTCGTTTAAAACCTGTCCATTCTATTGAAGAGACAGTTACGTACCATGATTCCTGTTACTTAGGAAGATACAACGAAGTATACGAAGCGCCGCGCGATATTCTAAAAGCAATTCCAGGTGTAAACCTTGTAGAAATGGCGCGTAACCGTGAAACGGGAATGTGCTGTGGTGCGGGTGGCGGCCTAATGTGGATGGAAGAAACGACAGGTTCTCGTATTAACGTTGCTCGTACAGAACAAGCGCTAGCTGTACAGCCGTCAATTATCGGTACAGGATGCCCGTATTGCTTAACGATGATTAGTGACGGCACGAAAGCGAAAGAAGTTGAAGAAACAGTTCAAACTTTGGACGTAACAGAGATTTTAGAACGCTCAGTTATCGGACAGAAGAAAGAAGCAATGTAGTTTGTAGGAATGCATTTAAATTTAGAAAGAGGTGCAATAATTGCACCTCTTCTAGGCGCAAGGATACCGAGCGAGCGCTCGGTGCTAAAAAAAGAAATGGGGGAAAGAAACATGAGTAAAACAGTTATTTTAAGTGCTGCAAGAACACCGGTTGGAAAATTTGGAGGAACTTTAAAAGACGTGAAAGCAACAGAACTTGGAGGAATCGCAATTAAGGCAGCGCTTGAAAGGGCAAATGTTTCCGCTAGTGATGTTGAAGAAGTTATATTTGGAACGGTTATCCAAGGAGGGCAAGGACAAATTCCATCACGTCAAGCAGCAAGAGCGGCCGGCATTCCTTGGGAAGTGCAGACAGAAACAGTAAATAAAGTTTGTGCATCAGGGCTTCGCGCAGTTACGTTAGCAGATCAAATTATTCGTACTGGTGATCAATCACTGATTGTAGCTGGTGGAATGGAATCGATGAGTAACAGCCCTTACATTTTACGAGGGGCAAGATGGGGATACAGAATGGGTAACAACGAAGTTATCGATTTAAACGTTGCAGACGGTTTAACATGCGCATTTTCAGGTATACACATGGGTGTTTATGGCGGAGAAGTTGCGAAGGAAGATGGAATCTCTCGCGAAGCACAAGATGAATGGGCATATCGTAGCCATCAACGTGCGGTTTCGGCACATAAAGAAGGGCGTTTTGAAGAGGAGATTGTACCAGTAACAATTCAGCAAAGAAAAGGCGATCCTATCGTCGTGGCTAAGGATGAGGCGCCACGCGCGGATACAACGATTGAAAAATTAGCGAAATTAAAGCCTGTATTTGATAAGACGTCAGCGGTGACAGCAGGTAATGCTCCGGGACTAAATGATGGCGGTGCTGCACTTGTATTAATGAGCGAGGACAGAGCGAAGCAAGAAGGAAGAAAACCATTAGCGACAATTTTGGCGCATACGGCGATTGCGGTAGAATCGAAGGATTTCCCAAGAACGCCAGGTTATGCAATTAATGAATTGCTGAAAAAGACAGGTAAGACAATTGAAGACATAGATCTATTTGAAATCAATGAGGCATTTGCGGCTGTAGCAATTGCAAGTACAGAAATCGCAGGGATCGATCCGGAAAAATTGAATGTAAATGGCGGTGCTGTAGCAATGGGGCATCCAATTGGAGCGAGCGGAGCACGTATTATCGTTACACTTATCCATGCACTGAAGCAGCGCGGCGGCGGAATTGGAATTGCTTCTATTTGTAGCGGTGGCGGTCAAGGTGATGCAGTGATGATTGAAGTTCACTAATTAAGATTAGAAGATATATAGTTTATTAACAATTAAGGGGGAAGAAAAAATGAGTGTACAAAAGATTGTTGTAATTGGTGCAGGGCAAATGGGTTCAGGTATCGCACAAGTGTGTGCAATGGCAGGCTATGATGTGAAAGTGCAAGATTTAAAGCAAGAGCAATTAGATAGAGGGCTAGCTGTTATTTCGAAAAATTTAGCCCGCCAAGTAGAAAAAGGCCGTATGAAGGAAGAAGAGAAAGATGCGACTTTAAATCGCCTTACATGGACGCTCGATTTAAATAGTGTTAAAGAAGCTGATCTTATTATTGAAGCAGCTGTTGAAAAAATGGATATTAAAAAGAAAATTTTTGCGAATTTAGATGAAATCGCTCCAGAACACGCAATTTTAGCGACGAATACGTCATCGTTACCAATTACGGAAATTGCAGCGGTAACGAAACGTCCTGAGAAAGTAATTGGCATGCACTTTATGAATCCAGTTCCAGTTATGAAACTCGTTGAAATTATTCGTGGTTTAGCTACAGATGATGCAGTGTACGAAACGATTGAGGATATTACGAAAAAAATCGGGAAAGTGCCAGTTGAAGTAAATGATTTCCCAGGGTTTGTATCGAACCGTATTTTATTACCGATGATTAACGAAGCGATTTATACGTTATACGAAGGAGTGGCGACGAAAGAAGCGATTGATGAAGTAATGAAACTCGGTATGAATCATCCGATGGGACCACTTACGTTAGCTGACTTTATCGGTTTAGATACGTGTTTATACATTATGGAAGTGTTGCATGAAGGATTAGGAGATAGTAAATATCGCCCATGTCCATTATTACGTAAGTATGTGAATGCAGGATGGTTAGGACGTAAAACGGGTCGTGGTTTCTACGTTTACGAATAAATTCCTCCCTTTATTAAAGTAGTGGTCTGACCAAATTGTTAAGAAGATATATAGCAAACGGAGGCGAAGTACATGAATTTTCATTTTACTGAAGAGCAACAAATGATGAGGAAAATGGTTCGAGATTTTGCGCAGAAGGAAATAGCTCCCTTTGTTCCTAGTATGGAACAAGGGGTGTTCCCGAAAGAGATTTTGCAAAAGATGGGTGAGCTTGGACTAATGGGTATTCCAGCGCCTGCAAAATATGGCGGGGCAGAAATGGATTTTATTTCTTACATTCTAGCAATTGAGGAAATTTCAAAGGTAAGTGCAACGGTTGGTGTAATTTTGGCTGTACATACGTCAGTTGGAATGAATCCGATTTTATACTTCGGAACAGAAGAACAGAAGCAGAAATATGTTTCTAAACTGGCGACTGGTGAATATTTAGGCGCATTTGCTCTAACAGAACCGAATGCAGGATCAGATGCAGGTAGTTTGAAATCAAGAGCTGTAAAGAAAGACGATCACTACATCATTAATGGATCGAAAGTCTTTATTACAAATGGTGGTGAAGCAAGTACATATATCGTCTTCGCGTCTACAAATCCAGATGCGGGGAAAAGCGGGATTTCAGCATTTATAGTAGAGAAAGATACACCAGGCTTAATCATTGGAAAAGATGAGCATAAGATGGGTCTTCTTGGTTCTCGTACAGTGCAACTTACGTTTGAAGATATGAAAGTGCCGGCCGAGAATTTACTTGGTGAAGAAGGACAAGGATTTAAGGTGGCAATGGCGAATTTAGATGTTGGGCGAATTGGAATCGGAGCGCAAGCATTAGGAATCGCGGAAGCGGCGCTTGCATGTGCGATTGATTATGCGAAAGAGCGTGAGCAATTCGGAAAGCCAATTGCGGCGCAGCAAGGACTCGGATTCAAACTTGCAGATATGGCAACAAGTGTAGAAGCATCGCGATTACTTGTATACAGAGCAGCATCGCTAAGAGCACAAGGATTACCATGCGGTAAAGAAGCTTCTATTGCGAAATTATTTGCTTCTAAGACGGCTGTCGAAGTTGCGATTGAAGCGGTGCAAGTATTTGGTGGTTATGGTTATACGAAAGATTATCCAGTAGAAAGATTTTTCCGTGATGCGAAGATCACACAAATATATGAAGGAACGAGCGAAATACAAAAGCTTGTAATTAGTCGAGCTTTATAAAAAGGCAGAGGGGGAGACGGGAATGCATTTTAAATTATCAGAAGAACATGAAATGATAAGAAAAATGGTTCGGGATTTTGCGAGAAATGAAGTAGCACCGACAGCAGCAGAGCGTGATGAGGAAGAGCGATTTGATCGCGCTTTATTTGATCAAATGGCAGAGCTTGGTTTAACCGGTATTCCGTGGCCTGAAGAATACGGCGGAATTGGAAGCGATTACTTGGCGTATGTAATTGCCGTTGAAGAATTATCCCGCGTTTGTGCTTCTACAGGTGTAACGTTGTCTGCACATACTTCACTTGCTGGATGGCCAATTTTTAAATTTGGAACGGAAGAGCAAAAACAAAAGTTTTTGCGCCCAATGGCTGAAGGGAAGAAAATTGGTGCATATGGCTTAACAGAACCAAGCTCTGGATCAGATGCTGGTGGAATGAGGACGACTGCAAAACGAGATGGAGACCATTACATTTTAAATGGTTCGAAAATTTTTATTACAAATGGCGGTATTGCTGATATTTATGTTGTTTTTGCATTAACAGATCCTGATTCGAAGCAGCGCGGCACGAGTGCATTTATTGTGGAGAGTGATACGCTAGGATTTTCGGTTGGGAAGAAGGAAAGTAAGCTAGGGATTCGTTCTTCGCCAACAACTGAAATTATATTTGAAGACTGCCGTATTCCTGTAGAGAATTTACTAGGGGAAGAGGGCCAAGGATTTAAAGTTGCGATGCAGACATTAGATGGCGGCCGTAATGGTATTGCGGCACAAGCAGTCGGTATTGCACAATCCGCTTTAGATGCTTCTGTAGAATATGCAAGAGAACGTCATCAGTTTGGGAAGCCAATTGCGGCGCAACAAGGAATTGGCTTTAAACTTGCGGATATGGCAACGGATGTAGAGGCAGCGCGTCTTTTAACATATCAAGCGGCTTGGCTTGAATCAGAAGGGCTTCCGTATGGGAAAGAGTCAGCGATGTCAAAAGTATTTGCAGGTGATACAGCGATGAAGGTAACGACTGAAGCGGTACAAGTATTTGGTGGTTATGGTTATACGAAAGATTATCCAGTAGAGCGTTATATGCGCGATGCAAAGATTACACAAATATATGAGGGAACACAAGAGATTCAAAGGCTTGTAATTTCTCGTATGTTAACGAAGTAGGAACAAAAGCGTAGGTATTTTCCTACGCTTTTTACTTCCAAAAATAATAGAGAGAGGTGAAGGGATGGTTAAACATAATGTACATGCGTCAGTGAAAGATGAAAAATTAGTTGCGTTAAGACGTGAACAAATGATTAAAGGTGCGGTGCAGCTGTTTAAGCAAAAAGGATTCCCGCGTACAACAACGAGAGAAATTGCGAAAGCGGCTGGATTTAGTATCGGAACACTTTATGAGTATATTCGCACAAAAGATGATGTATTATATTTAGTTTGTGATAGTATTTATGAACATGTAAAAGAGCGGTTAGAGGAAGTGGTGTGTACAGAGAAGGGAAGTATAGAAAGCTTAAAGATAGCGATAATGAATTATTTTAAAGTGATGGATGAATTGCAAGAAGAAGTATTAATTATGTATCAAGAGGTACGTTTTTTACCGAAAGAATCACTCCCATATGTATTAGAAAAAGAGTTTCAAATGGTCGGGATGTTTGAGGATATTTTAGAGCAGTGTACGGAAAATGGGACATTTACACTAAATAAAAAGGAAATACAGCTTCTTGCACATAATATTTTCATACAAGGACAAATGTGGGGATTTAGACGTTGGGCCCTGCAAAAACTGTATACTCTCGAAGAATATACAGAAATGCAAATTAGGTATGTACTGCAAGGAGCACATATGTCTCCGAAATAAAGAATGGACAAATTATAATTTTATTGCCCGTAAATAGCGCGATAAAAGTTTCCCGTTTTTTTTGTAGCATATTTGTGCGACTTTTGTTTATAATGAATAGTATGGATTTTTTTAAGCAGACCGTTATATATAAGCTTATATTTGAAGAAAGGAAGTGCCGCATAAGTGGGTTTTAAGCAATATTCACCAGAAGAGCTAAAAGAATGTTCAATGATTGAAGTTGTACATAGTGTTTTAGGGAATAAAAGACAAGCAACGACATTCAACGAGTTGGTTCAAGAAATCGCTCAAGTGCTGGGACTATCTCAAGGGCAAGTTAATACGAAACTCGCACAATTTTATACAGATTTAAACATCGATGGACGTTTCATTAATTTAGGAGAAAATCGTTGGGGGCTACGTAGCTGGTACCCATATGAGCAAATTGATGAAGAAATTCTGCCTCAGCCAAAACCGAAGAAGAAACGCAAAGTTGAAGAAGACGGTTTTGACGACTACATTGAAGAAGATGATGTAGAAGAAGTAGAAGAAGAAGTAGAAGAAGATGTAGTAGATTTGGACAAAGTTCTTGAAGACGAAGACGCAGATGATGAAGATGATGATCTTGATGATTTAGAAGAAGATAATGAAGACTTCGCAGAAGAAGAACTTGAGTATGATGAAACTGAAGAAGAAGAAGAGGAAGAGCGGTAGCTCTTGACTTTTCATTATCGTCCATGTAGAATCATTTTTGGGCTCTTTAAAAAAAGACGATAATACTTTTAAAGTGTAAATATAAAAGAAAATTGCTCCCTACTTATTACTTTATGTGATGAGGGGAGCAATTTTCTTTTTTGTTTTTTGTTTAGAAAATAAAAAGAGCCTAACAATAAGATAGATACAGTGTTATCTACATACGTTGCGCTTTGCAACGGTGATTATATAACAACGAAGTAGAAGGGAGTATTTTCATGACTAAGTATATTTTTGTAACAGGCGGTGTAGTATCGTCTTTAGGTAAAGGTATTACAGCAGCATCTCTTGGAAGACTTTTAAAGAATCGTGGTTTAAACGTAACTATTCAAAAGTTTGATCCATACATTAACGTAGACCCAGGGACTATGAGCCCCTACCAACACGGTGAGGTATTCGTAACAGATGATGGTGCAGAAACGGACTTAGACCTAGGTCACTATGAGCGTTTTATCGACATCAACTTAAATAAATACAGCAACGTAACAACAGGTAAAATTTACTCTTCAGTTCTTCAAAAAGAGCGTCGTGGTGAATATTTAGGAGGAACAGTTCAAGTTATTCCTCACATTACTAACGAAATTAAAGAACGTGTATATCGTTCTGGTCGCGAAACAAATGCCGACGTTGTTATTACAGAAATCGGTGGAACTGTTGGTGATATCGAGTCTCTACCATTCCTAGAAGCAATTCGTCAAATTAAGAGCGACATCGGTCGTGACAATGTAATGTACATTCACTGTACGTTAATCCCGTACTTAAAAGCAGCGGGTGAAATGAAAACAAAACCAACGCAACATAGCGTTAAAGAGCTTCGCAGCTTAGGTATTCAACCAAATATTATCGTTGTTCGTACAGAACTACCTGTTTCTCAGGACATGAAAGACAAGCTTGCATTATTCTGTGACATCGATACAAAAGCAGTTATCGAAGCACGCGATGCAGATACTTTATATGCGGTTCCATTATCTCTTCAAGAACAAAACATGGACCAAATCGTTTGTGATCACTTGAAGTTAGACAATCCAGCTGCAGATATGACAGATTGGACTGCGCTAGTTAATAAAGTACGTAACCTTTCTAAGAAAACAAAAATCGCTCTTGTTGGTAAATACGTAGAGCTTCAAGATGCATATATTTCTGTTGTAGAAGCACTTCGTCATGCAGGTTATTCATTCGACACAGATGTAGAAGTGAAATGGGTAAATGCTGAGCACGTAACAGCAGAGAACGTAAAAGAATTAGTTGGCGATACAGATGGTATCCTTGTACCAGGTGGCTTCGGCGATCGTGGTGTAGAAGGTAAAATCGTTGCAATTCAATATGCTCGTGAAAACAAAGTTCCATTCTTAGGAATTTGCCTAGGTATGCAACTTGCATCAATCGAATTTGCACGTAACGTATTAGGATTAGAAGGAGCTAACTCTTCTGAAATTAATCCTGACACACCTTATGCAATTATCGATTTATTACCAGAACAAAAAGATGTAGAAGATTTAGGTGGTACACTTCGCCTTGGTCTATACCCATGTAAGCTTGCTGAAGAAACAAATGCTTACAATGCTTACAATGAGCCGGTTGTATATGAGCGTCATCGTCATCGTTATGAGTTTAACAATCAATTCCGTCCAGATATGGAAAAAGCAGGATTTGTATTCTCTGGTACAAGCCCAGACGGTCGTCTAGTGGAAATTATTGAATTACAAGATCACCCTTGGTTCGTGGCAGCACAGTTCCATCCAGAACTTGTATCTCGTCCAAACCGTCCACAACCATTGTTCCATGACTTCGTAAGTGCTTCTATTACGAATAAAGAGAGCAAGTAATAAAAAAAAGCGCCTGAAATAGGGCGCTTTTTTTAATATTCGTTTAACATTTCATCAATTGTAAATTTCAATCCGTGATAAGCAAATAAAGCTATAATTAAACTTGGGAACCCATAGCGGTTACCTTCATCATCTGGAATAAGACCTTTTAACAGCTTTGTATCAATATGTACATCTGTATATTGTTCCAGTGATTCAACACCTTCTTGAATAGCCGAGATTCCAACGATAGATTGGCCTTCTTCATGAAGTTTTTTCGCGGTTTTTATAATTTCTTCATCTGTCGAAAAACGACTAATAAGAAGTACGCGGTCCGCAGCAGTCACTGCCGCCGGTTCACCGTTTTCTATTAAACGTTTTGCTTGTTTCATTGGTTCGGCGCCAAATAATGCTTCTGAAACAATACCTTCCATTTCGTTTGTACCATGCAAGTAAATGAAGCCATCGCCAACTAACGCCTGGGCAAGTAGACGAGCGCTATCTTCTATATTCATTTCCTCTTTTTGAGAAATTCGGGAGAAATATCCACTTAATTGAGTCGAGAAAATTTTTAACATGTTGTTGCTCCTTTCTTTCGTGTTAGCTGGTTCTCATTATAGCTTATTTTTTTTGGAAAGGGGAAATAGTAGGGTGGCATAACAAAATAGGAAACGGTAAAATAAGAAAGAATAGGAAGGGATTTGGCAAAGAGTAGCGAAAATAAACCGATAAGATATAAGAAGCTTTAAATCTTGTACTTACACAGAAAGGTTGGGAGTTATGGAAGGGAAAATTTTAATCGTTGATGATCAATATGGCATTCGTGTTTTATTGCATGAAGTGTTCCAAAAAGAAGGTTATCAGACGTTCCAAGCAGCGAATGGATTTCAAGCTTTAGATATCGTGAAAAAAGATAATCCGGATTTAGTAGTGTTAGATATGAAAATCCCAGGTATGGATGGTATAGAGATTTTAAAACATGTAAAAGAAATTGATGAGAGTATTAAAGTTATTTTAATGACTGCTTATGGAGAATTGGATATGATTCAAGAAGCGAAAGATTTAGGAGCTTTAATGCACTTTGCTAAACCGTTTGATATTGATGAGATTCGTCAAGCAGTGAGAGATCAGCTTGCCGTAGAGGCGTAAAAAATGAATTTTTTATAAAAAATATGGAAAAAAGCGTTTACATGGACTATTGAGCAGGTGAATACGGTTGAGTTTTTGAGTACAAGTTGTTATCCTATTGAGTGTAGAAAGAAGTCCGGTATGTAAATATACATATTTTACCTTATTCTGGTCATACTACCAGCGATAAGAATTTATCGGATACAAAAAACGTTTTTTAGGAGGATTCACCATGCCTTTAGTTTCTATGAAAGAAATGCTAAACACAGCACTAGAAGGAAAATACGCAGTTGGTCAATTCAACATGAACAACTTAGAGTGGACTCAAGCTATCTTAGCTGCTGCGGAAGAAGAAAAATCTCCTGTAATCTTAGGTGTATCTGAGGGTGCAGCTCGTCATATGACTGGTTTCAAAACAGTTGTAGCTATGGTTAAAGCTTTAATCGAAGAAATGAACATTTCTGTTCCTGTAGCGATTCACCTTGACCATGGTTCAAGCTTCGAAAAATGTAAAGAAGCAATTGATGCAGGTTTCACATCTGTAATGATCGACGCTTCTCACCACCCATTCGATGAAAACGTTGAAACTACTAAAAAAGTGGTAGAATACGCACACGCTCGTAACGTATCTGTTGAAGCTGAGCTTGGAACAGTTGGCGGACAAGAAGACGACATCATCGCTGAAGGCGTAATTTACGCTGATCCAGCAGAGTGTAAGCACCTTGTTGAAGCAACAGGTATCGATTGCCTAGCTCCAGCTCTAGGTTCTGTACACGGTCCTTACAAAGGTGAGCCTAACTTAGGATTCGCTGAAATGGAACAAGTTCGTGACTTCACTGGCGTACCTTTAGTATTACACGGTGGTACTGGTATCCCAACTGCTGATATCGTAAAAGCTATTTCTCTAGGTACTTCAAAAATTAACGTAAACACTGAGAACCAAATTGAGTTTACAAAAGCTGTTCGTGAAGCATTAAACAAAGACCAAGAAGTTTACGATCCTCGTAAATATATTGGACCTGGCCGCGACGCTATCAAAGCAACTGTTGCTGGTAAAATGCGTGAGTTCGGTTCTAACGGTAAAGCGTAAGAATAAAATTCCGTTTTGGAAACCGTCTAGTCTTTTAGACGGTTTCCTTTCGTTGTATAATGAAAGCGTGAACAAGTCTAAAGATTTTATAAAGTGAATTTTTGGTTTGCAAATATAGAAAATAATGTGCATAGTCCTATTAATAAATGTGGTAAGTATCTGAATTGAGTAATTTGATTCGATGAATAGTTAATCTTCATCTATTTGTACAGCAGGGGAGCTACAGGTGATGGTTTTCTACTTATTGAGTTTCAGGATGGAAAGAGTGATTGAGATTCTTAAGGGGGAATCTTCTACTTCTTATAAAGAAGTAGAAGATAAATGCATTCACAAGAAGGGAGCTCAATATGGAAAAGTTGCTAATTGAAGGCGGAAGAGCTTTAAATGGAACGATTCGTGTGAGTGGTGCAAAGAACAGTGCTGTTGCACTAATTCCAGCGACAATTTTAGCAGATACTCCAGTAACTATTGGCGGTGTTCCTAATATTTCGGACGTGAAAATGTTAGGAGACTTACTAGAGGAAATTGGAGGGAAAGTAACTTATGGGCAGGAAGAAGAGATGGTAGTCGATCCTTCTAACATGGTTGCGATGCCTTTACCAAATGGAAAAGTGAAAAAATTGCGCGCCTCTTATTATTTAATGGGTGCAATGCTTGGCCGTTTTAAAAAAGCTGTTATTGGGCTTCCAGGTGGATGTCATTTAGGGCCACGACCGATTGATCAGCATATTAAAGGGTTTGAAGCGTTAGGGGCATATGTTACAAATGAACAAGGTGCCATTTATTTAAGAGCAGACGAACTACGTGGGGCACGTATTTATTTAGATGTTGTTAGTGTAGGAGCTACGATTAATATTATGCTAGCGGCTGTACGAGCGAAAGGTAGAACTGTTATTGAAAATGCAGCGAAGGAACCAGAGATTATTGATGTAGCTACATTGTTAACGAGTATGGGAGCACGTATTAAAGGTGCTGGTACAGACGTAATCCGAATTGATGGTGTGGATTCACTGCACGGTTGTCACCACACTATTATTCCAGACCGTATTGAAGCTGGTACGTATATGATTTTAGGGGCTGCGTCAGGAGGAGAAGTAACAGTTGATAATGTTATTCCTCAGCATTTAGAATCCGTTACTGCGAAGCTAAGAGAAGCTGGTGTTCAAATTGAAACGAACGATGACCAAATTACAGTGAACGGCAATAGAAGGTTAAAAGTAGTTGATGTAAAAACGCTTGTATATCCAGGGTTTCCAACGGATTTACAACAGCCGTTTACAACGCTTTTAACAAAAGCGCATGGAACAGGAGTTGTAACTGATACAATTTACAGCGCACGTTTCAAGCATATTGATGAATTGCGCCGTATGAACGCGCAAATTAAAGTAGAAGGCCGTTCAGCAATTGTGACTGGACCGGTTTTATTGCAAGGTGCGAAGGTGAAAGCGAGTGACCTACGAGCTGGTGCGTCCCTTGTTATTGCGGGTTTAATGGCAGATGGCATTACAGAAGTAACGGGACTTGATCATATTGATCGAGGTTACGAAAATATAGTAGACAAGCTTAAAGGGCTTGGTGCAAACATTTGGCGAGAACAAATGACAAAGCAAGAAATTGAAGAAATGAAGAATGCATAAAGTGAAACTTTAATCAGTATGGGGTATCCCACGCCGATTATTAACCCTCACCAATCGGGATAAGGTGGTGATACTTCCGTTAATGGGGAGCGAAGAATCACTACTAACGGAAGTACACTTTATAGAAAAACAAGGTTCACAAAATACGGCAGAAATATAAAGACTTAAAGGAGAGGGATTATCGTGGAAAGAAGTTTATCTATGGAGTTAGTACGTGTAACAGAGGCTGCAGCATTATCATCAGCGCGTTGGATGGGGCGCGGAAAAAAAGATGAGGCAGATGGTGCAGCAACATCAGCTATGCGTGATGTATTTGATACAATTCCGATGAAAGGTACAGTTGTAATTGGCGAAGGTGAAATGGATGAAGCGCCAATGCTATATATCGGAGAAAAATTGGGTACAGGATATGGACCACGCGTAGACGTTGCAGTTGATCCTTTAGAAGGGACAAATATCGTAGCGGCTGGCGGCTGGAATGCGCTTGCTGTTATTGCAATTGCAGATCACGGCAATTTGTTACATGCTCCTGACATGTACATGGATAAAATAGCGGTTGGTCCAGAAGCAGTTGGTGCAGTTGATATTGACGCACCTATTATCGACAACTTACGTGCAGTTGCGAAAGCGAAAAATAAAGATATCGAAGATGTTGTAGCGACAGTTTTAAACCGTCCACGTCATCAAGCAATTATCGAAGAAATTCGTAAAGCTGGTGCTCGTATTAAATTAATTAACGATGGAGATGTAGCTGGAGCAATCAATACAGCATTTGACCGTACTGGTGTAGATATTCTATTCGGTTCTGGTGGAGCACCTGAAGGTGTATTAGCTGCGGTCGCATTAAAATGCTTAGGTGGAGAAATTCACGGGAAGCTCTTACCTCAAAACGAAGCTGAACTAGCTCGTTGTAAAAGAATGGGTATTGAAGATATCAATCGTATCCTTCGTATGGAAGACTTAGTAAAAGGTGACGATGCAATCTTTGCAGCAACAGGTGTAACAGACGGAGAACTATTACGAGGCGTTCAATTTAAAGGTAGCGTCGGAACAACACAGTCCCTTGTTATGCGTGCAAAATCAGGCACAGTACGCTTCGTAGACGGCCGCCATAGCTTAAATAAAAAACCGAATTTGGTTATTAAATAAAAAGTGCAAGCGGCTCGTTTAGAATCGCAGGACACTTTAAGCTCTCGACCTTGAAGCGCTCTTTGCTTCGAGTGAGAGAGCGAAATGACCGGAGATTCTAGCTGCTGGAACTGGATTAAGTAAAAAGCGAAACCACCGACCATTCTAGCTGCTGAAGCTGGATTAAATAAAAGCAGAAATGCCTTATCTATTCTGCCTTAAAATCAGGTGAGTAGAAAAAAGAAAGAAATATGAAAAGGCGAAGACAAATTTTCTTGTCTTCGCTTCTTGTATTTGTGTTTCAACGTATTGATTAAAACTAGATAAAAGGGTTACAATAGTGAATATTATCCTACTTGAACTTATTGCCTTTCATTATTATTTATTTGCCTTCCGTATTTTTCCCTTTACCCATGTGAAAAGAGAATAAAGTTAAAGTGTGGTGTCTGAATGAATTTGTCAATTGCAGCATTAGAAAACATGAAATTAAAAGAGTTATACGAGCTTGCGAAGGAATTTAAGATTTCGTATTACAGCAAGTTAACGAAAAAAGAGCTAATCTTCTCTATCTTAAAAGCTCGAGCAGAAAAAGAAGGTTTCTTTTTCATGGAAGGCGTATTAGAAATTATTCAATCAGAAGGATTTGGATTCTTACGTCCTATCAATTATTCTCCAAGCTCAGAAGATATTTATATCTCGGCTTCGCAAATTCGTCGTTTCGATTTACGTAATGGAGATAAGGTTTCTGGTAAAGTACGACCTCCGAAAGAAAATGAGCGCTATTTTGGATTGCTACAAGTTGAAGCTGTAAATGGAGATGATCCAGACTCAGCAAAAGAGCGTGTACATTTCCCTGCATTAACACCGTTATACCCAGATCGCCAAATGAAATTGGAGACGGAAACGAAAAAGTTACCGACACGCATCATGGATTTAATCGCACCAGTTGGATTTGGACAACGTGGTTTAATTGTTGCGCCTCCAAAGGCTGGTAAAACAAGTCTGTTAAAAGAAATTGCACACAGTGTCACAACAAATCATCCGGAAGCAGAATTAATTGTACTTTTAATTGATGAGCGTCCAGAGGAAGTAACAGATATTGAACGTTCTGTTAAAGGTGATGTTGTAAGTTCTACTTTTGATGAAGTGCCAGAGAATCATATTAAAGTAGCGGAGCTTGTATTAGAGCGTGCAATGCGTCTTGTAGAACATAAAAGGGACGTTGTCATTTTAATGGATAGTATTACCCGTTTAGCGCGTGCTTACAACCTTGTTATTCCGCCAAGTGGTAGAACCTTATCGGGTGGTATTGATCCTGCTGCTTTTCATAGACCGAAGCGTTTCTTTGGGGCTGCGCGTAATATCGAAGAGGGCGGTAGCCTAACGATTTTAGCAACAGCGCTTGTTGATACAGGGTCTCGTATGGATGATGTAATTTACGAGGAGTTTAAAGGAACTGGAAATATGGAACTTCACTTAGATCGCTCATTAGCTGAGCGCCGTATCTTCCCAGCGATTGATATTCGTCGCTCTGGTACGCGTAAAGAAGACCTATTAATTCCGAAAGAACATTTAGACAAGCTGTGGGGTATTCGTAAAACAATGCGTGATACACCAGACTTTGTTGAAGGCTTCTTACGTAAACTTCGTCAAACAAAGACAAATGAAGAATTTTTACAAAACATTGTTGCAGACTCAAAAAGGTATGTAACCACTAAGTAAAGGGAAAAGATGGGGACTCGCTTATTTCGTAGTAAGCGAGTTTTTTATGTTTTTAAGGGAATATTAGAGAGAGTAATATATGGAAAAAATTTGTTTTTTGAGATGGAAATCATATTTGGATTGAGAGCTTGAAGTGCCCTACGATTCTGGGCGAGCCGCTTGCGCTTTAAGGTGTATCTAGTTCCACCTCCAGCGGCTAGAATGGTCGGTGGCTTCGCTTCTTCCTACGAGGCAAAAAGCGCTTCTTGGTCGAGAGCTTGAATTGACCTGCGATTCTGAACGAGCCGCTTGCGCTTTTAGGTATATCCAGCTCCAGCGGCAAGAATCTCCGGCCATTTCGCTCTCTCGGTCGAAGCAAAAAGCGCTTCTTGGTCGAGAGCTCCAATGTCCTGCGATTCTGAACGAGCCGCTTGTGCTTTTAATTTTTAAAAAGACAAAAACAGGTAGTTGCAAAATGGAGTTAGCCTTGTTATAATTTCATCATATGTGTTTCATCAATATAGTTGTGTAAGCAGCTGAAGATGAAAAACTCTGTTTCGAAAATGATTCAGGGCGGAAGGAGATGAAAAGAATGAAAGCAGGAATCCATCCAAATTACAATAAAGTTGTATTTATGGACACGAACACTGGCTTCAAATTCTTAAGCGGGTCTACAAAAGGCTCTAGCGAAACTGTTGAGTGGGAAGATGGTAACACTTATCCATTACTAAAAATTGAGATCAGTTCTGATTCTCACCCATTCTACACTGGACGTCAGAAGTTTGCTACTGCAGACGGACGTGTTGACCGCTTCAATAAGAAATACGGCATCAAGTAATAAAGAACATAAAACAGGCAAGTGTATGTATTCGCTTGTCTGTTTTTTTTGCGAAAATATTAAACCTTTACCCTACTTTGGATTAGGAAAGTAGATGAAAGGAGAGCTCAATGTACTTAATGAATCAAAATGGTTGGATTGAAGTGATTTGCGGGAGTATGTTTTCTGGAAAATCAGAAGAGCTCATCCGCCGTATACGCCGTACACAATTTGCGAAACAACATGCAATTGTATTTAAACCATGTATTGATAATCGTTATAGTGAAGAAGATGTTGTATCACATAATGGATTAAAGGTTAAAGCAGTTCCTGTTTCAGCTTCAAAAGATATATTTAACCATGTAACAGAAGAAATGGATGTTATTGCAATCGATGAGGTACAATTTTTTGATGGGGACATTGTGGAAGTGGTGCAAGTATTGGCAAATCGTGGCTATCGTGTCATTGTAGCTGGATTAGACCAAGATTTCCGTGGTCTACCATTTGGACAAGTTCCTCAGCTGATGGCGATTGCTGAACATGTAACTAAATTGCAGGCAGTTTGTTCTGAATGTGGATCTCCTGCAAGTCGTACGCAACGTTTAATCGATGGAGAACCAGCGGCATTTGATGATCCAATTATTTTAGTTGGGGCTTCAGAATCGTATGAACCACGTTGTCGTCATTGTCATGCAGTACCTACAAAACAAAGATAAGTGAAACTCGCTATGTAGAGCGGGTTTTTTTCGAAAATAGATGAAGATTGGTGGCCAGCTCTTCGTGTCTAAGAACCGCCGCTACTCAAGGTGAAAAGCACCTTTTGTGCGAGAGAACCTTAGCCAGTCAGAGCTGAGCGAGCCGCTTGCGCTTTTAAATATTATCTAGCTCCAGCGGCTAGCTTTTCGCATCTAAGAATCTTCCGCCCGAAAGGTAAAAAGTACCTTTAGGGCGAAAGAACCTTAGCTGATCAGAGCTGGACAAGCCACCTACACTTTTAAATATATTATCTAGCTCCAGCGGCTAGAATCTCCGGTCATTTCACTCTCTCGCTCGAAGCAAAAAGCGCTTCAAGGTCGAGAGTTCCAATGTCCTGCGATCCTGAGCAAGCCGCTTACGCTTTTAAATATAATTTGCGTTTTTTTGATTAAGTACCATATACTATTTGTATTAGATACTAGGATGTAGAGGTGAATGGTGTGTTAGATCGTTTGCAAGCTGTAGAAGATCGTTATGAGAAGTTGAATGAGTTGTTAAGTGACCCAGAGGTTATTAGCGATACAAATAAGCTTCGTGAGTATTCAAAAGAGCAATCTGATATTCAGGACACGGTAGAGGTGTACCGTGAGTATAAAGATGTTCGTGAGCAATTACGAGATGCAAAGGCAATGTTAGAAGATAAGTTAGACGCTGATATGCGTGATATGGTAAAAGAAGAGGTTTCTGAATTAGAAGGACAAGAGAAAACATTATCAGAACGTCTGAAAATTTTACTTGTTCCAAAAGACCCTAATGATGATAAAAACGTTATCGTTGAGGTTCGTGGCGCTGCTGGTGGTGACGAGGCAGCTTTATTTGCTGGTGATTTATATCGTATGTATAGCCGTTATGCTGAGGTGCAAGGTTGGAAAACTGAAATTATCGAAGCGAGCTATACAGAGTTAGGTGGATATAAAGAGATTATCTTTATGATTAACGGTAAAGGTGCTTTCGCGAAGCTGAAATTCGAGAATGGTGCTCACCGTGTACAACGTGTTCCTGAAACGGAATCTGGCGGACGTATTCATACATCTACAGCAACTGTAGCTGTACTACCAGAGGCAGAAGAAGTAGAAATTAATATTCATGAAAAAGATGTTCGTGTTGATACGTTTGCTTCTAGTGGTCCTGGTGGACAAAGCGTTAATACAACGATGTCAGCGGTACGTTTAACGCATTTACCGACTGGTGTAGTTGTATCTTGTCAGGATGAGAAATCACAAATTAAGAATAAAGAAAAAGCGATGAAAGTATTACGCGCACGTGTTTATGATAAATTTAGACAAGAAGCGCAAGCTGAGTATGATCAAAACCGTAAACAAGCTGTTGGTACGGGAGATCGTTCAGAGCGTATTCGTACGTATAACTTCCCGCAAAACCGTGTTACAGACCATCGAATCGGTTTAACGATTCAAAAGCTAGATCAAATCCTACAAGGTAAGTTAGATGATTTCATCAATGCCTTAGTGATGGAAGATCAGGCGCAAAAGATGGAGGCAGCTGAGTAATGCGTGTCTATGAAGCCCTGAAATGGGCTTCTTCTTTTTTACAGGAAAATGGACGAGATGAAAATGCGGGAGAAATTGTCCTTTGTCATGTATTAAAGACGAACAGAACCGGAATGCTCATGAATATGCGTGAAGAAATAACTGCGGAACAAGAGAAAAGTTTTGCACAATTTATCCACAAGCATGTAGAAGGTATTCCGATCCAATATATGCTCGGTTATGAAATGTTTTATGGCCGATCATTCTTTGTAAATGAAGAGGTATTGATACCAAGACCGGAAACAGAGGAACTTATAGTTGGAGTGCTAGAGAGAATTGAGCGCCATTTCGGTAATGAGGAGCTTCACATAGCGGATATTGGAACAGGTAGTGGAGCGATTTCTATTACGCTCGCTTTAGAAAATAAAAACCTTCATGTGTATACAGTAGATATCGCACAGGAGTCGATTGAAGTTGCAAAAGAAAATGCAAAAACTTTAGGGGCGGATGTAACTTTCTATCACGGCGATTTACTGTCTCCGTTTTATGAAACAGGTCAGAAGTTAGATGTTGTTGTTTCCAATCCTCCGTACATACCAGAGGAAGATTGGCGTGGTCTTTCTACTGTTGTGAAGGAGCATGAGCCGAAGCGTGCGCTTGTTGGTGGGGAAGATGGACTAGATTTCTATCGTCGTTTTATGGAGGAATTGCCGAATGTATTACAGAACAAGGCGATTGTTGCGTTTGAAATTGGTGTAGGGCAAGGTGAAGATGTGAAAGCATTATTACAGCAAACTTTCCCGCGCGCTCAAGTTGAAGTTGTATTTGATATTAATGGAAAAGATCGCATGGTATTTGCAGAGATGGAGTAAGGCATAAGCCTTACTCTATTTTTTGTATGAAAAATTCGTAACTACTCAGCCATACATTTTATTTAGAATTTTGGTAAGGGGTATTATTTCAGCGAAAATAAGCACCTTATTACCTATAGATTGCTGTCATAAAGATAAAAATGGACATATACCTTGTTGCCTGTCTTTGTTTTAAAACTTTGCGCGTGGCAGGAAAAGGCCCTGACCGCTCCTATACATAGCCAGTCCCTATCGCCAATTAAAAAAATGCTTTTCTATCGGTTTTTTATATAGATTTCGAATTTAATAGTTTAGAAAGATGAAAGTCTGTCCACACTGATTCTAGAGGGGACGGTGGAGGAAATGAAAAAACAAGTTATTGCTTACTTTCTTTTATTATTAATTGGTGCACAGTTACTTGTGCAGTTTGGATATATGAAAGCTGATGCAAAAGGGCCTACTGTTATTCCGAAAGAGGCCGTTCGATTACGTATTTTAGCTAATAGTGATTCCGATAAAGATCAGGCATTAAAACGTAAAGTACGTGATGAAGTGAAAGCGCAAATTGATGGATGGGTAGCGGAGTTAACGTCATTTGAAGAAGCTCGAAAAGTAATTCAAAATCATATTCCTGAAATTGAAAAGACAGTGGCGAATACGCTGAAAAGAGAAGGAAGTAAAGAGGCGTTTCAAGTGAAATTCGGTAAGAATGTGAAGTTTCCTACAAAGGTATATGGGAATTTTATTTATCCGGCAGGAGAATATGAAGCGGTACTTATTACAATTGGAAAAGGTGAAGGTGCAAACTGGTGGTGTGTATTATTTCCACCGATGTGTTTCTTAGATTTTTCAAGTGGTACAGCTGTAAGGAAAGAAGAACATGTTGTGAAAGCTGAATCTCCTGAAGAGGAGCAGGTGAGACAATCAGATGAAGAAGTGGTGGATGTACCGGAGAAGAAAGAGGATAAGGTGAAAGAAAAGAAAGTAGTAAAGCCGGAAAAAGCTGAAAAAGTAACAGCACAGGAAAAGAAAGTAGTAAAACACGAAACACAAGTAGAAGAACAGCCTGTAAAAAAAGTAGAAACAAAAACTGTGGAGAAAGTGGAGAAAGTGGAGAAAGTGGAGAAACCTGTGGAGCAAAAACAAGAAAAGCAAAATGAATATGTAACAGTAGAAGAGGAAGAGAAACCAGAGGTTAAATTATTTATCGTCGAAGCTTTTACATCTTTATTCTCTAAATAGTGCTATTAATAAATCCTTCCTCATATATATCAATGAGGAGGGATTTACTATGAAGAACGTGTATTTTGCTACGAAAGCAGATGTAGAAAGATTACATTCTTTTTTCGGACAAGCTAATAAAAAAGATGATAAAATAAATGAGTTGTACGCACAATTTATGATCTTGGAAGAGGCGGGAGAAATACGAGCGGTAATTGGATATGAACAAAGTGGAGAAAATGCACTTATCCGTTCTTGTTTATTCACACCTAATGTGGATAAACAGACTTTCTTATATTTTTTCGAGATGTTTTTGCAGTATATGAAAGAAAAAGATATTCGACAATTGTACTTACTCACAAATCATCCACAATCTGTGACCATCTTTCAGTTTTTTAACTTTGTCATTATAGAGAAAGAGGAAGTGCCAGAGGAAATTCGACAGTTAGAACACTTTTGTAAAAATATAAAAGAGCTAAATGCAATAATACTAAATTGTCAGCTATTCACAAAGTTATCCACGGATTAACAAGGTTTATCCACATTTTGTGGATAAACCTTGTTTGTCTTTTGGATAAATCTCATAGTAAACTAAAAATAGACAAGTATTTCATGGTAGAAAAGGACGTGGGAAAAAATGCATACAAATATGTGGGTTGTGGATAATGTTGTGGAAAGAAAAAAATATTATCCACAATTAAAAGAAGCAGCAAGATTATTAAGAGAAAATGAAGCGGTAGCCTTCCCAACGGAAACGGTATATGGGTTAGGAGCAAACGCAATGGATGATGAAGCGATAGCGAAAATTTTTGAAGCGAAAGGGAGACCGAGCGATAATCCACTGATTGTTCACATAGGAACAAAATCTCAGTTAGATGGTATCGTAAGAGAAATTCCGCCGGTTGCAGAAAAGTTAATGGAGCATTTTTGGCCAGGACCATTAACAATCATTTTACCGAGAAAAAAAGGGATTTCAGAGAGAGTTACGGCAGGACTTAATACAGTCGGAGTGAGGATGCCGGATCATCCAGTAGCGCTCGCCCTTATTGAAGAGGCAAACGTGCCTGTTGCGGCACCGAGTGCGAATCGTTCAGGACGCCCAAGTCCAACGTTAGCTTCTCATGTGTATGAAGATTTAAATGGGAAAATTGCTGGTATTGTTGATGGCGGGGCAACAGGAGTAGGCGTTGAATCAACTGTAATTGATTGTACGAGCGAAGTTCCGACGATTTTACGTCCAGGTGGGATTACGAAGGAGCAATTAGAGGCCGTGATAGGAAATGTTTCTTTAGATCCAGCTTTAAAGGATGAGAAAGAAAAACCGAAATCACCTGGAATGAAATATACACATTATGCACCGAAAGCGCCACTTAGTATTGTTGAAGGGTCCCGTGAGTTTATTCAACGTATTGTGGATGAGAAAAAGAAAGAAGGATTTAAAGTAGGTGTATTAACGACAGAAGAGTATCAGCATGTGTATAGTGCAGATGTTGTATTGTCTTGTGGTGTGCGAAGTGATTTAGCCAGCGTTGCGACTAAGTTATATGATGTACTTAGAACGTTTGATGCAAGTGAAGTAGATGTTATTTTTAGTGAATCATTCCCGAATGAAGGCATAGGAAATGCAATTATGAATCGTTTAACAAAAGCTGCGGGGCATCAGATTATTATTGAATGATAATGTACCTTTAGCAAACAGAATATTTCTCCTCGGATAAGCATATTGTGAAGTAGCACGTCCGAGGGGGGATATGAATGACACTTGAACAATTAATACCTTTAATAATTATGGCATTTGCCCTGGGGATGGATGCATTTTCAGTGAGCCTCGGTATGGGGATGGTAACATTAAAGTTAAGACAAATCCTTTATATAGGTATGACGATTGGGATATTTCATATTATTATGCCATTTATCGGAATGGTACTAGGGCGTTTTCTATCAGAGAGGTATGGGGATGTCGCAAACTTTGCAGGAGCTATTTTATTAATTGGGCTAGGGTTCTATATCGTATATTCGTCTATTTTAGAAGGGGAAGAGACTAGAACTGCTCCAATTGGAATTAGTTTATTTGTATTTGCATTTGGTGTCAGTATAGATAGTTTTTCAGTAGGTCTTAGTCTTGGAATTTACGGAGCAGAGACAATTATTACGATATTATTGTTCGGACTAATAAGTATGTTACTGGCTTGGATGGGTTTATTGCTTGGTAGCCATGCCAAAAATATACTTGGCACATACGGTGAAATAGTAGGTGGTATTATTCTTGTTGGGTTTGGATTATATCTCCTTTTTCCTATATAATTTTATGTAGGAGGGAATTATGAACAAGCTATTGGAATGGTATGTTAAGCTTTTAACCTTCTTTCCTCGATGGCTAAGAAGACTTATAATATTGGGTGTTATTTTGCAAATTTCGATGTTAGGTTGGATTAAGTTAATTCGTGAATGGTGAGATAGTTCCTTTCTGTGCATAGTTTCGTTTGTACTATATTGATCACACTAAAAAATTACAAATATAGAAAGGATGAGATGAATGACGAGATTGAAGCAAGTTTTTGGTATTATTATTAGTTTTTTTGTTTTTTGGTTCAGTATGCTCGGTGTACAAATGTTTGCTGAGTTTTTAGATATTGAGTCATTGAAGTTTGTTGCAGGAAAATCGGAGGCGGCGCGTACTTTTTATTCTCCGTACCCGTTTTTAATTGTTTTCCTTATTACGTTACTTTCCTTATATTTCTTTGTAATAAAGCTTGGTAGATCTAAAAAAGAGAAATTCCCGGCATTAGAGGAGAAGAACGAAGAATTACGATAAAAAACCCCCCGCTGAAAGCGGGGGGTTATGTTTGAGTGATGAAGCTGGAGCTTTTCGGTGGTATCCAGTTCCAGTGGCCAGCTCTTCGCGTCTAAGAACCTCCCGCACTAAAGGTATAAAGCACCTTTT
Source organism: Bacillus mycoides (assembly GCF_000832605.1). Classification (GTDB taxonomy): domain Bacteria; phylum Bacillota; class Bacilli; order Bacillales; family Bacillaceae_G; genus Bacillus_A; species Bacillus_A mycoides. The sequence goes on from NZ_CP009692.1 coordinate 666,805, forward strand.
GTGCGAGAGAACCTTAGCTGGTCAGAGCTAAGCGGGCCCCTTCCACTTTTAAATGTATCCAGCTTCAGCGGCTAGAATGGTCGGTGGCTTCGCGCCTTCCTGCGAGGCAAAAAGCGCCTCTACGTCAGGAGCTCCATCCCCCTCTCATTCTGAGCGAGCCGCTTCCGCCTTTAAATGGGCCTCACTAATTCAAATTGTTCTCCTAGTTTTGCGTAGTTGTGTCCTGCTAGGCGGCTTATTGGTTTTAGTTCTTCGGCGTGAATTCGGCCGTTTTCGTATAAGTGTTCAGCGACGTGAAAGCGAACGACGCGGCCGATTAGTAGGTCACAAGCTGGCGAGTCTTCGGTTCCGCCGAGTGGGATAGCGCGTTCTAATATGCACTCCATTCGAATGTTTGCTTCTTTAACCCCTGGTACTGAAATGACATCACTGTCAATCGGTGTTAGTTTTGCTAATTCGATTTCACTTTCATTAGGAGGTAGGTTCGCTGCTGTTTCATTGATCGCTTCTACGTAAGATTCATCAGAAATATGTACGACAAATTCCCCTTTTTCTATTGCGTTTCTGGAAGTGTCTTTCTGTTTTCCTTCTTTGCGTTGTACTGAAACTGAAATAAGTGGTGGATTGGCAGCGACGATATTGAAATAACTATATGGCGCACCGTTCAATACGCCATCTTTAGTTACAGAAGTAACGAATGCAACAGGACGTGGAATGATACTTCCTGTTAGTAATTTGTAATTATCTTTTTCAATTTGTTCGTTTGGATTAATGGATAACATGTTGTAATCCCCTTTCTAAATATGAATACTTATTGTTCCTTTACAAGATATCAATGGGAATCTCCTGCTGAAAATAATATTTTTTTGATGATGTAAAAAAAGAGATTACCTCGATTGTACTGAAGTAATCTCTTTTTTGGTAAATATCTTGAAATAGAGATAAATATTAAAGTAAAACGTAAGCGCCAGGTCCAATTAAAGCTACACCGATAGCGACAGCGATTAACATTAAATTATATTCGAATCCGTTTTGTGTTACCCAGTAACCATTTTTTCCGTGAACTGTGAAAATTGCTACTAACATTGTTCCTACGATAAATAATGAACCAACTACAGTGAAAATACCTGCTGCGAATAAGAAACCACCTAATAGTTCAGTTGCGCCAGCCATAAATGCCATAAATACACCAGGACGTAAGCCGATTGACTCCATCCAGCCGCCAGTTCCCTTTAAGCCGTAACCGCCGAACCAACCAAATAATTTTTGAGCACCATGACCCATGAATGTAATTCCTATAATAAGACGAATAATAAGAAGACCGATATCCATCATTTTAAAAAAACCTCCTAAAAGTTATTAACTTATCTTATGTAAGTAATAATAAAATAGTTACTTACTTTAGTCAAGTGGATTTTAACAAAAATTTGAAAGGAATTTTACAAATTAACAACAAAAAATAAAATGTAGTAAAGACCTCTAGACAAGTAAGTGAAAAAAAGAGAAAATATAAGTAGAAGTTAACTTCTCATTGTTATTCAGACAATCAGAATTGACTGGAATTTTGTGAAGCGCTACAATAAGAGTCTAGTAGTAATGACATGATTTATTTCGAAAGAGTTTTTACAGTATAACATTCGAAGTATGAAGTCTTACGTGTATTTCGATCTTGAATAGAGATTGCCCTATAAACTTTTAGGTAAATTATAAGGAGGACTATCCTATGTTTAAAAAATTATTCGGTTTTGGTTCAAAAACAAATGAAGAAACAATCGTAGCTCCATTAACTGGAGCAGTGAAAAATATTGAAGAAGTACCAGATCCAGTATTCGCTGGTCGTATGATGGGTGACGGTGTTGCGATCGATCCTACTGAAGGTGTAGTTGTATCTCCAGTTGATGGTGAAATCGTACAATTATTCCACACGAAACATGCTATTGGAATTAAAGCGAAAAACGGTACAGAAATTTTAATCCACGTTGGATTAGAAACTGTAAAAATGGAAGGTGAAGGTTTCGAAGCTCACGTTTCTGAAGGACAAGCTGTAAAAGCTGGAGATAAATTAATCTCATTTGACTTAGAATTAATTCGTGAAAAAGCGAAAAGCACAATTACTCCAATCGTTATTACAAACACAGATGCAGCTGAGTCTATTAAGACAACTGTAGGTGTAACAGCTACAAAAGGTTCAACAGAAGTAATGAAAGTTACAATGAAATAATTATTTGATAGAAGGAATCCGTTTCATATGAAATGGATTCCTTATTTTGTTTCGTAGTGTGTTCATTATGTATGGTAAAATACTTTGGGCACTTGGAAATAGGGTTTCATATATGTGAATAAGGCGCATTTTTCTTAGAAAAAATATAAGAAAAATGCGCCTTTCGTATATTCACATTTCTTTTGTTCTATTCTAATGTACGCTATGATAAAGTGAAACTTTAATGAGTGGAGGGTGTTCATCCCCCGCTGATTATTAGCCTTCACCAATCGGGATAAATGTAGGAAACAGAAAAAAAGGGGTGGGTTTAGATGAAACGGGTGTTATTTGTTTGCACAGGAAATACATGCCGTAGTCCGATGGCTGAGGCTTTGCTTCGTCATTATGGAGAAGGTAAATTTGAAGTGCAATCTGCTGGTGTCTTCGCCTATCCTGGAAGCGATGTGTCGATACATGCAAAGGAAGCTTTAGCTGAAAAAGGAATTGTAATCGATCATGCCGCGCAGCAGGTAAACGATACTTTGGTTGATTGGGCGGACATTGTAGTAACAATGACGGAAAACCATAAGCAAATTGTACTTGGGTATTATCCGAGCGTGGAAAAGAAATTGGATACATTATATGGATTAACTGAGGGTGTAAGTAAGGATATTTCAGATCCATTTGGCGGATCGCTTTCTATTTATAAAGAAACGTTAGAAGAGATGGAAAAACTTGTACAAACTTTACTGAAAAAACATTCAGAAGGTTGATGTTTCGTGTATAATACGATATTGGAGATCACTTTGTTCCATTTAGGTAGCGAGTGTGAAATGAAGATAATTGATTGAAACTTCGGAGGGGTAAAAATGAAAGTAGTAGTAGCATCTGATCACGGCGGTATGAATATCCGTAAAGAACTTGTAAGTTTATTAGAAGAGCTAAATATTGAATATATTGATTTAGGTTGTGAATGTGAAGCTGGTTCTGTTGATTACCCTGATTTTGCGTTTCCAGCAGCAGAAATGGTCGCGAATGGTGAAGTGGATCGTGGTATTTTAGTTTGCGGGACAGGCATTGGTATGTCAATCGCAGCAAACAAAGTAAATGGTATTCGTTGTGCATTAGTTCATGATACTTTCAGTGCGAAAGCGACGAGAGAGCATAATGACACTAACATGTTAGCGATGGGCGAGCGTGTAATTGGAGCTGGTCTAGCGCGTGATATCGCGAAAATTTGGCTAACAACTGACTATGAAGGTGGCCGTCACGAAAACCGCGTAGGAAAAATTAAAACGTACGAAACAAAGTAATAGATTCTAACTATAAGTAGTATGAAATATAATTTGGTGAACCAACCTGTGAAAGGAAGAGGCGTAATGACAGAAATCGTAAAGGTAAGAGAACAGCTACAAATGTCGCTTTCTGATTTCCAAGAACAAGCCACGCTGCAAAGAGGCCAAATTTTTGTAGTGGGGTGTAGCACGAGCGAAGTGCTAGGTGAAAGAATTGGAACATCAGGAACGATGGAAGTGGCAGAGGCGATTTTTTCTGAATTAAAACAATTTCAAGAGAGAACAGGTATTGAATTGGCGTTTCAATGTTGTGAGCATTTAAATCGTGCTTTAGTAGTTGAGAGAGATGTAGCGATGAAATATCAATTTGAAATTGTAACAGTTACGCCTGTTAGATCAGCAGGTGGTGCATTAGCGACGTATGCGTATCACAATTTTAAAGATCCGGTAGTAATTGAGTTTATTAAAGCAGATGCAGGAATGGATATCGGCGATACATTTATAGGTATGCATTTAAAGCATGTAGCTGTACCGGTTCGTACAAGTGTGAAGGAAATAGGAAGTGCGCATGTAACGATGGCGAAAACACGTGGGAAACTAATAGGTGGAGCACGTGCCGTTTATGCGGCAAATGAAGAAGCTATTCCTTGCCGTTAAACATGAAAAATTATAAAGTCTTATAACAGCTGTATATCGAAAGGTAAAAGGTATGTAGTCTGACTTTATAATAGAAGAAAGAAAAGACCAATTTTGGTCTTTTTTTTTCTTTTATGATATAGAAAGTCATGTTAGAATGTAGTTGAAAACATGAAGGTTCGAAAGAATTACAACCTGAATTTTCGTTTTTTCTGAATAAATGAGAAAAAACTATTGGGAATTGATGTAATTCGTTCAGAAAAGGGGGATTTTGGTGAATCATTTAAAACGTCAAGATGAAAAGGTATTTGCTGCAATTGAGGCAGAACTAGGAAGACAGCGTTCAAAGATCGAGTTAATTGCTTCGGAAAACTTCGTAAGTGAAGCAGTAATGGAGGCGCAAGGTTCTGTTCTAACGAATAAGTATGCTGAAGGATATCCTGGAAAACGTTACTATGGTGGTTGTGAACACGTAGACGTAGTAGAAGATATCGCACGTGATCGCGCGAAAGAAATTTTTGGCGCAGAGCATGTAAATGTTCAACCACATTCTGGTGCACAAGCGAACATGGCAGTATACTTCACGATTTTAGAGCAAGGCGATACAGTACTTGGCATGAATTTATCTCATGGTGGTCACTTAACACACGGAAGCCCTGTTAACTTCAGTGGAGTACAATATAATTTCGTAGAATATGGCGTGGATGCTGAATCTCACCGTATTAATTACGATGATGTATTAGCAAAAGCGAAAGAACATAAACCAAAATTAATCGTTGCAGGTGCAAGTGCATATCCTCGTGTTATCGATTTCAAACGATTCCGTGAGATTGCAGATGAAGTGGGTGCGTACTTAATGGTTGATATGGCACATATCGCCGGTTTAGTAGCAGCTGGTTTACATCCAAATCCAGTACCACATGCACATTTTGTTACAACAACAACACATAAAACATTACGTGGCCCACGTGGCGGTATGATTTTATGTGAAGAGCAATTTGCAAAACAAATTGATAAATCAATCTTCCCTGGTATTCAAGGTGGCCCGCTTATGCATGTAATTGCTGCAAAAGCTGTTGCATTTGGTGAGACACTACAAGATGAGTTTAAAACATATGCACAAAATATCATTAATAATGCGAATCGTTTAGCTGAAGGCCTTCAAAAGGAAGGACTTACACTTGTTTCTGGTGGAACAGACAATCATTTAATCTTAATTGATGTTCGTAACTTGGAAATTACAGGTAAAGTAGCAGAGCACGTATTAGATGAAGTTGGTATTACAGTGAATAAAAATACGATTCCATTTGAAACAGCAAGCCCATTTGTAACAAGCGGTGTACGTATCGGTACAGCGGCGGTAACATCACGTGATTTCGGTTTAGAAGAAATGGATGAGATTGCAGCAATTATTGCTCATACATTAAAAAATCATGAGAATGAAGCTGAACTAGAAGAAGCGCGCAAACGTGTAGAAGCGTTAACGAGCAAATTCCCAATGTATACAAATCTATAATAGATTAAAAAAGACTGCTGAAACGTAATTGTTTTAGTAGTCTTTTTTTGTGGACATATATTGTTTTTAAAGTATGTATACAAATGATGAATAAATTTTGGCGATATAATGAAGGATACAGCTCCCATAATTGGTAAAGATACTAGATAGATTCATCGTAAAATCATGATTTTACCAAATTTACCCTTGAATATTAGTAGCGTTTTCTTTACAATCGTAAATAGTGTAAAGAAGCGTGTAAACGCATGAATATCATCTAAAGGAGAGATTCACATGGGAAAACTGTATGTATTTGATCACCCGTTAATTCAACATAAGATTACATATATTCGCGATAAGAATACAGGTACGAAAGATTTTCGTGAATTAGTGGACGAAGTAGCAAGCTTAATGGCTTTCGAGATTACTCGTGACCTTCCACTTGAAGACATTGAAATTGAAACACCTGTAAGCAAAGCGACAACAAAAGTGATCGCTGGTAAAAAACTTGGTTTAATTCCGATTTTACGTGCAGGTTTAGGAATGGTTGATGGAATTCTGAAATTAATTCCAGCAGCAAAAGTAGGACACGTTGGTTTATACCGTGACCCTGAAACATTGCAACCGGTAGAATACTATGTGAAACTTCCAACGGATGTAGAAGAGCGTGATTTTATCGTACTAGATCCGATGCTAGCAACAGGTGGTTCTGCGGCTGAAGCAATTAATTCTCTGAAAAAGCGCGGTGCAAAGCAAATTAAATTAATGTGTATCGTAGCTGCTCCAGAAGGAGTAAAAGTAGTGCAGGAAGAGCATCCTGATGTTGATATTTATGTAGCAGCATTAGATGAGAAGTTAAATGACCATGGTTATGTAGTTCCAGGTCTTGGTGATGCTGGTGACCGTTTATTCGGAACGAAGTAAGACAACAGACGAGAGGGGGATTCCCCTCTCGTTTTTTTTCGCCCTCAGCGCACGGGGGAGGGGGAGATAAATATACAGGGTATATACAACATAAGTTATATACACATCACATATAATATAGAAGTCTTACGTCTCGGGGACACTATATTATGGAAGGAAAGCGCTATATCTTAAAAATATAATAGTGACAAACTTGTGAACATTTTCTTCTATTATAAAGAGAAAACTGTTAGAAATTGCATATCTCTAACCAGTATTTAGAAGGGGAACGTTTTCATTTTTGGGAGGAAATGCCTAATACTCAAATTTTTTGATTTTTTACGATTTCTCGTTGACACTGTTAATACCCTATTGTATGCTAACAACGGGGATAGATGGTAGGGCTTTCAGTGACAAAAATGCATCTATTCCGTGACGAAAATGTAAACTTTTTATTTTGTATAGAATTTATGCAGAAAAATGAGTTATTATTAACACATCGTGAATGAGGGTTACATATTGGAGGGATGAATCCTTGCAAAAAAACGATCGCAGCCATATAAAAGCGTATGCTTTAATGTCAGGAATACTTGCTCAGTTAGTTGGTTCTATTCTTATCGGAATCTTTGGTGGGCAATGGATTGATAATAAGGTTGGAACGTTTCCGTTGTTTCTTATTATAGGGTTATTACTCGGGTTAGGAACAGGGGTATACGCAATGATTCGACTCATTCAACATTACTATTCGGGAGAGCAATGATGATAGACGTACATGGACTTGTCCAACGACAAAAGAAATATATGTACTACTTGCTTGCGCTTCTAGTGCTAGGATGGGGAATTACCTCTTACAAGGATGTATTTCTTGGGCTGATTATCGGAACGATTTTCAGTTTTCTTAGTTTGCGCATCATTGCACGTAGAACAGACAAGCTATTAGATCGCGTAACAAATGGAGAAAACGTGAAGTTTAAGGCGACAGCGGTAAGTACATATTCAAGATTCGCCACGATTGGGTTACTAATTTTATTTGCAGCCAAATATCAAGAGTTAATTGCGATGTGGGGCTTAGGTGTAGGATTGCTGACAGGATACCTTGTCATGATCATAGATTTTCTTTATTTAGAGTATACGAGCAGGGAAGAGAGGTGAATTACTAGTGGAACACGGTAAATTAGTTGAATTTCTAGGTTTAACGTTCGATTTGTCATCAGTTATGATGGTTACTGTAGCAGCAGTTATTGTTTTCTTAATCGCTGTTATCGGAACTCGCAGCTTAGCGCTTCGCCCAACCGGGATGCAAAATTTCATGGAATGGGTGTTTGACTTCGTGAAAGGGATTATCAATAGTACGATGGATTGGAAAACAGGTGGACGTTTCTTAACGCTTGGCGTTACGCTTATCATGTTTATCATCGTATCGAACTTCCTTGGTTTACCATTCATGTATTCAACAGTTGAGGCTGGCGAACATATTGCATGGTGGAGATCACCAACGTCTGATCCAGCAGTTGCATTAACATTAGCCGTGATGGTAGTTACCCTCACCCATTATTATGGAATTAAGATGAAGGGTACGAAAGAATATGTTAAAGGTTATTTCCAACCTATGAAATTCTTATTCCCATTAAAGGTTATTGAGGAGTTTGCTAACACATTAACGTTAGGTCTTCGTTTATTTGGTAACATTTACGCAGGTGAAATCTTATTAGGATTACTTGCTAAGTTAGGCGGGGCATCATTCTTAGGAGCATTAGGTGCACTTGTACCGATGTTAGCATGGATGGGATTCAGCGTATTCGTTGGTTCAATCCAGTCATTTATTTTCGTAATGTTAACGATGGTTTATATGGCTCATAAAGTAAGCCATGACCATTAATATAATTTAAGTAAGAAAAAATTTATTTTTTTATAATACAAAGGAGGACAAATTAAATGAGTTTAGGTGTAATCGCAGCTGCAATTGCAATTGGTTTATCAGCATTAGGTGCAGGTATTGGTAACGGTCTTATCGTATCACGTACAATCGAAGGTGTTGCTCGTCAACCAGAATTAAAAGGCGCACTTCAAACAATTATGTTCATCGGGGTTGCATTAGTTGAGGCACTTCCAATTATCGGTGTAGTTATTGCTTTCATCGTAATGAACAAATAAGGGAGACTCCCCTTACATAGATGGCGAAGAGTGTTTTTCCGAACTTTCTTCGCCATTGCTTTATGAACGAAACGTATGTCTTTTTTTTTCATATGATCAATTTAGATATTTTGAAGGGAGTGAATCCTTGTGCCAACTTTATTATTAGGGGCTTCCATTCCATTTGGAACGATTGCTTATACATTGTTCATTTTCTTACTTCTATTAGTAATGCTACGCAAATTCGCGTGGGGTCCTTTAATGGGAATTATGAAAGAACGTGAAGAGCATGTTACTAATGAAATCGACGCTGCAGAAAGAAGTAATGCTGAAGCGAAGAAATTAGTAGAAGAACAACGTGAAATGTTAAAACAATCGCGTGTTGAAGCACAAGAGTTAATCGAAAGAGCGAAGAAACAAGCTGTAGATCAAAAGGATGTTATTGTTGCTGCTGCGAAAGAAGAAGCAGAATCAATTAAAACATCTGCTGTACAAGAAATTCAACGCGAAAAAGAGCAAGCGATTGCTGCTTTACAAGAACAAGTTGCTTCTTTATCTGTTCATATTGCTTCTAAAGTAATTGAAAAAGAATTAAAAGAAGAAGATCAAGTGAAGTTAATTCGTGATTATATTAAAGAAGTAGGAGAAGCGCGATGAGCAATGGGATTGTAGCAAAACGTTATGCTGTCGCTCTTTTCAAAATTGCAAAAGAAAAACACGTATTAGAAATGTTTGAAGAGGAATTACGCCTTGTACAAAACGTTTTTACAAAGAACGGAGAACTACATAGCTTTTTAACGCAACCGAACATTTCAAAAGAGCAGAAGAAAACGTTTCTTGCAAACGTATTCGCATCTGTTTCTGAATCTATTTTAAATACGTTATATATTTTAATTGATAACAAGCGTATTGATATCCTACCTGAAATTGCAAATGAATATGTTGTTCTTGCTAATGAAGAACGTAACGTAGCGGATGCAACTGTATATTCTATTCGTCTTCTATCGGAAGAAGAAAAACTTAACATTGCAGAAGCATTTGCAAAAAAAACAGGAAAAGATGCAATTCGCGTGAAAAATGTTGTGGATGAAGATTTACTAGGCGGCATTAAAGTACGTATTGGAAATCGCATTTACGACGGAAGCTTACAAGGAAAATTAGCACGTATTCAGCGTGAATTAATGAAGAATAGATAGGGGTGAAGCACATGAGCATCAGAGCTGAAGAAATTAGCGCACTGATAAAGCAACAAATCGAGAACTATCAGTCTGAAATCGAAGTTAGTGATGTTGGTACAGTTATCCAAGTTGGTGACGGTATTGCGCGTGCTCATGGTCTTGATAACGTTATGGCTGGTGAACTTGTAGAGTTCTCTAATGGCGTTATGGGACTAGCACAAAACTTAGAGGAAAACAACGTAGGTATCATTATTTTAGGACCTTACACAGAAATCCGTGAAGGTGACGAAGTTCGTCGTACTGGTCGCATCATGCAAGTACCAGTAGGAAAAGAACTAATCGGTCGTGTTGTAAACCCATTAGGTCAACCAGTTGATGGTTTAGGCCCAATCAATACAACAAACACTCGTCCAATCGAAAGTCCAGCACCAGGTGTAATGGATCGTAAATCTGTTCATGAACCACTTCAAACAGGTATTAAAGCGATCGATGCTCTTGTACCAATTGGCCGTGGTCAACGTGAGTTAATCATCGGTGACCGTCAAACAGGTAAAACAGCAGTTGCACTTGATACGATCATTAACCAAAAAGATGAAGATATGATTTGTATCTATGTAGCTATCGGACAAAAAGAATCAACAGTACGTAACGTAGTAGAAACACTACGTAAGCACGGTGCATTAGATTACACAATCGTTGTAACTGCATCAGCTTCTCAACCAGCTCCATTATTGTACCTAGCTCCTTACGCTGGTGTAACAATGGGTGAAGAGTTCATGTACAATGGTAAACACGTATTAGTAGTATATGATGACTTATCAAAACAAGCAGCGGCTTACCGTGAGCTTTCATTACTATTACGTCGTCCTCCAGGTCGTGAAGCATATCCAGGGGATGTATTCTACTTACATTCTCGCTTATTAGAGCGTGCAGCAAAATTAAGTGATGCAAGAGGCGGCGGTTCTTTAACTGCACTACCTTTCATCGAAACACAAGCAGGGGACGTATCAGCTTATATCCCAACAAACGTAATTTCTATTACGGATGGACAAATCTTCTTACAATCTGACCTATTCTTCTCTGGCGTACGTCCAGCAATCGATGCGGGTACTTCTGTATCTCGTGTAGGTGGATCAGCTCAGATTAAAGCGATGAGTAAAGTATCAGGTACACTTCGTCTTGACCTTGCATCTTATCGTGAGTTAGAAGCGTTCGCTCAGTTCGGTTCTGACCTTGATAAAGCAACACAAGCGAAATTAAACCGTGGTGCTCGTACAGTTGAGGTATTAAAACAAGGATTACACAAACCGTTACGTGTAGAGAAACAAGTTATCATTCTTTACGCTTTAACACGTGGATTCCTAGATGATATCCCAGTAGTAGATATCACTCGTTTCGAAGAAGAATTCCATGCTTGGTTAGATTCAAATGCAACTGACTTATTAAGCGAAATTCGCACAACTAAGAAACTTGCGGATGACGACAAATTTGCAGCGGCAATTAACGGATTTAAAAAAGTATTCGTAGCTTCTGAATAATAATTAAAAGTCAAGTCGACTGTTCAGCCCCATCGGCTAAGGTTCTTTCCCACAAAAGGTGCTTTCTACCTTTTGGTGGGGAAGGTTCTTAGACGAAAGGGGCTAGGAGACGGAACTAGATAAATAAAAGCGGAAGCGGCTCGTTCTGAATGTGAGGGGGAAGAAGTGAAGCCACCGAGCATTCAAGCCGCTGGAGCTAGATAATATAAAGGCATCTCAAACTTTGAGATTGCTGACGGTTATGTAAAGGAAAAGAGTAGGTGCACCTATTCTTTTCCTTCAATCATGAGCAAGAATATCTTGCAACGTAGATTAGGAAGAGGATTCTTACTAATCGTGCCAACTTCCGGAAAAAAGGTGGTGAAAACCTGTGGCATCTTTACGCGATATAAAAGCGAAGATTAACTCGACAAAGAAAACGAGTCAAATTACGAAAGCGATGGAGATGGTATCTGCATCTAAGTTAAACCGTGCAGAACAAAATGCTAAATCTTTCGTTCCGTATATGGAAAAGATTCAAGAAGTAGTAGCGAGCATTGCGCAAGGAAGTAAAGGGATTAATCATCCAATGCTAAATGCGCGTCCTGTAAAGCGTACAGGGTACATCGTTATTACATCTGATCGCGGACTAGCAGGTGGTTATAACAGTAACGTATTACGTACAGTAAGTAACGTAATTCGTGAACGTCATAATATGGATTCAAACCAATATTCAATTATTGTGCTTGGACGACTAGGACGTGATTATTTAAAACGTCGCGGCTTTAACATCATTGATGAAGTAGTTGGATTATCTGACCACCCATCATTTACTGATATTAAAGATATTGCTTCTCGAGCAATTGCGATGTTCGCAGATGGTGCTTATGATGAGCTGTATATTTACTACAATCATTATGTAAGTAAAATTTCACAAGAAGTAACGGAAAATAAAATTTTACCGCTTACGGATGTGGCGTCTGATAAACCGACGACAGCTTATGAATTCGAACCTTCTGAAGAAGAAATTTTAAAAGTATTATTGCCACAATACGCAGAAAGCTTAGTGTACGGTGCATTACTAGACGGTAAAGCAAGTGAGCACGCGGCGCGTATGACAGCAATGAAGAGTGCTACAGACAACGCAATGGAAGTTATCGATTCACTTACACTTTCATTCAACCGTGCGCGTCAAGCAGCGATTACGCAAGAAATTACGGAAATCGTTGGTGGAGTAGCAGCGTTAGAATAGTATTAAAAAGCGGAAGCGGCTCGTCCAGAACAGGAGAGTCGCGTAAGCTATAAACTAATAAAAATTAAAAGCCGACTTCTCTTAGAAAGCTGGCTAATTAAAAGAAAGCTAGGAGGGAACCCGATGAATAAAGGGCGCGTTACGCAAATCATGGGTCCGGTTGTAGACGTTAAGTTTGATGGCGGAAAGCTACCAGAAATCTACAACGCCCTTACGGTAAAACAAAGCAACGAAAACGGAGCAAGCATTAACTTAACATTTGAAGTTGCACTTCATTTAGGTGATGACACAGTTCGTACAGTTGCAATGTCTTCCACAGATGGACTTGTTCGTGGCACAGAAGTAGAAGATACTGGTAAAGCAATCTCTGTACCAGTTGGTGATGTAACACTTGGTCGTGTATTTAACGTATTAGGTGATGCAATTGACTTAGATGGTGATGTTCCTGCGGATGTACGTCGTGATCCAATTCACCGTCAAGCGCCTGCATTCGAAGAGTTATCTACTAAAGTAGAAATTCTTGAAACTGGTATTAAAGTAGTAGACTTACTTGCTCCTTACATTAAGGGTGGTAAGATTGGTCTATTCGGTGGTGCCGGCGTAGGTAAAACAGTATTAATTCAGGAATTAATTAATAACATCGCACAAGAGCACGGTGGTATCTCTGTATTCGCTGGTGTAGGTGAGCGTACTCGTGAAGGTAACGACTTATACCACGAAATGAGCGATTCTGGCGTAATTAAGAAAACTGCGATGGTATTCGGACAAATGAACGAGCCACCTGGAGCACGTCAACGTGTTGCATTAACAGGTTTAACAATGGCTGAACATTTCCGTGATGAGCAAGGACAAGACGTACTATTGTTCATCGATAACATCTTCCGTTTCACGCAAGCGGGTTCTGAAGTATCTGCCCTTCTTGGTCGTATGCCATCTGCGGTAGGTTACCAGCCAACACTTGCAACAGAAATGGGTCAATTACAAGAGCGTATTACATCTACAAATAAAGGATCTATCACGTCTATCCAAGCGGTATACGTACCAGCCGATGACTATACGGATCCAGCACCAGCTACAACGTTCGCTCACTTAGATGCAACAACAAACTTAGAGCGTCGTTTAACACAAATGGGTATTTACCCAGCCGTAGATCCATTAGCATCTACATCTCGTGCGCTTTCTCCAGAAATCGTAGGAGAAGAGCATTATGGAGTAGCTCGTCAAGTACAGCAAACTTTACAGCGTTATAAAGAGCTTCAAGATATCATCGCTATCTTAGGTATGGATGAGTTATCTGAAGAAGATAAGTTAGTTGTACATCGTGCTCGTCGTATTCAATTCTTCTTATCACAAAACTTCCACGTAGCTGAACAGTTTACAGGTCAAAAAGGTTCTTACGTACCTGTAAAAAATACAGTTAGTGGTTTCAAAGAAATTCTAGAAGGAAAATATGATGACCTTCCAGAAGATGCGTTCCGTCTTGTTGGTAGCATTGAAGAAGTTATTGAAAACGCGAAGAAAATGATGGCGTAAGGCCTTAGGAGGGACGAATTATGAAGACATTTCCAGTCAGTATTGTAACTCCTGATGGACCGGTTTACGAAAAAGAAGTAGAAATGGTAAGCGTAAAAGCAGAGAGTGGGGAAATGGGGATCTTACCAGGTCACATTCCAACTGTTGCACCTTTAAAAATTAGTGCGGTCCGTCTGAAAAATGGTGGGCACACTGATTATGTAGCAGTAAGCGGTGGCTTTATCGAAGTTCGTCCAGATAAAGTAACTGTGTTATCATCATCTGCTGAAGAAGCAAACCATATCGATATCCATCGTGCAAATGAATCGAAACGTCGCGCTGAGCAACGTATGCAAGATAAACAAGCGCATGTTGACTTTAGACGTGCAGAAATGGCTTTGCAGCGTGCTGTGAACCGTTTAAACGTTTCTGATATGAAGTGAAAAAATCCGTAAGGGCTCTTGCCTTTACGGATTTTTTGTTATGGATATAAATAAAAAGGGGAAAAAAATGCCTCTCTTTAGGTAGGAGAGAGCATTTAGCCGTCAGAGCCTTTTTTTGCCCCATGCCAAGTGAAAATCAAGAAATAAAAAGAACTGCAGGTTCGTTTTTTGTTATGCATAGATGTGTTTTATTTAAATGTCGAGACTGAAACTCAATTTAATAGATAGAATAAACTGACAAAATTGGTATAATTATATTGTTGTTTGTATAAGTAGAGAATATATAACAATTTATATTTCATAAAGGAGATGAACAAATGATCGGTGAAATGAAACGAGAAGCATTGTACTCTTTAAAGGGAAAATGGGGACTAGGTGTTGGATCAACGATTTTACATATTATTTTAAGTTATGTTGTTTCAATGGCTGCAATGCTTATACTTTTAATTCCAGGAATTATTATATTTTTCTTAGTTGTTGGTTTAGCGGGTTCAATTGAAGAGGAAGCGATATCAGTCGGGGCAGGTATTACATTTGGAATTTTTTATTGCATAATGATCATTTTGAGTAATGCATCTTATGGTATTACATCATACGGTTATACGAATGTGTTGCTACAAATTAGTAAACGGGAAGATGCTAGAGTAGATTATTTATTTGAAGGATTTCGTGGCTTTAAAAGAATGATGAAAACAATGTGGGCTATGCTTGCGATTTTGTTATATACAGGTACGTGGATTCCGATGTTGTTACTAGGTGTATTCGCGTTTTTTGGTGAGGAAGGGAATGTATCGTTAACAATTGCTTTCTTTGTACTATTAGCTATTTCGATTGTTGTAATGATTGTGATGTATTTTTCTTATGCGATGACGTATTATGTTATGGTTGAAAATCCAGATTATAGCGTTTCACAGGCGATGAAAGAAAGTAAGTAAGAACTTTATGAAGGGGCATAAACTAGATTTATTTCTTTTATGGCTTAGCTTCATAGGATGGGCTATTTTAGCAATTCTTACTCTTGGAATAGGATTTCTTTGGCTTAGTCCATATGTAGGTACAACGACAGCACATTTTTATCGCTATATTGCAAAAGGTGAATTGCAGTAGGGACGTGCTATACTAATAGAATTATTACGTATAGGAGGTTAAGTATGATTAGTGATTTAAAAGGAGAAGCGCTAGATTCACTGGAAGGAAAATGGGGCTTAGCTGTTGGGGCAACATTACTTATTTCGATTCTTACTTCAGCTTTTAGTTTTAGTATTCAGTTCCTTCTCTCTCAGGTTTGGGAGTGGAAAGAAGTGAATAGCTCACTTTCAATAGATGTTATTACAATATTGCTGGTGGGGCCTTTAACGCTAGGGGGTTATTGTTTAGCACTACATATAATTCGTGAAAAAGAAGCGCGTATTGGGCATATATTTAGATGGTTTACAGAAGGAAGTAAGTTTATAAAGTCATTTTTATTATATATAGTAGTAAACATTTATATTTTCTTATGGTGTTTACTATTTATTATTCCAGGCATTATTAAATCATTTTCTTATGCGATGACGTATTTTATTATAAATGATCATCCTGAGTATTCAATAAATCAAGCTATTACAGAAAGTCGTCGTATGATGGCTGGACATAAGATGGAGTATTTCATTTTATGTTTAAGTTTTATTGGTTGGTTTATATTAAGTTGTATTACATTAGGGATTGGATTTTTATGGTTGATTCCATATTTTTATACAACGACAGCAGCTTTTTACGAAGAGATTGCAGAAGAATATTACGAAAAAAGAATTCCGACACTTTAAAAAACACCCAGTGTGAACTATTGGTTCATACTGGGTGTTTTTTGTAGGAATTTTATAAACTGTTTACTTGTTAGAGGTTTACTGAAATAGTAACCTTGCATGTATTTACAGTTGTTTTTTTGCAGAAACTTAAGCTGTTTTTCTGTTTCAATTCCTTCAGCAACGACAGAGAGATTTAAAGTATTTGCAAGGGAAAGGATAGTGGAAACGATGGCTCTTTCTTCAGGCCGATGATCGGCTAGTTGTGTAAATTCTTTTGGTACTTTTAATGTATCGATAGGGAAAATTGATAAATAAGCAAGAGAAGAGTAGCCGGTACCGAAGTCATCAATGGACGTTTGAATACCATATTCTTTTAATTGCTTTAGTCTCGATAATGTTTCTTTTTCATCAATCATCGCAATTCGTTCTGTTAGTTCAAGTGTTACATCTTTCGGGTCAATTTTAACGTCCTTTAGTATTTGTGAAATATTTTCGATTAATTGATTTTGTTGAAATTCTTTCGCTGATAAATTGACACTCATTTTTAAGTTTGTGTATCCAAAACTTTGCCATATTTTTAGTTGACGACAAGACTCTCGTAGCACCCAATGCCCAAGTGGGATGACCTGCGGAGTCTCTTCCACAATTGGAATGAACTCACATGGTGAAATGTCACCTAATAGTGGATGTTTCCAACGGATTAAAGCTTCGGCACCGATGATTTTATTCGTTGTAATGTCAACTTGTGGTTGATAGACGAGAAAGAATTCTTTATTTACTAAAGCAAGTGGTAAATCTTTTTCAATTCGAGCTTTTCGCTCCATTTTTTTATATAACTCTTTCGTATAAAGTGAGCTACCATTCTTTCCTTTATTTTTGGTTTCGTACATGGCCATATCAGCATGTTGTAAAATAGATAACGGATCTTCGCCTGCTTCTGGGTATATTGCAATCCCGATACTTGGCGAGATTTGTAAATGTTGATTTTCAATTTCGAATGGCTCATTCATAGATAGTACAATCATATCAGCTATTTTTTGTACATCTCTATCTTCTTTATAATCTTCTATAAGAATTGTGAATTCATCCCCAGCTAACCGAGCAAGTTTCATATTTGACGTCGATATTCGTTCTAGTCTTTTTGCTACAGCAATTAAAAGAAGATCTCCTACCCGGTGACCGAGAGTATCGTTAATAACTTTAAAACGGTCTAAATCGAGAAACATAACAGCAAAAGGTCTTTTTGATATTTTTGCTCGTGCAATTGCCTTTTCTAACTGTTGATGAAATGAACGGCGATTCGCAAGTTCCGTTAAGGTATCGTGATATGCTAGGAAATTAATTTGCTCTTGTTGCTGCTTGCTTTCTGTAATATCTTTAATCATTAAATAGGCCCCAGAAATATGTTCCTTTAAAAAGATGGGAACAGCTGTAACATGTAAGTAGTAAATATCTCTATTTTTATGATATGCCCGTATTTCTAAAGAAATAGATTTCCCTTTTTTCACGTGATGAAAGGCAGTAATGATTTCTTCTAAATCTTCTTCATACATAAGTGAATAGTATGGTTGGTTTAATAATTCATTCGTTTGATAACCGAGTAAAGTAGTTCCAGCGTTGTTCACATTGAGAAAATTACCGTACAAATCTAATGTGAAAATTGGATCTGGATGATGCTCGTATAAAGATTTAAACATTTGTTGGTTATGATATAACTCATTTTTTTGTTCTACTAAATCTTCTGTACGTAGTTCGATTTGTTTCTCGAGTTCTAAGCTGAATTGCATTTGTGCTAGCAATAATATTTTATTTTGTCTTCGAACTAACGTATGGCGTATGAGAACGAAGGCGAAAGTTACCATAAGTCCAATTACTACGATAGGTGCAAAAACATTTTCGACCAATATAAAAACAATAAGCATCACGACAGAAATATACGGTAATGATAATCGGATTGATTCACCAAATTGAGGCGTTAGTAATATTTGTTCTTGTTTTTCGGGCTCTTTTGTGTGAAGTATACAAGCGATTGCTACCAATAATAAGGTTACTTGATAGAATGGAGCAACTGTGAACATAGAGTGCTCAGGCTGGAAGTATTTTATATAAGCATAAATAGAATCCGTAGTAGCATACAAAATTAAAGCACTGCCAAGAAGAGCACCAACTTGCTTTGGTAGTAAGGATAATGGTCTGAATAAAAGGTTGATTCCTATTAAAAGAAAGAGTAGATCAGCCATTGGATACGTGAGTTGAACAAACATGTCGATATATGATGTTGTAAAAATATGAATGGTTCTTTCAATAAGTAAATAGTAGCTTAAAGTAAATTGAGCAGTAACAATAATACAAATATCACATATCGTAAAAAGCTGTTCCAATAAATCTCGGCCATAAATAATTTCATATAGAAAGGCAAATGCAAAGCTAATTAAAAATAATAAGTAAAAAAAGTCTGATGGATCAACGAATGTATAGTAGTCATGCAGAATTAAGCGTTGATAAGCAACTACTATATCGCCGATGAAATAAGAGAAGGATCCGATAGTTAATGTTATCCAAAACAAACGAGATAACCCTTGTTTTATATTTGAAAAATAAAATATATAACTGCAAATTGTAATATCAATTAATATGGTACTTATTCCAGTTAATATTTGAAATGGGAGTGCGTACTCATATAAAAAGGACATTGATACGTAATGAATAGCTATATACAACAATGAAATGCTTATAAGAATACTTACATGTGTTTGTTTTTTCATTTATATCACCCACTGTATATACATAAGAACCATCTTTTTTTAGTTTATGTTTTTAATGATTGCTTGAAAACATATAGAATTTCTATATTTATTTTACACATTTATAATGAGTTGTAAAAATAGATTTGCTCAGCAAGTATTAATTGTTGTTTCTGTTCCCAATATATCGACATAGGAATTTGAAGTTTGCTATAATGAATTAAATAGTTGCATTATTTAGAAAAATTTAAAAATAATAAATAATGCAAGTAAGACATATTGTTTACTATGTGAACTTGTTCTTAATTCAGGGGGGAGGGTTTCACAATGGCAAGTGTATATGAAAATAGTTATATGATCGTTTTGATTTTCTTGCTATTAGGTATATTGCTGCCGGTAGTGGCTCTTACATTAGGGAAAATGCTGCGTCCAAACAAACCGAGTGCAGCGAAAGCGACGACGTATGAGAGTGGAATTGAGCCTTTTCATGATGCAAATATTCGGTTTCATGCTCGTTATTACATTTTCGCTTTATTGTTCGTCATCTTTGATGTAGAAACTTTATTTTTATACCCATGGGCTGTTGCATATGACAAGCTTGGTTTATTTGCACTGATTGAAATGCTCATTTTTGTTGTGATGTTGCTAGTTGGATTAGCGTATGCTTGGAAAAAGAAGGTGTTACAATGGTTATAAATTTTGAGGAATTACACCCACAGGAGCGAGCGGAATTAGAAAGGAATATCTTTTTTTCTACATTGGAACAGTTGAAGGGATGGGCGCGGAGCAACTCTTTATGGCCGATGACATTTGGACTGGCATGCTGTGCGATTGAAATGATGGGAGTAGGCTCATCACATTACGATTTAGATCGATTTGGGTCATTTTTTCGGACTTCACCAAGACAATCGGACGTCATGATTGTGTCAGGAACGGTAACGAAGAAAATGGCACCTATTGTTCGGCGCCTATATGATCAAATGCCTGAACCGAAGTGGGTAATTGCGATGGGATCTTGTGCAACGGCCGGTGGTCCGTATGTGAATTCGTATGCTGTTGTGAAAGGTGTAGATCAAATTGTACCAGTTGATGTGTATATTCCTGGATGCCCTCCAAATCCTGCTGCTTTAATTTATGGAATTAATAAATTAAAAGAAAAAATTCGTTACGAGGCGAGGACCGGGAAGCAGGTGACGAATAAATGAGTGATCCAAATAAAGACTTAGAAAGCATGAAAAGAGAAGCAGCCCGTCATGCGAAAGAGGAAGCGCGAAAACGTCTTGCTGCGAAACATGAGGCGGAAATGTCTAAACTTGAAGGAGAACATCGAGAAAAAGAGAAAGCGCTACCAAAAGATAAGGGGATTAATGTAGAAGAAGCGAAACGGCTTGCCGCAGCAGCTGCAAAAGCGAAAGCGGCGGCACTAGCGAAGCAAAAGCGAGAAGGGTCAGAAGAGGTAACGGACGAAAAAAAAGCAAAAGCGAAGGCGAAAGCCGCAGCAGCTGCAAAAGCGAAAGCAGCGGCACTAACGAAGCAAAAGCGAGAAGGGTCAGAAGAAGTAACGGACGAGGAAAAAGTTAAAGCAGAGGCGAAAGCCGCAGCAGCTGCAAAAGCGAAAGCGGCGGCACTAGCGAAGCAAAAGCGAGAAGGGTCAGAAGAGGTAACGGACGAAGAAAAAGCAAAAGCGAAGGCGAAAGCTGCAGCAGCTGCCAAAGCAAAAGCAGCGGTATTAGCGAAGCAAAAGCGAGAAGGATCAGAAGAAGTAACGGACGAAGAAAAAGCCAAAGCGAAGGCAAAGGCTGTAGCAGCTGCAAAAGCAAAAGCAGCAGCGTTAGCGAAGCAGAAAGCCTCACAAGGTGAGGGGGATTCTGGAGATGAGAAAGCAAAGGCAATTGCAGCCGCGAAAGCGAAAGCCGCTGCTGCGGCAAGGGCAAAGGGATCTGTAAATAAGATAGAAGACGAACCGCAGCAGGAAGAACCATCAGTTAACCAACCATATTTAAATCGCTATGTGGAGGTTGTTAAGGAGAGGGTAGGAGGATATGCATTAGTAGATTCCTATATTAATAAGCTTTCAAAAGATGTTCCAACTCTTGTGGCGGAGCCTTCGAAATATTATGAAGTGATGGAATTAATGCGATTCCATGAGGGGCTTGCTTTTGATTATATGTCAGAGCTACATGCGACAGATTTTGTGACACATATGGAAGTATACGTTCATTTATTTTCATATGGAAAGAAACAGTCAGTAGCAGTGAAGGTAAAGCTGGATAGGGAAGCGCCGCAAGTAAAATCGGTGACGCCGCTTTGGAAAGGGGCAGATTGGCCGGAGCGTGAAACGTATGATTTGCTCGGTATTGTATTTGAAGGTCATCCTAATTTATCTCGCATTTTAATGCCGGATGATTGGGTGGGGTATCCGCTTAGGAAGGATTATGAACCGTATGATGTGGAGGTGTAGCTTGTGATCCGTACGGAAGAGATGCTCTTAAATGTAGGGCCGCAGCATCCGAGTACACATGGTGTGTTTCGGCTTGTGATTAAGATTGACGGGGAAATTATTAAAGAGGCTACACCGGTTATCGGATATTTACATCGCGGAACAGAAAAGATAGCTGAGAGCTTGCAATATACACAAATTATCCCGTATACAGATCGAATGGACTATTTATCAGCAATGACGAATAATTACGTCCTTTGCCACGCTGTAGAGACGATGATGGATCTTGAGATTCCAGAGCGTGCTGAATATTTACGGGTGCTTGCGATGGAGCTTGGGAGAGTTGCGAGCCATCTCGTCTGGTGGGGAACGAACCTGCTTGATATAGGAGCGGTTAGTCCATTTTTATATGCCTTTCGTGAACGAGAGATGATTATAAATTTATTAAGTGAATTGTGCGGTGCAAGGCTTACTTTCAACTATATGAGAGTCGGCGGCGTGAAGTGGGATGCGCCAGACGGCTGGATTGAAAAGGTGAAAGAGTTTGTTCCGTATATGAGAGAGCAGTTGGAAGGGTATCACGACCTTGTTAGCGGAAATGAAATTTTCTTAAATCGTGTGAAAGGCGTTGGCGTATATAGCGCGGAAGAGGCGATCTCGTATTCTTTAAGCGGCGCAAATTTACGGTGCACGGGAGTCCACTGGGATCTTCGCAAAGATGAGCCGTATTCTATTTATGATCGTTTTGACTTTGATATTCCTGTTGGGATCTCGGGAGATGCTTGGGATCGCTACGTTTGCCGGATGAAGGAAATTGAGGAGTCATTAAAAATTATTGAGCAAGCAGCCGAGCAGTTCCCGAAAGACGGCGCTGTGCTGGCGAAAGTGCCGAAAATTATTAAAGCACCTAAGGGAGAAGCGTTCGTCCGTATAGAGTCACCGCGGGGAGAGATTGGCTGTTATATTGCTAGTGATGGAAAGAAAGAGCCGTACCGCTTGAAATTTCGCAGACCGTCTTTTTATAATTTGCAAATCTTACCGAAGTTATTGAAAGGTGAAAACATCGCCAATTTAATTACGATTTTAGGTGGGGTTGATATTGTACTTGGGGAGGTTGACGGCTAATGATTGAGACGCTCTTACAATCACCTTCAAGCTGGACGAATTTCTTCATTTTTTTCGGATTAGCGGTGCTTCTATTATTTGCAGTCCTTGGCTTCGTTACATACGGTATTTTGGCAGAACGGAAAGTGATGGGATTTATGCAAGGGCGGATTGGACCAAACCAAGTTGGGGGCCGGTTCGGTTTACTCCAAACGGTAGCTGATGTTTTGAAATTATTATTAAAAGAAGATAGTATTCCGAAAGCTGCAGATAAACCGTTGTTTATATTAGCGCCTGTTATTGCATTCGCACCAGCATTTATGGTGCTTGCGGTTATCCCGTTTACTGATAAATTTCAGTTCGCGGATATTGGCGTAGGGTTACTGTATTACATTGCTGTCTCTGGGATTACGACGATCGGAGTTGTAACTGGGGGATGGGCATCAAATAATAAATATTCCCTTTTAGGAGGGATGCGTGCGGCAGCGCAAATGATTTCTTATGAGATTCCACTTGTGATGAGTGTAATTGGCGTCGTTTTGTTAGCTGGTAGTCTTAACTTGAATGAAATTGTAGCGGCGCAGGAAAAGGTATGGTACATTTTCGCACAGCCAATCGGTTTCGTCATTTTCTTAATCGCGGCAGTTGCAGAGTTAAATAGGACACCGTTTGATTTACCCGAAGCGGAGTCAGAACTTGTTTCAGGATACCATACGGAATACTCAGGTTTTCGCTGGGCGTTTTTCATGCTTTCAGAGTATGTGTATTTCTTCGGGA
Source organism: Bacillus mycoides (assembly GCF_000832605.1). Classification (GTDB taxonomy): domain Bacteria; phylum Bacillota; class Bacilli; order Bacillales; family Bacillaceae_G; genus Bacillus_A; species Bacillus_A mycoides. Next base: position 690,221 of record NZ_CP009692.1, read on the forward strand.
TGTCATCTTTAATTACAGTACTCTTTTTAGGAGGCTGGAATCCAGTTATGTTCCTTGGGTTTATTCCAGGAGCCGTATGGTTTGCTTTGAAATTCAGCAGTGTGGTCTTTCTATTGATTTGGTTCCGCGTTACGTTCCCGCGCATAAGAGGTGACCAGTTAATGGAGTTTGGTTGGAAAGTATTATTACCAATCGCACTTGCAAATATTTTCTTAACGGCATTGATTAAGGAGCTATTCTTCTAATCTATAAAGGGGGTGCCAGTAAGAGATGAAAGGACTATTTAAAGGGTTAAAATATACGCTTAGTAATTTGAGTAAGAAAAAGGTGACGTATGATTATCCAAATCAACCGTTGCCATTACCAGACCGATTTCGAGGTATTCAAAAGTTTTATCCAGAGAAATGTATTGTTTGTAATCAGTGTTCCAACATTTGTCCGACAGATTGCATTCAATTAACAGGAAAAAAACATCCTGATCCTACGAAAAAAGGGAAAATTATCGACACGTATGATATTAATTTTGAAATTTGTATTCTTTGCGATTTATGTACAGAAGTTTGCCCGACAGAGGCGATTGTAATGACAAATAACTTTGAACTTGCAGAGTATTCACGTGATGATTTATTTAAAAATTTGCAGTGGCTTGACGAGAACGACGAGAACGTCAGGAAGGAGAATAAAGCATGAACGGCGAGTTTGTAGCTTTCTTTATATTATCCTTGTCTGCGATTATCGGCGGTGTTCTTATGCTGAATTTAACGAAAGTAATGCATATGATGCTGGCCCTTGTGCTTACGTTCCTTAGCATTGCGGGTTTGTACTTTCTCTTATCAGCCGAATTTATCGGAGTGGCACAAATTTTACTTTACTCTGGTGCAATCACTATTATTATGATTTTTGGTATTATGTTAACGAAACATAACGCGGAAAATGAATCGCGCCTTACTCTTCGAAAATGGATTATCTTCTTTGCGGTTGTAGCATTTGGAGCAGTTATGTATTTCGCTGTTAATAGTATCGATTTTTCAAATCAAAGCACACAAGGAAGTTTACCTCTCCATGAAAATAACACACTTCAAATCGGTACACTTCTCTATTCAAAATATATTATTCCATTCGAATTAACCTCAGTTATTTTACTTGTAGCACTTGTAGGAGCGATTATCCTTGCGAAGAAGGATGAGGGAGAGGAGGATTCCCATGAGTAGCGTTCCGGCTTCTGCGTATTTAACACTTGCGATTATTTTGTTTTGCATCGGCTTATTTGGAGCTTTAACAAAGCGAAATACAGTAATTGTACTAGTTTGTATCGAATTGATGTTAAACGCCGCCAATTTAAATCTAGTAGCGTTTAGTAAATTAGGCTTGTTTCCGAATTTAACAGGACAAATTTTTTCGCTGTTTACGATGTCTGTAGCGGCAGCGGAGGCAGCGGTAGGTCTTGCAATTTTGATTGCTTTGTACCGTAATCGCCCGACAGTTCATGTAGATGAGATGGATACGCTCAAAGGATAGCATTGTGACCGAAAAGGGGGAAGGAAACAATGATCGATTATGCATGGCTCATACCGCTTTTCCCGCTTGTTTCGTTTTTGTTACTTATTGTGTTCGGGAAGAAAATTAGAGAGGGAAGTAGTGTACTAGGTATTTTCTTTACCTTTCTCTCCTTTATATCCGCGGTAGTGGTACTAATAGAACGATTTTCATCCGAGGCAGTGAAGCATAAGTGGGTATGGCTTAGGGTAGGAGATATAGATATATCATTTGGTTTTGAAGTTACCGCATTAGGGGCTTTAATGTTGTTTATCGTTACACTTGTGAGTTTTCTTGTACATGTGTACTCAAAAGGTTATATGAAAGGTGACACCAGATTACCAACCTTTTATGCATATTTAGGGCTCTTTACCTTTGCGATGCTTGGGCTAGTTATATCGACGAATTTATTACAGCTTTATATATTTTGGGAGTTAGTCGGCCTTGGTTCGTTTTTACTTATCGGTTTTTATTTCTTTAAAGAAGAAGCGAAGGCTGCTGCGAAAAAGGCTTTTATTATGACACGCATTGGGGATGTTGGGCTATTTACTGGGATGATATTAATTTTTTGGCACGCAGGTAGTTTTGAATATGACGCGATTTTTAAAGCGATTCATACGGGCGACCTCTCTCCTTCTATGATTACAATAACGGCGATATTAATTTTTATCGGTGCGATGGGGAAATCGGGTCAGTTCCCGCTTCATACATGGTTGCCAGATGCAATGGAAGGACCGACGCCTGTTTCGGCGCTTATTCACGCGGCAACGATGGTTGCAGCCGGTGTATATTTAGTAGCGACGATGTTCCCGCTATTTTCAGCAAGTGCGGTAGCGATGCAAACTGTGGCAATCGTTGGGGCTTTCACCGCAATCTTTGCGGCCTCTATCGGTCTAGTGCAAACTGATATTAAGAGGGTTCTTGCTTACTCTACAGTTAGTCAGCTCGGGTATATGATGCTTGCGCTAGGCTCGGCTGGTTATGTAGCTGGTATCTTTCACTTAACGACACACGCCTTTTTTAAAGCATTATTGTTCCTGGCAGCAGGAAGTGTAATTCATGCAGTCCATACGCAAAACATTAATAAAATGGGCGGTTTACAGAAAAAGATGAAAGTAACCGGTGCACTATTTTTAATAGGCACACTTGCAATTAGTGGTGTTCCCCTTCTTTCCGGATTTTTTAGTAAAGATGAAATTTTAGCGGCGGCTTGGATGAATGGCAATTACTTTCTATTCGTTTTAGCAGTAATTGCGGCATTTCTAACAGCATTTTATATGTTCCGTCTATATTTTCTTGTCTTTACGGGGGAAACGAAGACGAAGGAAGAGGTGCATGAATCGCCTCGCACCATGACGTATCCGATGATTGTCCTTGGTGTCCTTGCGGTAGTGGCAGGTTATATAAATACACCGTGGTTCGGAACGTTTCTTGGGGATTGGCTTACGAAAGATATAGGATTCCAGGTGAAGGAAGTGCATGGACCTGTTTGGATTATGGTTGTTGCGACGCTCGTTTCATTTGCGGGAATTGCCCTCGCATATTTCATATATGGCAAGAAATCTATCTCTAGAGATTGGGCCGGTGGAGAAGGGACGTCTCTTTATAACCTTTTGAAAGAAAAATATTATGTGGATGAACTATACAATGCGACGGTGCTTCCTATTACGAAAGGAATCGCTCATGTGCTTCGCTTATTTGAAGTATACGTTGTAGAAGGAATCGCAGTTTTAATTGCTGGACTCGTTAAAGGTATGAGTGGACTAGGATCACGGCTTCAAAACGGGAATGTACAAGTGTATGGAACTGTAACAGCAGTTTCGCTCGCAGTGCTCCTAATTATTTTGTTATATACGGGAGGGGATTTACGGTGAATGGATTGCTATTAACGTTCTTCATTTTTTCCCCGCTTTTAGGAATTCTCTTGCTTTTATTAACGCCGAAACGAGAATCGCGTACAGTGCAGGCGCTTGGTTTATTCGGAACGGCGCTTCCATTTGGAATTGCTATCGTCCTTGCTTGTACATACGCTTCAGGAAAGAGCTTATCGATATTTGATGAAAAAGTGAAATGGATTAAATTTGGGGATTTCACAGCAGTGGACAAAAGGTGGTTTTCAATTTATTACGAGCTCGGCATTGATGGTTTATCGCTTGTAATGATGTTGCTCACAGCCCTTCTAGCGATGCTTGCAGCTATTGCGGCATTTTCTATTAAAAGAAATTTGAAAGCATTCTACATGCTGTTACTCATGTTAGAAATAGGTATGCTCGGTGTCTTTGCTGCTCAAAATTTAATGTTGTTCTTCATGTTCTTTGAGATTACGTTGCCACCAATGTTTTTATTAATTGGCAAGTGGGGGAAATTGTCGAGTGAAAAGGCTGCATATAGTTATTTAATATATAACGGTATTGGATCAGCTATTTTACTTATCGTTTTCTCGGTTTTATTTGCGAAAACAGGTACGACAAATATTGCGGAGCTTAAAGAAATATTAACGAGTGTAGGTGCTGGGGGAGGAATGGCCGTTTCAAGTAACTTACAGTTCGGCTTGTTTCTTTCCATAATGATTGCTTTCGCGATTAAACTCCCTGTTTTCCCTTTGCATCGCTGGATGGTCAATGTACACATAGAAGCGCATCCTGCTGTAGTTATGCTTCATGCGGGGGTTTTGCTGAAGATTGGTGCGTACGGTATTGTTCGCTTCGGGAAAGGGCTATTCCCAGAATATTTTCGTGAGTTTGCAACGCTAATCGCAATTTTAGGGGTAATTAATTTATTGTATGGGGCCTTTCTAGCACTCATCCAAACGGACTTTAGAAAGGTACTTGCTTACTCTAGTATTTCGCATATGGGCATTGTATTAATGGGGCTTGCGGCGTTAAATGCACCAGGTACACAAGGGGCGCTATTCCAAGTTGTGTCTCACGGTTTAATTGCAGCCTTGCTCTTCTTCTTACTTGGCATCATTGAAGAGCGTTTCGGGACGTCGGATATTACAGAACTTGGTGGACTCGCAAAAAGTGTTCCAGTGCTTAGCGGCTTCTTCTTGGCGGGAGGTATGGCATCGCTTGGAATGCCAGGGATGTCCGGATTTATTAGCGAATTTCTTGCCTTTCTCGGTTTATTCCAAGGGAAACCGGTTATCGCCGCCGCGGGTGTACTTGGAATTATTTTAACCGCTGTATACGTATTAAGAGCGATACTTCAAGTGACATTTGGTAAGAAAGAATGGGAAGCGAAATCTGATATACACGGATGGGAGTACGTCCCTGTTATAGTGCTTATCATTTGTATTATTGCAATTGGAGTAATGCCAGAACTACTAGGGGATCCGCTTCAAACTACATTGAAAACATTGGGGGTGAAGTAGGATGGATATGAACACATTACTTAGCTTATCATGGCATCTCATGGTACCAGAATTCATTATTCTCGGGGCTGCCATCCTTCTTTCCATATGTGATTTGTTTTTTAAGTTGAACCATAGGTACGTAGCGATTAGTGCAATTGCCGCTGTCTTGTTAGCGATAGTGTCATTAATTTCGCTATACAGCGAACCGGCAGGAGATATTTTAAATGGATCGTTTGTGCTAGATGGATTTTCAAAAGGGTTTAAAACGTTGTTGTTAGGCGGAGCAGCTCTCGTTTTATGTATGGCAATGAGCGATGACAAGAAGGAGCCTATTCAAGACAAAGGAGAATATTATTACTTGTTTTTAATGGCGCTCCTAGGAGCGATGTTCATGGCTTCTAGCGTTGATTTCATCACACTATTCGTCGGTTTAGAACTGCTCTCGCTTTCTTCGTATATTCTAGTAGGAATCCGAAAGAGAAACCGCGCATCAAATGAGGCAGCGATGAAATACGTCATTAACGGAGGAATTGGAACAGCAATTACGCTCTTTGGAATGAGCTACTTATATGGTATTACAGGGTCGACCAACATAGTGGAAATGCAAAAGGCATTTACGCAAGAGCTGGCTGGTGGCATTCAATTATTGTTAGCTCTTGCATTTCTACTACTGCTCGTTGGACTCTCGTTCAAAATTGCAACAGTGCCGTTTCATATGTGGGCACCAGATGTATATGAGGGAGCCGCTACACCTGTCGCTGCCTTTCTTGGAACAATTTCTAAAATTTCCGGTTTTTTACTCATTACGCGTTTGTTTCTTATGGTGTTTGCAGGTGTGGCAATCCAAGGAGACGCACAATCTTTATACGGGCGTATGAGCATATACATTGCGGTGCTAGCGAGTATTACGATGATTGTTGGGAACGTAGTAGCATTAAAGCAATACAACGTAAAACGTCTATTTGCCTATTCAGGTATCGCGCATGCTGGATATTTGCTAGTCCCCCTTGTAGCGCTATCGCAGTTTACGATGGATAGTATGTGGTTTTATATGCTTGCATATATGCTTATGAATATAGGAGCATTTGCAATCATCCACGGATTAATCTTACAAAATGATAAGGAAAATATGACGATTTTCACAGGGTTATATAAGCGGTCCCCCTTTACAGCTATAGTGATGACGGTCTTTATTTTATCATTAGCTGGAATACCCGGGACAGCAGGTTTCATCGGGAAAATTAACATCTTTTTAGGGGCACTTCATGTTGAACCTGCTCATTACGTATTAGCTTCTATTATGATGGGGACAACAGTTATTTCATTCGTATATTACTTCCGGATATTACAGCAAATGTTTTTCCGCACGGGAGAGACAGAAGAAAAGCTTCGGTTACCGTTAAATATAAAGATTGTCATGAGTCTTTGCGCAATTTCAATTGTAATACTAGGGATTATGCCGATGATTGGTTACAATTTCTTCTATGAATATTTTCCATTAATGAAAGATTTCTTCTTCTTAGGGAACGTGGTACAATAGTAAAAATAAAGGGTGTAGAGTCCGTACTCTACGCTTTTTATTTTGGAGTAACAGCAAATGAAAACACCTATAGGTATATGTTTTTTAACAGAAAATTAAGATGTAAAATGTAAGATGCTTATTTGCGTGTGAAAAAGTGTGGCTCCTACTTATTTATGGTATCGTTTTTTACATTTTGCGTAAGTAGTAGCCAAGCAAAAAAAGGGGTCGATTTTTTGGCACATCTTTTAGGGCAACAAGCACTGATTGCCATTGTTTCACATTTATTATTTATTACCATTACGTGGTGGGCCTTACAAGGTATTCACATTGAGCGCTTAATGAAGTCTGGAAAAGTGCTGCAGACGAGAGTATTACTCATCCTAATTACAATTACAATTGGGACATCTGTAAGTAACTTTTTCCTTGATTATTTAGGCTATTCAAAGAGTTTAACGTATTTAGTAAAGTAAGTGTATAGAACCTCATATCTCCGTTAACAATGGGGATAGGAGGGGATGAAATTGAAGTTTAAAGCCATTCTTATCGTTATCGTAAGTGTTGTTTTATTTTTGGTTGGATATAAAGAGATGAAACCTATAAGCGATGAACAGAAAATGGAGAGCATGATTGCAGCTTTAGAGAAGAACGATGCAAAAGTAGAGCGGTGGTCATGGTTAGCGCGAGAAACGAAAACAATTTCTAATATACATACGTTTCAAAAACTGTTAAATGATGTGAAGGAAGAGGCAAACATCGAAAGTTGGGAATTAGAACAATCTCCAGATGGATATAAGGCTACATCCTATAAAAAATCTTCTTCACATGAAGAACGAATAGTAGTAACTTGGAGTAAGGAAAATACTAAAGAAAACACTTTTATTATTTTTGAAGTGAGCGGGGCGAAATGGGACCCGAAGTACGTTCAGAACATAGATGAAATTTTAAGTGAAAAACCTATAATTTACACTTGTGTTCAAGGTGTACTGAATGATAAGATTGAAGGTGTTTTGCAAAATAAAACCAATCAGGTTTTGAAAGATCTTTCAGCAAGAGCGATCGAACAGATAGAAGAAAGAGCATTTGTATCAGTCTCCGCATATAATAAAAAGTGGAATGACGCTCTTTCAACAAATAGAGAGAAAATAAATGTGCAAATAGCAATACGTTCTACAAACAACAAAGATACAATTGTGGTTGGCACACCGATCATAACTTCTGAGTATTGAGTGAATAGATACTGAAAAAAGGACACGGAGGGGAATAATTTGGAAAAGATCATCGTCCGTGGCGGAAAGCGGTTAAGCGGCACAGTGCGTGTTGAGGGCGCAAAAAATGCTGTATTACCTATAATCGCTGCAGCCCTATTAGCGAGTGACGGAAAGAATGTACTATCTGAAGTACCAGTATTATCTGATGTATACACAATTAACGAGGTATTACGTCATTTAAATGCTGAAGTCGTATTTGAAAATAACCAAGTAACAATCGATTCTTCTAAAGAATTAAACATTGAAGCACCATTTGAGTATGTACGTAAGATGCGTGCATCTGTTCAAGTAATGGGACCATTATTAGCACGTAACGGTCGTGCTCGTATTGCACTTCCTGGTGGATGTGCAATTGGTTCACGTCCAATTGACCAACATTTAAAAGGCTTTGAAGCAATGGGAGCGAAAGTAAAAGTTGGTAACGGATTTGTTGAGGCACACGTAGAGGGCGAACTAAAAGGAGCTAAAATTTATTTAGACTTCCCAAGCGTAGGCGCGACAGAAAACATTATGTCTGCAGCTACATTAGCAAAAGGGACAACAGTCCTTGAAAACGCAGCGAAAGAGCCAGAAATCGTTGACTTAGCTAACTTCTTAAATGCAATGGGTGCGAAAGTACGCGGAGCTGGAACTGGAACGATTCGTATTGAAGGCGTTGAAAAATTATATGGTGCAAACCACCCTATTATTCCTGACCGTATTGAAGCAGGAACATTCATGGTTGCAGCGGCAATTACAGGTGGAGACATCTTAATTGAAAATGCTGTGCCTGAACATTTACGCTCAATTACAGCGAAAATGGAAGAAATGGGTGTTAAAATTATTGAGGAAAATGAAGGTGTACGTGTTATCGGCCCAGATAAGTTAAAAGCGGTTGATATTAAAACTATGCCTCATCCAGGTTTCCCAACAGACATGCAATCACAAATGATGGCATTATTACTACATGCTGATGGAACAAGTATGATTACAGAAACGGTATTCGAAAACCGCTTTATGCACGTTGAAGAATTCCGTCGTATGAATGCTGATATTAAAATCGAAGGTCGTTCTGTAATTATGAACGGTCCAAGTAGCCTGCAAGGTGCTGAAGTAGGCGCAACTGATTTACGTGCTGCAGCAGCATTAATCTTAGCTGGTTTAGTATCAGAAGGTTATACTCGTGTAACAGAGTTAAAACATCTTGACCGCGGTTATGTAGACTTCCATAAGAAATTAGCTGCATTAGGTGCAACTATTGAACGTGTAAACGAAAAAGTAGAAGAAGTGAAAGAACAAGAAGTTTCTGATCTTCACGCTTAATTGAAGTAGTCTCTATGTCTTTTGACATAGGGGCTATTTTTTTTTGGGTTATTACTGTTATAGTCAATAAATTCTATACTTATGCACGTCTCAGTAAAAATATTTAGAAAATTTTCGTTTTTATCCTGCTATTTGTGGTCAGTAAGATCCCTGCCTCATTAAAGTTTCAATTTATCCCGCTATTTGCGGGCAGTAAAACTCCCACCTCAAAATTCGGCTGGAGCAAAGAAGTTATGTGGGAGCCCTGCTGCCCGTAAACGCCCGATTGGTGAAGGCTAATAATCAGTGGGGGATGAACAAAACCCCCACTGATTATAGTTTCACTTTATACCGATACCCCCAAGTATGTTCTAAAAGATCCCGTAGTTCCATAAGAATGAAAGGAATCCAACTTTATATTGGGGGAATAGGATGAAATTTTCAAAGCCGCTTTTCATTACAGTAGCGCTCTTAATAGCGCTCGTTATCATTGTACCTGCTGCTCTTGTTATTCCGTTTGCGAAAGCAAAAGTAGGGGAAGAAGCAGCTTCTAAAACTCCTCCAGCGATAGAAAGTATACCAGCTCCAGGGAAAGTGGATACAGCGGTTCAAGTTGCTGTATACCGTGATCAGCAGAAGAAGGTAGAAACATTACCTATGGAGGAGTATGTGGCCGGTGTAGTAGCTTCTGAGATGAATGCCAGCTTTGAAATAGAGGCGCTAAAGGCGCAGGCATTAGCAGCAAGAACATTTGTAGTGCAGCGTATGCTAAGCGGAGGTAAGAAAAACAATGCGGACGTGACAGATACAGTGAAAGATCAAGTGTACAAAAGCAAAGAGGAATTGAAGAAACAATGGGGTAATAACTACGAAAATAATTTAAAGAAAATTGAGGAAGCCGTTTCGAAAACCGCAGGACAAGTTTTAACGTATGATGGAAAACCAATTTCAGCATCCTTCTTCTCAACGAGTAACGGACGAACAGAAAATGCAGCTGATTATTGGGGAAATGATTATCCATACTTAAAGAGTGTAGATAGTCCGTGGGATCAAGCCTCTCCAAAATTTACGAGTGAGCAAAAATTCACAGTATCTGATTTTCAAAAACGTCTCGGTGTGAAAGTACTAGCAAACGGAAAGGTTGGTAATATTAAAGACCTTACGGAAGGAAAGCGAGTAAAGGATGTAGAGTTCCAAGGGAAAACATTAACAGGAAAACAAGTTCGTGAAAAGTTAGATTTACGCTCCTCAGACTTTACGTGGAAACAAGAAGGGGATAACATCACCGTTACGACGAAAGGATTCGGTCACGGCGTCGGTATGAGCCAGTACGGTGCGAATGGCATGGCAGTGGAAGGTAAGAAATATACAGATATCGTCGCTCATTATTATAAAGGCGTTGAAATAAAGACGATGAATGATTATGAAGGAAAGTTAATGGTGAAAAAATAGAACGCAAAAGAGACCGTCTCAAAAGGTGTTTTGGGACGGTCTTTTCATATTTATAAGTTGCTACTATTGTCGAATCGCTGATAAAACTCGAGTTGTGGTCGATATATTCGAAAAATCACCGATAAAATTTTATCCCGCTATTTGTGGGAGTAGGGCTGCCCGTAAAAGCTCGATTGGTGAAGGCTAATAATCAGTGGGGGATGAACAAAACCCCCACTGATTAAAGTTTCACTTTATTTGCCATCATGCGACATGAAAAAAGAGCTACTCTCATCGATTTTGGGACAGGTCCTTATTTGTTATGGTACTTCATGAAATATCATAATTTTCCATTAAATGTTTGATATAATTAGGGAAAAACATTTGGAGGAGACAGAATGGCGTTATTGGAGTTGAAACAATTAGGGAAGACGAACCAGTTGCCGGCAATTGAACTGGAGGTTGAAAAAGGGCAATGTGTTGTTTTGCAGTGCAATAATCATACAGCTAAAGTGTTGCATCGCATTATTATCGGAGAAGAAGAGGCTTCTTTGGGCAGTGTGCTATTTGAAGGTGAATCGATTGGAAAGAAGATGTATTCACGCATCGGCTTTTGTTTTTTGAAAGATGAAGCATATGACCGTTTAAAGGTGAAGGAGTACTTCAAGTTTTTATTAGGGCTTTATGAATCACATATGAGTATAGAAGAAGTTGTACAATATGTCGGTCTCCTAGATAAGTTAAACGCTAAAATAGAAAAATTGTCATTTTCAGAGAAACGCCGTCTTCATATCGGGCGGATTATGATTCACAATCCGGATTTAGTTATTTTAGAAGAGCCAGAGCAAAATGTAGATACAGAGAGTACGATTATTATTCGAAAAGCGATTATGAAAATGAAAGAGCAAGGAAAGGCAATCTTTATTACGTCCTCCTTTTTATCGGATGCCCTTTCGTTGACAGAAGATGTATACATATTAAACAATGATGGTGTGAAAAAGATAGAAATAGAGCAAGAAGAAGTTGAAGAAGTAGATGAAGAAAAAGTAGTTCAAATGATTCCGCAAATGAAACTGGAAAGAATACCAGCGAAAGTGAACGATAAAATCATTTTACTGGATCCGATGGAGATCCATTTCATTGAAACACAAAATGGAGTGACACATATTCATGTGCGCGAAGGTGACTTCGTATGCGCATTAACATTAAGTGAACTAGAAACGAGATTAACAGGATTCGGATTCTTTAGATGTCATCGCTCGTACCTCGTTAATTTACAAAGAGTACGAGAAGTCATTACGTGGACACGTAATAGTTTTAGTTTAATTTTGGATGACGAAAGAAAAAGTTCAATCCCGCTTTCGAAAGGACGAATGGATGAATTAAAAGGTGTAATTGGACTATAAAAATGCTCCAATAAGCTCAAAATAGGATTCATTCACCGGTAAAAATACTCCTTTTACCGGTATTTTACTGCGTAACCCCTTTGTTTTTCATATGATTGAGTCAAGAAAAGCGAAACAAACAAACGAAAAGCGCTAAAGCGACTTTCATCTATAAAAAGAAAAACAAAGGGGATGACGAAATGACATTGGCAATTGAAATGAAAGATGTAATGAAAAGTTTCGATGGAAAAACGGCCCTTCGAAATGTAAATATTGAGGTGAAGCAAGGAGAAATCTTCGGATTTCTTGGACCGAGCGGATCTGGGAAAACGACAACAGTGAAAATTTTAACTTCTCAATTGCTTCATAGCGTTGGAACAGTACGAGTATTAGGTAAAGACATTACAGGGCCAAGCAGCATCGATTACAAACGAATCGGTATTTTAACAGACAATAGCGGCTTATATGACAGACTTAGCATTTATGATAACTTACTATTATTTTGTGACTTATACGATTGTAAAAAAGAACGAATTGATGAAGTGTTAGCACAAGTGAACTTATTGGATGATAAAAAAACACAAGTGAAAAAGTTATCAAAAGGAATGAAGCAGCGCGTCATACTAGCGAGAGCAATTCTTCATAAACCAGATATCCTCTTCTTAGATGAACCAACATCTGCACTTGATCCAGTAAACGTACAAAACATTCATAAAATCTTAAAAGACTTAAATAAAGAAGGAACAACGATTTTCTTAACAACGCACAACATGGACGAAGCAGAAACGCTTTGTAACCGCATTGCCTTTCTATGTGGAGGAGAAATAGTAGCTCTTGATACACCAGAAAACCTTCGCTTGCAATACGCGAAAGATCAAATACAAGTTGTGTTAACAGATAAGAAGAAAGAAATTGTGAAAAAAGATGAATTAGGGGCAAAACGCATTTCAGAATGGATGAAAAAAGGCGAATTACTATCTATTCATTCACACGAGCCAACATTAGGCGATATCTTTATTGAAGTTACTGGGAGGGGACTATAATGACATTTTCAATGAGACGATTTTCAGCAATTTTTCGGAAAGAGGTACAGGATTTTAAAACGAATTCACAAACTTTAATTATGTTGGTAATGCCACTTGTCTTTTCGGTATTATTTAGTCGCTCAGATAATATGAGAGAAGTTGGAGCAAGTACGTTAACTGCGATGGCGTTAGTTATGGTCGGAGGCTTTGTACAGGCGATGCTCATCGCTGAAGAAAAGGAAAAAAATACGCTTCGTGTTCTTATGCTATCACCAGCATCATCTATTGAAGTATTAATTGGTAAAAGTTCATTAACGGGTATGATTACAGTAGCGACCTGTTTTATTAATCTACTTATTTTAGGTAAATTAGAAGGTAATATTGCATTATTATTACTCATCTTTGTTCTTGGAATGCTAATATTTAACCTCATTGGTACTTGTATTGGATTATTAGCTCAAAATGTACCGCAAACATCAACAATTGGATTACCAATATTAATGACATTCCTTTTCGGTGATTTAATTGGAATGTTTGTGAAGAATGAAGTCGTTACAAAAATAGTCGATTATTTGCCAACTCGTCATATCGGTCTTGCAGTTAGCAGTGTTATAAAAGGTGGAGGTTTTAGTGCAATTACTAGTAATTTATTGAACATAACAATTTGGTTAGTTGCAGTACTTGTTATTACACTCTTCATTTATAGAAAGAAACAAATGGACTAAAAACTGAGCTCAAACGCTCAGTTTTTTCTTTTTTCATCATTTCCTCGGAAATTCTGCAATTCTTATACATATTTTTACAGATTTTGTCGAAAAGTAATTAGTTATAGGTTGTATAGGATGAGTGAATATTGTTCAAAATGATTGCTGAGGTGATGATGGAATGCGAGGAAGAAATAGTAAAAAGTCGCGAAAAGTAGTACATTTATTTCAAAAAAGATGGGTGTTTCCGGCACTATACATTGCTTGTGCAGCGGTAATCTTAATGGTTGCGCTATGGTTCCAGGGAGCTAATCCAAAGAAAGCTCCGAACCAAGATCAAGCAACACCGTATACACAAACGGAAGATCCAGCAGTACCGGTAACAAAATCTTCAGAAGTAATGAAAATGCCAGCTGCAGCAAATGCAGAAGTAGTAGTACAGAAGAAATTCTATGAAGATGCAGCATCAGAGGCGGAACAAGAAAAAGCACTTGTCTTTTATAACAACACATATTCCCCGAATAAAGGAATCGACATTGCTGCGAAAAACGGAAAAGAATTTGATGTTACAGCTGCTTTAAGTGGTACAGTAACGAAAGCTGAAAAAGATTCACTTCTTGGTTATGTTGTAACAGTAGATAGTGGAAATGGTGTAGCGGCATATTATCAAAGTTTAGGCAGTGTGAAAGTAGAAAAAGGTGCAAGAGTCGCGCAAGGTGAAGTGTTAGGAAAATCAGGTCTAAATGCAATGAATAAAGAGGTAGGCTCTTACGTTCACTTTGAAGTACGTAAAGACAATGTGGCTGTGAACCCTGAGCGTTACTTAAATAAATCAGTAGCAGAAATTAAAGCTGATGCGGGTGCTGCAAAGGCGACAAATGCTTCTGGTAAAAAAACTGATGACAAATCTCAAAAAGAAGAAAAGTCAACAAGCACGAAACCAGAAAGTAAAACAGAAGATAAGTCTCAAAAAGAAGAGAAGTCAACAAGCGGCTCGAAGAGTGATAAAGAGACGAATGGCAAACAAGATGAGAAATCTCAAAAAGAAGAAAAATCAACGAATGGTTCTACAGAATCATCTAACGGTTCTTCTTCACAAGAATAATAAAGTAAAAAAATCAGTTCTCATTAGGAGAGTTGATTTTTTTATTTTTATATAAAAATAATCAATTTCGAGAAAAAAGTTGCAATAACAAGGAAAAATGACGAGATTCTCGAATATATATTACAAAAGGGAGGGGATACTGTGTCATTTTTATCTGTTCTGTCGATTGCTATCATTTTATTGTTTGTTTTATTCGCTTTATATTATTATATTGCCGGTAAGAAAGAAGTTCCCCACCATCAGTTGTTAGAAGAAGAGTATGAAAGAGAAGAGTGACACCTTTTATAAAGAGGTGTCACTTTTTTTCGCCATAATTGTCATTGTTAACGTATTTCTCACAAAAAAACGTAATTTTTCTTAACTTAGTCCGCAAAAATAGTGAACATGTAGCATATATCAGTAGTGCGGGCAATACAATGGTATAAACCAATGCAAAGAGAGTGTTTGAGGTGAGAAATCGTGAATCATTTCATTATAAATCCAAGAATGTTTAACGCTTACAAACAGCACTCACATTTACTTCATAGTCGTATGCAGCGAGTCTCATTTCACACTTCTCACATCCAATTTAGGGAGGCGAGTGGTGTGCACGATTACATCAAAGAGAGAACTATCAAGATTGGCAAGTATATCGTGGAGACAAGAAAGACAGTGCGTGTAATCGCAAAGGAGTTTGGGGTATCAAAGAGTACAGTCCATAAAGATTTAACAGAACGTTTGCCAGAAATTAATCCAGAGCTCGCAAATGAAGTGAAAGAAATTCTTGATTATCATAAGTCTATTCGTCATTTAAGAGGGGGAGAAGCAACAAAGCAGAAGTATAGAAAAGAAGATACTGAAAACCCTGTGCGCCAATAAATCTAAAATAGCAAACATTCCTTGCAAATTCGGTAATATTTTTCAGAAGAATTCTTTTTGCGAATATTACGTTTCTGTTAAATTTATGATAAAATCAGGAATTAGGTGTAAAAGAATTCGGGTGTAACCTGATTTTGAATATCGAGGAGGAAATGACGGGAATGTTTGCGCGAGATATCGGAATTGACCTAGGTACGGCTAACGTATTAATTCATGTTAAAGGTAAGGGTATTGTATTAAATGAGCCATCTGTTGTGGCAATTGATCGTAATAGTGGAAAAGTATTAGCAGTAGGTGAAGAAGCAAGAAGTATGGTGGGACGTACACCTGGTAATATTGTAGCAATTCGTCCGCTTAAAGATGGTGTAATCGCAGATTTCGAAATTACAGAAGCAATGTTAAAGTATTTCATTAACAAATTGGACGTGAAGAGCTTCTTTTCAAAACCTCGCATTTTAATTTGCTGTCCAACAAATATCACATCTGTAGAACAAAAAGCAATTCGTGAGGCTGCTGAACGTTCAGGTGGTAAAACAGTATTTTTAGAAGAAGAACCAAAAGTATCCGCAGTTGGTGCTGGTATGGAAATCTTCCAGCCAAGCGGAAACATGGTTGTTGATATTGGTGGAGGTACAACAGATATTGCCGTACTTTCTATGGGTGATATTGTTACCTCTTCCTCTATCAAAATGGCTGGCGATAAGTTTGATATGGAGATCTTAAACTACGTTAAACGTAAGTATAAGCTATTGATTGGAGAACGTACTTCAGAAAATATTAAAATTAAAGTTGGTACAGTATTCCCAGGTGCACGTAGTGAAGAGCTTGAAATTCGCGGACGTGACATGGTAACTGGTTTACCACGTACAATTACAGTATGCTCTGAAGAAATTACAGAAGCACTAAAAGAAAACGCGGCTATCATTGTACAAGCTGCAAAAGGCGTACTAGAGCGTACACCACCAGAACTATCTGCGGACATTATTGACCGTGGTGTTATTCTAACAGGCGGTGGAGCTTTATTACACGGTATCGACATGCTTCTAGCAGAAGAGTTAAAATTACCAGTATTAATTGCTGAAAACCCAATGCAATGTGTTGCGGTTGGTACAGGTATTATGTTAGAGAACATTGATAAATTACCACGTCGTGCGTTGCGATAAGGTTTGAATGATTTAAAAAGTGCGAAGGAAATATTTCCTTCGCACTTTTTTTTGTAAATAAAAGAAAGTAAGAGGAGGTTTGTAATACCAGATAAGAAGGCGCCTTCTTAAACAGGATATGACAATAGTTGTTAGGTTATTGTCATAGTTTGTAAATGAAAATTATGTTATAATCATTCGTGTGAATTTCGTGTGAACTTAATGTAAAATCTATGTAAATTTGTTTTGCATTTACATAGGGGAATTTGAGTCCTTCTTATCGTACATAGGTGCAAGGGACACTCTAATTTGAATATATTTCTAAAGTGAATAATTATAAAATAAGAACATTTCACAGGGGGCGCGATTATGAAAAAGGTTATTACATATGGGACTTTCGATTTATTGCACTGGGGACATATTAACTTATTGAAGAGAGCGAAAGATTTGGGCGATTATTTAATTGTTGCTGTTTCTTCAGATGAATTTAACAAATTAAAAAATAAAAAGTCTTATCACAGCTATGAGAATCGTAAAATGATTCTAGAAGCAGTTCGTTATGTGGATGAGGTGATTCCTGAGCATAATTGGGAGCAGAAAGTAAAAGACGTTGTTAATCATGACGTAGATACATTTGTTATGGGTGATGATTGGGAAGGGGAATTTGACGAATTAAGTGAATACTGTGAAGTCGTCTATTTAACACGTACAGCTGGAATTTCAACAACAAAAATTAAAAAGGAACTAGTGCAAGTTGCTAGATAAAATAAATGATTAGAGAAATAATGGTAGAAATCTATCTCATCTTAGTTGCAATTTTACATAGTATGATGAAAGTGTTTCCAATTAAAAAGAAAGTAACTTTTATTATGTCTTATGGTGAGAATTTATTTTTTATTTATGAGGAAATGCAACGCCAAGGTATAAATTGTGAGGTGGTTTTTTTATATAAATCTACATGTAAATATGAAGTGGACAACTACTCGAATGTGAAATCTTATAAATTTGAAACAAGGAATATATTCCACACTATTAAATCTGTCTATCATTTATCTACTTCTCAATATGTCATTGTTGATAATTATTTTGGATCGCTAGCAAAAATTAAATTTAAAAAAGGCGTAGAGTGTATTCAAATATGGCATGCAGCAGGTGCTTTTAAAAAATTCGGATTATTAGCTCCGTCTTTAAAAAAAAGAAGTCTACGAGCTCAAAACAGATTTATGGATGTTTATAAAAACTTCCATAAAATTGTTGTAGGGTCAGAAGCGCTTGCTGACATTTATAAGAAAGCTTTTGCTCTATCGGATAATAATATATTAAAAACAGGTATTCCGAGGACAGATTTGTTTTTTGATGAACAGAGACAAAAGAAAGTTAAAGATAATATTTTTATAGTAAATCCAAAGCTAAAAGATAAAAAGGTTATTTTATATGCGCCAACTTTTAGGGATAAAGAACTAGTAGATTTTGATTTACATCTAGATATCGATGAGATGTATAGGCAATTGAAAGGTGAGTATATTCTCATCATTAAATTACATCCAGCAATACGAAACATATGTAATTATGAGGAAAAGTATGCGGGATTTTTATATGACTATTCCCTTTATCCAAATATAAATGATCTATTTCTAGTGACGGATATATTAGTCACTGATTATTCCTCCATACCATTTGAATTCTGCTTATTAAATAAACCAATGATCTTTTTTGCATACGATTTAAAGAAATATATGAAAAAAAGAGGGACTATTGGTGATTATATATCTGATGTGCCAGGACCAGTTGTTTATACAACTGAGGAGGTGGTACAGGTGATAACAGATGGTAAGTTCAAAATAGATAGTATAAATAATTTTACTTTGAAATGGAATGAGTATTCGATAGGTGATTCAAGTAAGCACTTTGTAAATATGCTTTTTAAAGGGAAATAGTAAGGTAGTCATGCATTTCTATAATAAGGATGTGTTCGAGGAAAAGATAAAAGACTTTTTATAGGAAGTATACTTTATAAATGAATTAAAGAGGGGTTTTAATATTGCAACTCAAGAAAAAGATTAACAGAATGAAAAATCGTATTAATTTTTTATCAGGCCCGCTGAAAAAATATTCGAATGACCAAGGGTTTAAGAGAACTGTTAAGTACACTGATTTTTATGTGAAATTAGACTTGGATGAGAAAGTTATATTATATGAATCTTTCCATGGTAAAGGTATGACAGATAGTCCATACGCAATCTTTAAAAAAATTATTGATAATCCAGAGTATAAGGATTATACACATGTTTGGGCATTAAATGATGGAAATAATTTTTATGCTAAACGTTATGAAAATAAAAAAAATGTTAAGTTCGTTAAAGTTCATAGTGAAGAGTATTTAAAATATTTAACAACAGCGAAATATCTAATTAACAATACTACATTCCCACCTTATTTCCAGAAAAAAGAGGGACAAATCTATGTTAATACATGGCATGGAACACCTATTAAAACATTAGGAAAGGATATGAAGGGCGAAATAGGGCAACATAAAAATATTCAAAGAAATTTTATGCATTGTGACTATATATTAAATCCTAATAAATTTACTGCAGATACCATTGTAAATTCACATGATTTAGAAGGGTTATACAATGGTTATGTTGTCGATGAAGGTTATCCTCGAATTGACCTCACTCTACAAGTAAACCCGGAAGAAGTACAAGAATATTTAAAGGAATTTGTAGAAATTGATGAAACGAAAAAGATAATTTTATATGCACCGACTTGGAGAGGAGGAGTAAATCAGGTAAGTAATATTAAGGATGAGATTAACAATATTGTGAAAAAAATGTATTCTGAAATACCTAGTGATTATCAACTCCTGTTAAAAGTCCATACATTGACATATAAATTTATTAAAGATGATGAAAGCTTACGAGAGATTTGTATACCAGATTGGGTAGATTCCAATGAATTGATGTCAATAGTAGATGTTTTAGTAACAGATTACTCTAGTATATTCTTTGATTATATGGTAACAGAAAAACCAATCATTTTCTTAACGTATGATAAGGAAGCGTATGAAGAGCAACGAGGTTTATACGTTCAATTAGAAGATATGCCAGGTCCAATATGCTATACGGTAGACGAAGTTGTTCGTAGTATTGAAAAAATTGAGAGTGTAAAAAATGATTACAGTTTTAAATACCAAGAAATATTAAAAGAATATTGCTATCATGATGATGGAAATGCTACAGCAAGAGCGATTGAGATTATTTTCCGAGGAAAACATACGGAGAATGTATATAAAGTCACAAATGAGAATAAGAAAAATATTCTAATGTACTGTGGTGGGTTTTTGAATAATGGAATTACCACATCAGTTATTAACCTTTTGAATAGTATTGATTACTCAAAATACAATGTGGCAGTTATTGATAAAGGGAAGTATGATCAAATTTCAAGAGATAATTTCAATCAAATTAATTCGAATGTGAAAAGATTTTATCGAGTAGGTAGTTTAAACACCACTTTAAAAGAATCTTATCAAAATAATTATGTTATGAAAATGGGGCTAAAGAATGAAAGAGCTCAGAAGGCGCTACCAAAGCAACTATACAAGCGTGAAATTTCAAGGTTATTTGGTAATGCGGAATTTGATATAGCTATTGACTTTAGTGGATATGTCCCATTTTGGACATTGTTATTTGCGTTTGGAGATTTTAAAAAGAGAAATATCTATCAACATAATGATATGTGGGCAGAATACTCTAAAAAAATTAAAGGTAAATTTAAGCATAGAGCTAATTTAAATATTATTTTTCCGTTGTATAAGGAGTTTGATAAAATAGTAGCTGTTGCAGAACACACAAGAAATTTAAATAGGAAGAATTTGAAGGATTATATTACACTAAAACAAGGTGTGTATGTCCATAATGCCATTGACCCTAATAAAGTACTTAAACAGATTGAAGAAGGCGACATATATAAATATGACGGGAAAGAATATTTATTAAAAGAAAATATTCACGGAAATGGTAAGCTTGAAATTAGAGGAATTGAAATGCCCCAAAAAGAGAACATTAATTTTGTTAATATGGGAAGATTGTCACCTGAAAAAGATCAGAAAAAGCTTATACATGCTTTTGCAAAAGTTACGGAACTCTATGATAATATTAGGCTTTATATTATTGGAGATGGAGTTTTAAAAGAAGAATTAGAGAATTTAGTGAGAGAAAAAAATCTAGAGGACAAAGTGATTTTTACTGGTCAAATGAGTAATCCTTTCTTACTTATTAATCAATGTGACTGTTTTGTTCTCTCGTCTAATCACGAGGGACAACCAATGGTATTGTTAGAGGCTTTAATATTAGGAAAGCCTATTATAGCTACTGATATTGCAGGATCAAGGAGCATTTTGGAAAAAGGCTATGGGGATTTAGTTGAAAATAACATTACTGGTTTAGTAATTGGGATGCAAAAGTTTATATTAAGTAAAACATCTTTTAAAGAATTTGATTTTCAAAAATATAATGGGCATGCTCTTGAAATGTTTTACGATGAAATATGCACTCTTAAAGAGAAGTAGAGCGTAATCAAATTAAAAAATATAATGAAATATGGAAGCTAAGTGAATTATGTTTATATCACTTAGCTTCTTGCATAAATAGTGATATTTTTAACGTTGTTAAGGTGATAAAAGGGGGCTTATTTTGAAAAAAATCACAGTGGTTGGTGCAGGAAGCTGGGGAACAGCACTATCTATGGTTCTAGCGGATAATGGGCATGAAGTGCGAATTTGGGGAAATAAAGCAGAACAAATCCATGAAATTAATGAGAAGCATACAAATGAAACATATTTACCTGGGATTCAGCTTTCTAAAACAATAAAAGGGTATGAATCCTTAGCGGAAGCAATGGATGGGATAGATACGATATTATTAGTTGTCCCAACGAAATCAATTCGTAGTGTAATGCAGCAACTGAAGGACATCGTAAAACAACCGATAACAATTATTCATGCAAGTAAAGGAATTGAACCAGGGTCATTTAAACGTATATCAGAAATGATTGAAGAAGAGATGCCGAAAGAGTTAATAGAAAGTGTTGTTGTTCTTTCAGGACCAAGCCATGCAGAAGAGGTGAGTCTTCGTCATCCTACTACTGTAACCGCTGCATCATATCATTTACAGGCTGCGGAAAAAACACAAAAGCTATTTATGAATACAAATTTCCGTGTTTATACAAATCGAGATGTGATTGGTGTTGAATTGGGCGGGGCACTAAAAAATATTATTGCCCTTGGTGCAGGAATTTCAGATGGTCTTGGTTACGGAGATAACGCAAAGGCAGCTTTAATTTCCAGGGGACTAACTGAAGTTACACGATTAGGGTGTGAGATGGGAGCAAATCCGCTTACCTTTGCAGGATTAACAGGTGTAGGTGATTTAATTGTGACTTGTACAAGTGTTCATAGTCGCAATTGGCGAGCTGGAAATTTACTTGGAAAAGGTCATAATTTAGAAGAAGTATTAGAAAATATGGGTATGGTAGTAGAAGGGGTTCGTACAGCTGAGGCAGCGTATCATTTAGCTGAAAAAATGAATATTGAAATGCCAATTACGAATGCAATATATAATGTTTTGTTTAATGGGAAAAATGCAAAAGAAGAGGTAGACACATTAATGGGAAGAACGGGAAAAGGCGAGGTTTCGCGTTAATGTATCGTAAGTATGAAGCGACTGAATTAGAAGGTGTGTAAACGACATGAGTTTTATAAGAAGAATAAAAAATCACCGTATTGTAAAGAAATTATGTAAGGCAGTATTTCTATTCTGTAGTTGTTTGCCTCCCAAAAAGAAATTAATTTTATTTGAAAGTTATTCTGGAAAACAATATAGCTGTAATCCACGGGCTATATATGAATATATGTTACAAAATAATATGGATTTTGAAATGATATGGAGTGTAAATAAAAACCATACAGTGCAATTTGATAAAGAAAATATCCCATATGTAAAAAGGTTCTCGATTCGTTGGTTTATTTTGTTGGTGCGTTCAAAATATTGGGTTACAAATAGTAGAATGCCCTTATGGTTACCTAAACCAAAACATACGGTATATATCCAAACTTGGCATGGTACGCCATTAAAGAAATTAGCTGGTGATATGAAAGAAGTACATATGCCAGGTACGACAACGGAAAAATATAAGCATAATTTTCATCTTGAAGCACAAAATTGGGATTATCTGCTTTCACCTAATACCTATTCTACAGATATCTTTAGAAGGGCATTTCAATTTCAAAAGGAAGTCGTAGAAGTTGGTTACCCACGTAATGATTTTTTATATCAGAGTAACAATTCTTCAGTAATAGAATCTTTAAAGAAGAATAATAACTTACCGATAGATAAAAAAATTATTTTATATGCACCAACATGGAGAGATGATCAATTTTATAGTAAGGGACGATATAAATTAGATTTACAACTAGATTTGGATCTCTTACAAAGTAAGTTAGGATCGGACTATGTTATTTTATTACGTATGCATTATTTAGTAGCAGAAAAATTTGATTTAGTTAAATATAAAGGGTTTGTTTACGATTTTTCCAAGCATGTTGATATTAACGAACTATATGTAATATCTGATTTGTTAATCACAGATTATTCTTCAGTCTTTTTTGATTATGCAAATTTAAAGCGTCCAATCATTTTCTATACGTATGATATTGATTCTTATCGTGATAAATTAAGGGGATTTTATTTTGATTTGGAAGAAGAAGCCCCTGGACCGATTGTAAAGAATACAAGAGTGGTATTGGAAGAAATAGTAAAGTGTGAAGTAAATGGATTGGGAGAATTTGCAGAGAAATACGATAGTTTCTATAATAAGTATTGTTATTTAGAAGATGGTGGTGCTTCTAAACGAGCTGTAAGGAAAATATTTTTCGGAGAGGCATAGTAAAGATGAACTCAATGATCATGGTATTGAAAGAACAGATAAGCAGTTTATATTTAATTAAACGTTTATCTATTTATCAAGTAAAAAGTACAAATAATAATAATTACTTAGGACTTTTTTGGGAACTTTTGAATCCACTAATACAGATGAGTATTTATTGGTTTGTTTTTGGGTTAGGTATTAGAGGGGGACAAGGTGTTAATGGAGTTCCTTTCGTCTATTGGTTATCTGCAGGATTAGTTGTATGGTTTTTTATAAATCCGGCAATGATGCAAGCTTCTAAGTCAATTTATACAAGGTTAAATATGGTTTCAAAAATGAGCTTCCCGATGAGCGTTATTCCAAGCTTTGTAATCATGTCTAATTTTTATTCACATGTAATCCTTGTAGGAGTTATAACAATTTTATTTTTAGTAACAGGACAAGGAATTTCTATTCATTATATTCAGCTTGTTTATTATATGTTTGCCACTCTTATGCTAGTATGCTCACTGTCTCTAATTACATCCACTTTAGCGACAATTGTTAGAGATACTCAAATGATTGTTCAATCGATTATGAGAATGTTATTTTATTTAACTCCTATAGTATGGACTCCTGAAAGGCTACCATCTATTTTCCAAAAGATTATGCAATTTAATCCTTTTTGCTATATTGTTGATGGATACCGGGCATCTTTATTAGGAACAAATTGGTTCTTCCAAGATATAAATTATGCGCTATATTTTTGGGGATTTGTTTTTATTACTTTTTTAATTGGCTCAGCATTACATGTGAAATTTAGAAAGCACTTTGCAGATTATCTATAATGAGGGTTGTAAAAAATGAATGAATCAGTCAGGTTTCATAATGTAACAAAAAAATACAAAATGCACAGTAAAAATTCAGATAAATTAAAGGATATCATATATCCTGGAGGATTTGGCGAAGACTTTTATGCATTAAGAAATTTAGAGTTTGTAGCTCAAAAAGGTGATGTAATTGGTATTGTTGGGGTAAATGGCTCAGGAAAGTCGACGATGTCTAATTTAATTGCTGGAATTACACCACCTACAAAAGGAAAAATTGATATTAAAGGAAAAGTTACACTTATTGCTATTGCAGCTGGGTTGAACAATCAACTTTCTGGTAGAGAAAATATTGAACTAAAGTGCTTGATGATGGGATTAAGTAAAGAAAAAATTGAGAAGTTGACACCGGAAATTATTGAATTCGCCGATATTGGAAAATTTATTGATATGCCAGTCAAGAAATACTCAAGTGGAATGAAATCCCGTTTAGGGTTTGCTATTTCTGTAAGTATTAATCCAGACGTCCTTGTAATTGATGAAGCACTTTCAGTAGGTGATCAAACATTTACAGATAAATGTTTGAAACGTATGAATGAGTTTAAAGAACAAGGGAAAACTATCTTCTTCGTCAGTCACTCTTTGGGTCAAGTGAAAAAGTTTTGTACAAAGGCTTTATGGTTAGAATATGGAGAAATTAAAGACTATGGTCCAATTCAAGAAATTATGCCGAAATATGAAAACTTCTTAAAAGAGTACAGGGCTATGAGTAGAGAAGAGCAGCAGAAGTTTAAAAAAGAATCAATGGAGAAGCAGGCGGGTAAAAATTTAATAAACAATGAAGATACGAAAAAAGAGGGCACTGCTCAAGTTGTAGATCACCTATCATTATTAGGAAAACAAAGCCCACATCATACAAAAAAGAAAAAGGGACGAAAGTTCTTAAGTGCTATTATTGGTGTTATGTTATTGATGATACTTGTTGGGGTAACTTACTGGCAAAAGGATAGTATTCTATATTCTTTACAGGCGAAAGAGCAGAAGAAAGAACCAGTAAGTAAGGTGGAACGTACTAAAAAAGAGGAGAATCCACTTGCATCTTTAGATGTCCGGTATGTAAACTCTGCAAAAGGTCGTGTTAGGGGTACACCAACTTTAGATGGACAAGTAGTTGGAACGATATCGTTTGGAACTCCATTTGTTGTAAAAGAGCAGCAAAAAGAGATGGGATCAGATATTAATTGGTTAAAATTTACATTAGGGAATGGAGAAGAGGGTTGGATTAGTGAATCCATAGTTAAATCGATTCCGTATAACCAAACAATACCTTATGAAGAATTTTTAGATAAATTAAAACAATTAGATGGAATTACTCCAAATTTAGAAGAGTATCTTACTTTTTTAGGAAAGTCTAAAGAAGAGATAATTAACATAGTAGGTAATTCAAAAAATGAAAAACAATTAGCAGTTGGAACATTAGTTCAATATGAAGATATTGATATAGTATATAATAATCAATTAATTGTTCAGAAGATAAATATTAAAAATATGAAAATATTAAAAGAAAATTTATTTGGAAAATTGGGTGAAGCACAATTGAAGGCTGAAGATAATTCGCTGTTTATTTATCGATCAAATAAATTTGACTTTGACTTTTCTTTAATAGGTTCGATAATTAATGAAATATCAATTTCAGATATTTCAAAGTAATAAAGTTTGTTATTATATTAAATGAGCATTTAGTATTTGGATATTTATAGGAGGTTAACCGTTGAAAACAGTAAAAAAAGCCATTATTCCAGCAGCTGGATTAGGGACTCGCTTCCTACCAGCAACAAAAGCAATGCCAAAAGAAATGTTACCAATTGTTGATAAACCAACAATTCAATATATCGTGGAAGAGGCAATTGCGTCTGGAATTGAAGATATTATTATCGTAACAGGAAAAGGAAAACGTGCAATTGAAGATCATTTCGATCATTCCTTTGAATTAGAACAAAACTTACTATCAAAAGGAAAGTATGAAACTCTTGAAAAAGTACAAGAATCTTCAAAGATCAATATTCATTATATTCGCCAAAAAGAGCCTAAAGGTTTAGGACATGCTGTTTGGTGTGCTCGTAAATTTATTGGAAATGAGCCATTTGCGGTACTACTTGGTGATGATATTGTTCAAGCGGATACGCCGTGCTTACGCCAATTAATGAATCAATATGAGAATACACAATCATCAGTAATTGGTGTTCAAACTGTTCCAGAGAATGAAACGCATCGCTATGGTATTATTGATCCGATAGAGCAAAAGGATCGCAGTTATCAAGTGAGTAAATTTGTTGAAAAACCTGCTAAAGGAACAGCACCATCTAACTTAGCGATTATGGGGCGTTACGTGTTAACTCCAGAAATCTTTATGTTCTTAGAAGATCAACAAACAGGGGCAGGCGGAGAAATTCAGTTAACAGATGCGATTCAGCGTTTAAATGAAATTCAACGTGTATTTGCATATGATTTCGAAGGAAAACGCTATGATGTCGGAGAAAAACTAGGGTTTATTCAAACAACAATTGAAATGGCACTGCAACACGAAGAGTTAAAAAAAGAGCTATTAGATTATATGAAAAAGTTAGTGGAAAGCGCAATGGTTTGTAACTAAGCTTTAACGATACAAAAAAGACTTCATTAGAAATGAAGTCTTTTTTTGTAGAAAAGGATGCTAAAATTTTTATGGATCAGAATCAATATGTTGGGTAAACAGTTAAGGTGAATCTGTTTTTGGAATTAGCTTTTTAATAAGACTTCTTTTTTTCAGTCGTCAAACTTGTAGGATATTGTTTAATTCAGTTTTAAATGGTTTTTATAATATATCAATACATGAATAAATTAATTCATTTGAAATAATTATTTATGAAGTTATTTTTGAATTTATATAAGGATAATTGAATTAAATATACTAAGGTAATTGTTGGGTTTGATGTATAAATTTATATTGACGGGTTCATTATCAAGAACTAAAATGAATATTAAATGAGTATATTAAGATTAAAGAAACAAGGTATGAATTTTCCGAATGGAATGTATACTCGGAAAATTCATTCTACTTACGATTTAGTAAATTATGTTCGATATAATCAAAATTAACTTAGGTTATACGATTTGATTTACCAGCGATTAGCTTTTTTATTAGTTAAATAGACAGTAATGGAGGGGAAACATGGAAAAGGAAATAAACTTAAAAAATTTATTTAATGTTATAAAAAGAAAATTTTGGATTATTGCAGTAATTACGATATTAGCGGCATGTATTGGTGGTATATATAGCATTTTCATGAAAACGCCTTTATATGCGTCTTCTGCAAGAATCCTCATTCCAGCTAATGCTGATGCTATAGCTACACTTAAAGTGATGATAAAGGAACCTATTGTTTTAGAGAAAGTGGCCCAGCAATTAAATTCGCAAAAATCAGCAGATGCATTGAATGGACAGGTTAGTGTTGGAAAGATTGAAGAGTCACAGGTTTTTGTTATTACGGCTGTGGATACTAATCCAGCCCAGGCAGTCAAAATTGCCAATGCTACAGCAAATGTTTATAAAGAAGAAGCCAATGCTATCCTAAATTTTTCGAATGTCCGCATCTTAACAGAAGCAAAAGTAAAAGAGCATCCTTTACCGATAAACTTGAATCATGCAAAAGCGATTGAGATGGCCTTGGCTGCCGGTCTTATACTGAGTATCGGAGTAGTCTTTGTATTGGATTCTCTTGATGAAACAATTAAATCGGAACGTAACATTGAAAAATTATTACCGGTTCCCGTTTTAGGAAGTGTTTCTCAAATGAAGAAAAATAATATAGTAGATAAAACAAGTAAGAGAGAAAGTGTAATAGTGGAGGGGAAAACATTTGATTCATAATAAAAAGCAAAGCCGTATCCTTGATAATAGTCATTTAATTGCTCATATCGCTCCGAAATCGAAGATGGCTGAGGAATATCGAACAATTCGTACTAACCTTCAATTTGCAATTGGCACGGACAAAACAAGGACTATAATTATTACTTCTCCTGGATATGGAGAAGGTAAAACCACCACTGTGGCAAATTTGGCGGTTTCTATGGCTCAGCGAGATGAAAAAGTCTTAGTTGTTGATGCGGATTTGCGAACTCCGGAACTACATGCGATTTTTGGAATGGAAAATAAATCTGGATTAACAAATGTTTTGGAGGGAAAAGCAGCATTAGAAAAAGTGGTAATGCAGACAGAAATCAAAAATGTACATATATTGACAAGTGGTCCCGAAATTAATAATCCAGCTGAGATGCTTAGTTTACCATCTATGCAAAATTTAATTAGCAAAGCAATAGAGCAGTATGACATTATTTTATTTGATTCTCCGCCCCTTCTTGAGGTTATAGATACAAATATACTAGCTAGTCAATGTGATGGGGTATTATTGGTGTTAAGTTGCTATCAAACTGCTAGTGAAGCAGTTGTTGAAGCGAATAGGGCCTTAGATTTAACAAAAGGAAAGCTTGTAGGTGCTATTCTAAATAAAAAAGTATAAGAGATTTATTAGAATTGATTATACATAAAATAATAATACAGCGCTTTCCTAATGGGTGACGTAAGGATGAGAAGCTTTTCATATATTTTATAGTAGAGAATGAAAGACCACCTATAAAAAATTATAGGGTACGGTGATGTCTCCTTACCACTATCAATGGAGACACTCGATCATACTGTGGGTTGAAGAACCTTAGACGTTAGTCGTCAAGAGTGTGGTGTGAGGGAGGGTTGGATGCCCAAACTTATTTGAAGTTCTTGTCTAGAAAGTCTTTCTAAAGGATTTTGTAGATAGGAACTTTGTATTAGTTGGTTATTGATTATTTTCCTTGTCTATATGTTTAGCTAGACATATTCAATATATAAATCTTTTAATTCTAAGATAACAATTATGAGGATTTCCTTTTGTTATATATAAAAAATTTAGAGAGGGGGGCCTATTATGACGTATCGCCAGAGATTATCCTTATTAATTTTAATTGATTCCTTAATCGTATTAACTACGGTTTTCTTTAGTCGCTTCTTAGTAAGTGCTGATTTCAATGTCATAACATTTCCCATCGTAGTGAGTGCAATGACGCTGCTATTTAGCCATCATATTTTTTCTTTTATTTATAAGCTTTATAAAAAAGCATGGGAGTATGCAAGTGTAGGAGAATTGCTAATTATTTTAAAAGCAATCACACTTTCTGTTATCACAACAGCAGTAGTACAACAAATATTGGTTCAAGATATTTATTTCCGTCTTCTTGTTGTAACGTGGATGATTCATATTTTACTGATTGGAGGATCACGTTTTCTATGGCGGATGTTCAGAGATGCTTATATTCAAAAAGGGGAGGACAAAAAAAGAACACTAATTATTGGTGCGGGTTCTGCAGGTACAATGGTTGTAAGGCAACTTTTGAATAGTAATGATACTGAATTACTGCCTGTGGCATTTATAGATGATAATATAAAGAAACAAGGGTTGGATATTCTTGGAATACCGGTAATTGGAGGAATTGACCGTATTGAATTTGCTGTTCAGCAATTAGATATCGATAGCATCATAATAGCAATTCCTTCACTTAGCAAGAAAGCATTAAATATGATTTTTCAAGAATGTTCCAAGACAAAAATAAAAACACAAATTCTTCCAATGCTAGAGGATTTAGTGACTGGAAAAGTTTCAGTGAATGAATTTCGTGATGTCCAAGTAGACGATTTATTAGGACGTGATCCTGTTGAATTGGATATTGAAAGTATTTCAGAATTTATTACTAATAAAATTATTTTAGTAACTGGTGCTGGTGGTTCAATTGGATCTGAAATTTGTCGTCAAATTGCAAAATTCAACCCAAAACAATTGATTTTATTAGGTCATGGTGAAAATAGTATTTATTCTATCGAAATGGAATTGAAAGAGCTATACGGTGACACAGATATTGTCGTTACCACAGAAATTGCTGATGTACAGGATGATCTGAAAATGATGTCAGTAATGAGTCAATATCAGCCTCAAGTTGTTTATCATGCCGCTGCACATAAGCATGTACCATTGATGGAACGTAACCCCGAAGAAGCTATCAAAAACAATTTAATTGGGACAACAAACGTGGCAAAAGCGGCAAGCTGGAATGGGGTCGAGACGTTTGTAATGATTTCTACAGATAAAGCTGTGAATCCGACAAGTGTAATGGGAGCAACAAAAAGGCTTGCTGAAATGGTAATTCAAAACTTGGACAAAACAAGTAATACAAAGTTTGTGGCTGTAAGATTTGGTAATGTATTAGGAAGCCGCGGTAGTGTTATACCGTTGTTTAAAAAACAAATTAAGCAGGGTGGTCCAGTTACGGTTACACATCCAGATATGATTCGTTACTTTATGACAATTCCAGAGGCGTCCAAGCTTGTAATACAGGCTGGTGCATTAGCTAAAGGTGGAGAAATATTTGTGTTAGATATGGGAGATCCTGTGAAAATAGTAGATCTTGCGAAAAATTTAATTACATTATCAGGAAATTCGCTAGAAGAAATACAAATAGAGTTCACTGGAATAAGACCTGGAGAGAAGCTCTTTGAAGAACTATTGAAAAAAGAAGAAATACATGAACAACAAATTCATCCTAAAATTTATATAGGTAAAACATCGAACCTTTGTATAAACGAAATTGAAGCAGTTCTCCAAACTTATAAGAATCTCGAGAAGACGGAATTAAGAAAACGTGTATTGACATTGGCAAATAGTCATATAACTCCACGAAATATGATATAAATATGGATTTTGATCTGCATATATATGCTTAGACTTATGTTTTACTATGTAGAGAAATGAGAATGAAGTATGCACAGGTGGTTAGTTACAATATAACAATTGTAGGGTGATATATATATGGAAAATAAAGTATTATTTTGTGCGACGGTAGACTTTCACTTTAAAGCATTTCATTTGCCGTATATGAAATGGTTTAAAGAACAAGGCTGGGAAGTCCATGTTGCTGCTGCTGGCAACATAGAACTCCCATATGTGGATAAGAAGTATGACATTTCTATTCAAAGGTCACCTTTGCAATTTAAGAATATTAAGGCTTATAAAGAGCTGAAAGATATTATTGATGAAAATCAATATAAAATTATTCATTGTCATACCCCGATGGGGGGAGCCGTTGCACGTTTGGCAGCAAGAAAATCTAGAAAGCATGGAACAAAAGTTTTATATACTGCGCATGGATTTCATTTTTGTAAAGGTGCCCCGCTTGCAAATTGGCTGTTATATTATCCAATTGAAAAAATGCTAGCAAATTATACAGATTGCCTCATTACAATTAACCAAGAAGATTATAACTTGGCTGTTCAGCGAAAGTTTAAAGTACCTAAAATTGAACAAATTCATGGGGTGGGAGTGGACACAGAATATTTTAAACCAGTTAGTGAGGCTCAAAAGAATTTTCTAAGGATTGAGATGGGTTATAAACCGGATGATTTTTTAATGTTTTATGCGGCTGAGTTTAATAAAAATAAAAATCAGCAGTTTTTGATTCGTTCATTGGCCTTAATAAAAGATCATGTTCCCAATGCGAGGCTTCTATTGGCTGGGAATGGTCCTTTGATAAATGATTGCAAAAATTTAGCTAAACAAATGGGCGTATTTGAAATGATAGATTTCCTTGGTTATAGGAATGATATTGCAAAAATTTTACCTATTTGTGATATTTCTGTTGCATCCAGTCTACGTGAGGGGTTACCAGTTAATATTATGGAAGCGATGGCTTGCGGATTGCCTGTTATAGCTAGTGAGAACAGGGGCCATAAAGAGTTAATTCAAAATGGTGTAAATGGTTGGACAGTAGGTCGTGAAGACATACAGACAATGGCAGAAAAGATAAAATATCTTGCTGAAAATAGTAGCTTACAAGGCATATTCGGAGAGTCTGGTCGTGAGATTATTAAAAATAATTATGCCGTCAATAAAGTATTAGAAGAAAAGAGCTATATTTACACCATGTTTATGAGTGGAACGGAGGCGTTAGATTGGATTGTCCATTAAGAATCTTACATGTTGTAGTCAATATGAACCGTGGTGGTGCAGAAACCCTTATTATGAACTTGTACCGGAATATAGATCGAAATAAAGTGCAGTTTGATTTTCTTACTTGTAAGGAAGGTGTTTTCGATACAGAAATATCAGAATTAGGTGGGAAAGTGCACAGGATTCCATATATTACTGATGGTGGTCATAACGAATACATAAAGTCTTTAGATAATTTTTTTGAATCTCATCAAGAATATAAGATTGTACACTCACACATGGATAAGATGAGTGGATTTGTGTTACGTGCAGCTAAGAAAGCCGGTATACCAGTTCGTATCGCACATAGTCACAATACTAGCAGTGAAGGTGGAGTTGCTGCGAAAGTATATAAGTGGTATGCAGGGAAGTATATATTAAGAAGTGCGACACATCTTCTAGCATGCTCGGATGCAGCATCTCGCTGGTTATTTGCAGGTGAAACAGATACTGCCACGATTTTAAAAAATGGAATTGAGCCTGAAAAGTTTTCATTTTCCCCCGAAATTAGAAAACAGATAAGAGAGGAACTAAATCTTACAGTTGATAACTTTGTAGTAGGGCATGTAGGGAGGTTTGCGCATCAAAAAAATCATGGATTCCTTATAGAAGTGTTTGCTCAGTTAGTTAAACTTAGAAGAGATTCCGTTCTTGTTTTGGTGGGGGATGGTCCGTTACGGGTAAAGATTGAACAAAAAGTGGAAGAATTAAATTTAGGGGCTAATGTAAAGTTTCTTGGCATAAGGAGCGATATCGACCATTTACTTCAAGCTTTTGATGTATTTGCATTCCCATCGATTCATGAAGGATTGCCTGTTACTCTTATAGAAGCGCAAGGAGCTGGGTTATCTTGTGTGATCTCGGATGCGATAACTAAAGAAGTAGACATGGGAGCAGGTCTAGTGAGTTTTGAAAGCATAAATACCTCCCCCGAAATATGGGCGCAGGATATATTGGATGTCAATAAACGTATGCAAGATGTAGAAGGGTATATCAAGAAAGAAGGATATGATATAAGTAAATCGGCTACTTGGCTTGAGAATTTTTATCTTCAAGCGCTTTAATTAATAGTAACTTCTATATTTTAAATAATGTCTAAAGGATTAAAAAGGAGCACAATGATGTCAAGAGTTTCATGTTGTCTTAGGCTAGGAGAAGTTCCGCTGCATCTCTATAATATAACTGCAGGTTTTGTTCTACTTGCTCGACAAGGAGTAATAGACTTGAGGATAGAGAAACTTAGTAAGAATCATCAAGATCAATTACCCTACAATATGATGGAAATTATAATCAACGGGAAAACTCGAGTGTTATATGATGTTAATGATGGTTATGATAATTTGCTTAAGCAAAATCAGGATTATGTTGAGTTTATGAATGTGTTGTTAGAAAAATACGACTTTTACTTTAAGCGAAGTTTTAATAGCTTTTATAATTCAAAGTTAAGGCATAAGGAAAAAATTTATCCTCTTGGATTAAATTATATGGTTACAATACCTGGAAATATTGCACATTCACCGACGCCTCAAGATCCACTTAGGGAGAAAATTAAGAAAATAATACGGAAGGTTCCGTTGTCTCAATATTACAATGGTTTATATCGTATTAATTCTTTTGAAGATATACCTCATAAGGAAATAGATTCAAAAATTCTTTTTATGGCTAGGCTATGGGATGTAAATGGAGATTATGAAGGACAAATTTCTTCGAATAAAAAGGAAGAACGTGCATATATTAATGATTTTCGAGCAACATGCATTAGACTTTGTCGAAAAGAGTTTGGAGATAAATTTTATGGAGGAGTAGCACCATCAGAATTTGTATATAAAAATTATGCAGATATTGTTATAGAAGACGGAAAAGCTACTGAACGGAATAATTACCTAAGAAAGGTAAAAGAATCTGCAATTTGTATTGCAACTATGGGATTACATCAATCTATTGGTTGGAAATTTGCAGAGTATGTTGCAGCAAGCAAGGCTATAGTAACAGAAGAATTACATTATGAGGTCCCCGGTGATTTTCGTGATGGTCAAAATTATCTTGTTTTTAAAACACCAGAAGAATGTATAAATCAAATATATACTTTATCAAATGATGAAAATTATAGATATCAAATGATGATTAACAATTATAGATATTACCATGAATATGTAAGACCTGATAGATTAGTATTAAATAGTATATTAACAATATTAGGGGATGAATTTTAATAGATTAGATGATTGATGGAGAGATGTAAATTGAAACCTATTCTTACAATTTTTACACCTACATTTAACCGTGCTTACACGCTGCATTTATGTTATGAAAGTTTAAAGCGACAGACAAGTAAGGATTTTGTTTGGTTAATTATTGATGATGGATCTACAGATGATACAAGAGAGTTAATAGAAAATTGGATTTCCCAAGGCAGTATCTCAATTCAGTATCATTATCAAGAGAATCAGGGAATGCACGGGGCACATAATACTGCTTACGAATTAATTGATACGGAACTTAATGTTTGTATTGATTCTGATGATTATATGGCGGATGATGCCGTTGAAAATATCACTCGTTTTTGGAAGGAGTATGGAAGTAATGATTACGCTGGCATAATAGGATTAGACGCTAATCCAAATGGAAAAGTTATTGGAACGATGATGCCGGAACATGTGAAGGAATCTAAACTGACAGATTTGCATGCGAAATATAAAGTCACAGGTGATAAAAAGTTAGTTTATCGATCAGAGTTAACACGAAAAACCCCACCATATCCAATATTCTCGGGCGAAAAGTACTGTCCTCTAAGTTATAAATATATTCTTATTGATCAAGAGCATCCGTTACTCATCATGAATAAAGTTCTTTGTCATGTTGAGTATTTAGCAGATGGATCTAGCATGAACATTATTAAGCAATATAGAAAGAATCCCCAAGGGTTCTCATTCTTTAGAAAAGTTGCTATGAAATATGCTCCTACATTAAAAGAAAAATTTCGAGAATCTATACATTATGTATCTAGCAACTTGATGATCAAAAACTATAAATTTCTCATTGAGTCCCCATGTAAATTTATTACTTTGGTGGCTACACCTTTTGGGATTATGCTTCATTTTTATATTCAAAAGACAAGTAAAGCTACTGTTTTGAAAAATAAATAGTAGGTCTTTAATTAACTATGTATTTTATTGTCACATGTATTTAGATTGTAAGAGAAATATAGGACTGACAGGCTATATTATTGAATTATTTGGTTAAAGAATAGCAAAGAGTTTTATATTTACAATCTGTAATATGAAAGGAATTTAAAAATGTTTATACTTTGGGTTACGCTGGCTTTAGTTTATATTCTTTCTTTTTTAGCAAGATATTTTTCTACTCCTGTAATAATGGGACCACACATTGTTCAATCAAAGCCCAATAAGCTGTTAGTATTTTTGACAATAGTTATTCTTGTAATGGTGTCTGGTCTCCGTAATAATATCGGGGATACTTTTTTTTATATGTATTCTTATAAAAAAGATACGTTTGATTGGGAACATATAAAAGAAGGAAAAGATATGGGTTTTAATGTGCTTCAGATGATTTTAAAACAGTTCTCTAATGACCCTCAAATATTGATTTTTGTAACGGCACTGATAACAAATGTGCTTATTGTGTTGGTTTTATATAAATATACAAGAATGTTTGAATTAAGTTTATATGTATATATAACAGGTGGAATGTATTTAATATCAATGAATGGGATAAGGCAATTTCTTGCAGCAGCAATTATTTTTGCTGCAACAAAATATATATTTGAAGGTAACTGGAAAAAGTATATTTTAATTATTCTATTTGCATCAACAATACATCAAACTGCACTTATCCTTATTCCAATATATTTTATGATTAGGAGAAAAGCATGGTCATGGGAAACGTATGTAACTCTTTTTTGCTCTGTATTCATAGTTATAGGGTTTAATCAATTTTTAGATACGTTATTCTCAGTCATAGGAGATAGTCAGTATGGAGATTACAAGAACTTTTCTGAGGGCGGAGCAAATATACTTAGAGTTGGAGTTAATATTCCTCCAATTATTATTGCTTACATTGGAAGAGAGAAACTTAGGGAAATATTTCCTAAAAGTGACTATGTAGTAAATATGTCTATATTAGGACTTGTATTCATGATAATTTCAACACAAAATTGGATTTTTGCAAGATTTTCTATATATTTTGGATTATACCAATTAATTTTAATTTCATGGATTATAAAATTATTTACTGATAAAGACCAAAAACTAGTTTATTATGCAATATTAGTATTTTATTTTATTTTCTATGCATACGAGAATGTAATAACATTAAACATTATTTATAAAAGTAATTTTTTAAATTTCTAAGTTTTTTAAGGTGAAATATGTTAATGACTAGTTGATCAATGAAATATGGAAATTTAGGTGTATAGGTATATTATTCTATATAGTTTAGAAAGGGGATACTGAGTTGGCATTTACAGAAAAGATTCCACGCATCATTCACTATTGTTGGTTTGGTAAAGGAGAAAAACCTATAATAGTAAAAAAATGTATAGATAGCTGGAAAGAGAATTTAGCTGGTTATGAAATAATTGAGTGGAATGAAGATAATTTTGATATAAATTGTAATTTATATGTCAAGGAAGCCTATGAACACAAAAAATTTGCATTTGTAAGTGATTATGTAAGAGTATACGCTCTTTATAAATTTGGAGGGATTTACTTAGATACGGATGTGGAGGTATTCAAATCTTTTGATGATATGCTACATCATGATTCATTTTGGGGATTTGAACAAGAGAACTATATAGCTACAAGTACAATAGGAGCGACTAAAGGAAATGTGTTAATAAGAATGTTTCTAGATTCATACGAAGTAAAAAGTTTTATTAAAGAGGATGGAAAGTATGACAGTTTAACCAATGTGGCCATTATAAGCGAGATACTAAAAAATAAAGGATTACAGTTGAATGGAGAATATCAAGAAATAAGTGGGATAGGAGCCTTCTATCCTCAAACATAT
The DNA here is from genome assembly GCF_000832605.1 of Bacillus mycoides. Lineage (GTDB taxonomy): Bacteria > Bacillota > Bacilli > Bacillales > Bacillaceae_G > Bacillus_A > Bacillus_A mycoides. The sequence goes on from NZ_CP009692.1 coordinate 727,705, forward strand.
TTTTCTCCATATGATTATATTAACTGTAGAAAATTTATTACTCCAAATACATATGCAATGCATCATTTTTATAAAAGTTGGTTACCACCTAAAGCAAGATTGAAGAGTGGTTTAAAACTGTTAGCATCTAAGGTTATAGGTGGAGAAAATATAGCGCGGATAAGAAAATTTGTTACAAAAAATTAGGAGGCATATATGAAGGATATACTGGTGGCCTCATTTGATATGGAAGTTGGAGGAGTAGAAAGAAGCCTTATAAGTATGCTTGAGGGTTTTGATTACAAAAAATACGCTGTTGATTTAATGCTGTATAGACATCAAGGGGATTTTATGGAATTAGTTTGTAACAAGGTAAATTTATTAGAAGAAGTTCCACAATACACCACCTTTAGGAAGTCAATCGGAGAAACTTTAAAGGATAAAGAGTATGGCATTGGATTTTCTAGAATTTTATCTAAGATAAATACTCGTTTTGCAGGAAAAGCTAAAGGAATAGTAGAGACAGGATATTATCAAATGCAATTAATGTGGAAATATGCTATTCCATTTTTACCTAAACTAGATAAAGAGTATGATGTTGCAATTAGTTATTTGTGGCCGCATTATTTTGTAGCAGATAAGGTCAAGGCTAAGAAAAAAATAGCATGGATTCATACAGATTATTCTACAATTGAGACAGATATAGAGATGGATTTAAAAGTATGGAATAAATTTGATTGTATTGTAGCTGTATCAGAGGCATGCAAAAATTCATTTTTAAAAAAATATAGTGCATTAAAAAATAAGGTTATAGTAATGGAAAATATAACCTCCCCGCAGTTTATTAGAGACATGGCGAATGAAGAAATAGATACCCCTATGCTTCTTGATAACCGTTTTAAAGTTATAACTGTGGCTAGACTATCTCATGCAAAAGGAATCGATAATGCTGTTAGGGCTTTAAGGATATTGAAAGATAAAGGCTATGAGAATATAGCCTGGTATGTAGTTGGATATGGTGGAGACGAAACAATGATTAAAAATCTAATAAGGGATTTGAAATTAGAAAATAGCTTTGTATTGCTAGGAAAGCAAATTAATCCATATCCATATATAAAAGAAGCTGATTTATATGTCCAACCATCTAGATATGAGGGGAAAGCTGTTACAGTAGGAGAGGCTCAGATACTTGCAAAACCAGTCCTAATTACAAATTATACAACCGCAAACAGTCAAGTGAAAAATGGGGTTGACGGATATATTACGGAATTATCCATTGAAGGAATAGCAGATGGAATAGAAAAATTGTATAAGGATGCTACCGTAAGAAAGCAGTTAGCTAACAATTGTAGTAATACTGATTATAGTAATAAGTATGAATTAAATAAGTTGTATGAAATTATAGAGGCTTAAAAGTTTATTAAGTGTATTGGTACAACTACAAAAATTTTTAAAAATGAAAGTATAAGGGATTCAAAGCAAAGGGGTGATTTGCCCATGAATAGAAATGTCAGTGTAATTATACCGGTTTATAATGCTGGTAAATATATTACTCGGTGTATAGAATCACTGTTAAATCAGGTGCTTCATAACTGCGAATTTATCTTTATTAATGATGGTTCAACGGACAATAGCGTAGAGATTATTGAAAAGTATAGGGCACTAGATGACAGGATTATACTTATAAATCAAAAAAATCAAGGTGTGAGTATTGCAAGGAATCAAGGACTTCTTATAGCTAATGGTGAATATATTGGATTTGTTGATGCTGATGATTATGTAGAAGCGGATATGTATGAAACTCTGTATAATTCAGCAAAACAAAGCAATTGTGATGTAGTTATATCAAATTTAAGAAGTGAGATTGAAGGGCATAAGGTAACAATTGAATATCCATTTCCAACTAATATCGTTCTAAAAAAAGAATATATAAATAAAGAGATACTACCCTATTTTCTTAAAAGCGATAATTTAAATACTGCTGTAAACAAAATTTATAAAAATAGCATAATAACGAAAAATAATGTGAAGTTTCCAGAGAAGGTCGCATTAGGAGAAGATGGAATGTTTAATATTCAATTTTTTAGCAATGCAACTAATATGGAATATATAGATTATACGGGATATTATTATAGGGATGTAGCGGGTAGCGCAACTCGGGATATCTCAAAAAAAGATTATTTCAAGCGAGCTGTGGAAGTATATAATATGGAACTACCGAAAATTTACATCGAAAAGGTCGATAAGGCAAAGATACGTGAATTGAAATCAAGAAAGTTTATAAATAGTGTAATTTCCTACGTATATATTTATTTTGAACCGTCTAAGGAAATACGGTTTAGTGAGAGATATGAATACATAAAAAATATGATATGCAATAAATATGTTAGAGAGGCATTGCCGCTATATTGTGAAGTAACTTATAGCAAGCTTGGTAGATATGAGAAATTTTTAATAAATATGATTAAAAGAAAATCTACTGTGGGGTTATACTTCGCAGTCTCTTACAGCAGGCTTAGAAATAAATAAAACTGGAGGAATTTAGTGTGAAGTTTATGATGTTTGCCCATGGGGGCAGTTTGAATAGAGGGTGCGAAGCGATAGTTCGAGCTTCTACAAATATTATAAAAGAAAAAATAGATGGAGCAAAAGTATGTTTGGCATCAGATAGGCCTGAAACAGATAAGGTAATCAATAAGTTAGATTATATATATGATGGTTCTAGCCGCAGTCTGAAAAAATATTCATATGATTGGTTATTGTCCTCAGTTAAAGTAAAACTCTTTAACGATGAGTCTTATGCATTAGGGAAAATTCATCATAACATAATAAAGCATATAAAAAGTTCCGATGTATGTTTATCTATCGGAGGGGATAATTATTGCTATGGAGAGCAACCTGGGTGGTATGAGATTGATAGAAGAGTAAAAATGCAGGGGAAAAAGCTAGTACTATGGGGATGTTCTATAGGAGAAGAGGATATGTCTGAAAGAAAGTTGGAAGATCTAAAGCTCTTTGATTTAATATTAGCACGCGAAAGCCTTACCTATAATATGTTAATAAAACAAGGATTAAATAATGTTCAATTGTGTGCTGATGCTGCGTTTACAATGGAAAAAGAAGAATTGGAGTTGCCTAATGGATGGCAGGAAGGAAATACAATGGGTCTTAATTTTAGCCCGCTTGTATGGAATAGAAATGAGAATTCTCAAGTCGCGGTAAGAGAGTTAATTAATCATATATTAAATACTACAGATATGACGATTGCTCTTACACCTCACGTTATTGAAGATGGGAACAATGATTACGAAGTTCTCTACAAATATTACCAAGAATTTAAGGACACAGGCAGAGTGATTCTGTTACCAGATAACTTAAATGCAATACAGTATAAGGGGTATATAGCTAGAATGCGTTTCTTTATAGGAGCTCGAACGCATGCAACTATAGCTGCTTACTCTAGTTTTATTCCGACTATGGTATTGGGATATAGTGTAAAGTCCAAAGGGATATCTAAAGATATATTTGGGGAAGAAAAATTAGTTTTAGATATAGAGGAGATATCTGATAGTAATAAATTAAAAGCAAGATTTGATGAGATGGTACGGGAGGAAGAGGAAATAAGGCAAAAGCTACGACAATCTATACCTAATGTAAAGAAAATGTCCTACAAAGCAGTAGAGTATTTGAAAGAATTGTCTAATTAATTTGGGGTATATTATGAAAAAAAAACTACTATTTGTTATGCCTAGTTTATCTACTGGTGGTGGAGAGAAAAGCTTGATAAATCTACTATCACAAATAGATTACAGTTTATATGATGTAGATTTATTTTTGTTTAGTAAAACAGGAACATTCATGAATTCAATACCAAGAGAGGTAAATATATTAGATTTGCCAAGTGATTATAAAATATTTGCATCGAGCCTTAAAAATTCAATAATGGGCTTTTTAAAGAATGGGCAAATTAAATTGGTATATTCAAGATTAATGTTCACCATCAAGAATAGATTGATAAAGAATGCTGCTATTTCAGAACAGTATACATGGGAATATCAAAGTAAGTCATTTGAAGTTTTAAGGAAAGAGTACGATGTAGCGATTGGTTATCTTGAGAAGTCTTCAATATATTTTGTAGTTGATAAAGTGAATGCGAAAAAAAAGGCCGGATGGATACATACAAACTACTCGAATTCAGGTATGGATCGTCAGTTTGATAATCCATATTTTGAACAACTAGATAATCTAATAACGGTTTCGGAAGAGTGTGCAAAATCGTTACAAGAAAATTTTCCACAACTAAAAAATAAAGTTACGATTATATATAATATAGTAGCTCCTAGCATTATATACGATTTATCTAAAGAAGATATAGAAGATGACAGTTTGTTTGATAGACATTATACCAATATTATTACTGTCGCCAGATTAAGTCATGAAAAGGGTTTAGATTTAGCGGTGAAATCTTGCAAGTTACTTCTTGAAAAAGGATACAAGATAAAGTGGTACGTATTAGGGGATGGAAATGAAAAAGATGCATTAGAACGTTTAATAGAAGATCATCATCTATCAAACCATTTTACAATTTTGGGGGTTCGAGAAAATCCCTATCCTTATATACGAAAAGCAGATATATATGTGCAACCATCTAGGTATGAAGGTAAGTCTATAGCAATTGATGAAGCAAAAATATTGCATAAACCGATAGTGGTGACCAACTTTGAAACTGCAAAAGATCAAATGAATCATGGAATAAACGGAATTATTGCTGAGATGTCTGAAGAAGGAATAGCAACTGAAATTGAAAGGCTTATCAAAGATATAGAATTAAGGGAAAGAATCGTAAATAATTTATCTACAGAAAAGTTAGGAACCGAAAAAGAAATAAATAAGCTCTACGGAATTCTTTAAAAGGTGATTATTATGAAAAAAGACGTATTATTTGTTATCAATAATTTGAACTGCGGTGGGGCTGAAAAGTCATTAATCTCTCTGTTGAATACGATGGATTACTCTCGCTATAATGTGGATTTATTTTTATTTAAGCATGAAGGTTTATTCCTTAATAAAATCCCTAAACAAGTGAATGTATTGGAAGAACCTTCTGAGTATCAGTTGTTTGATATGCCGATAAAAGCAGCTATCATGAAATGCTTGCGACAAGGAAGACTAGATATAGCCTTATCAAGGGTTTGTGCAGGTTACATATTTAAAAGTGAAAAAAACAAAGCCCGTTGTGAACAGAGAGTATGGCGATATCTATCAAAATCTTTACAGAATATAAGTAAAAAGTATGATGTAGCGATTGGGTACTTAGAAAAAAACCCAGTTTACTTTTGTATAGACAAAGTAAATGCGAATAAGAAAATTGGTTTTATACACACTGATTATGACAAATTAGGAATGGATCCTAGCATTGATATGGGTTATTTTCGTTCATTGGATCATATAGTGACGGTGTCTGAGGAATGTGCCAATGTTTTAAAACAAAGATTTTCTATATATAACGACAAAATAGGTGTTATTCATAACATCGTATCTCCAAGTACGATAAATAAAATGTCACAGGAAAAGGTAGATCTAGAGCGTAAAGGGGTAAAGCTTGTTTCTGTAGGAAGGTTAAGTCATGAAAAGGGATTTGATTTGGCTATAGAAGCATGTAAGAATCTGGTTGGAGATGGATATGAAATAAAGTGGTATATCATTGGAGAAGGGGAAGGGCGAGGTAAGTTAGAAAAAATGATAGAAGAAAATCAACTTCAAGATCATTTTTTACTGTTAGGACTGAAAGAAAATCCCTATCCGTATATAAGAGAAGCAGATATATATGTACAACCATCCAGGTTCGAAGGAAAATCTATCGCAATAGACGAAGCAAAAATACTGCATAAACCAATAGTGTTAACAAATTTCAGTACAGCTAAAGACCAAATTAAAAATGAAGAAAATGGGCTGATTATAGACATGGATGCTCACTCACTTTCGGAGGGAATTAAGAAATTAATACATAATGAAGAATTAAGAAATAAGTTAATAAAGAACTTATCAGATGAAGAGCTAGGAACCGAGTCGGAGATAAAAAAATTATATACATTATTTAAGTAGTATAGAAAGGACATAATTATATGGTTATACAGGCAGCGTGCTTTGTGTTACTTGCCGTAATTGCAATTATTGTAGTGATTGATTTCATTCCTATAGGAAAGAATTGGTTGGGAAGAATAAAAATAGGAAGATATACGGATAAAAGCTTATGGAATCAGTCAATCACTCATATAGGTGTTAAGTGGCTAAATAAAACACCAAAGATTAAGGTAACTGATAACACAAGATTAATAGCAATTGATATGTTGAAAGGAAATTATACGAAAAGCGCTATACAGCATTGGCAAGAAGCATCTTTAATATTAGGGTTGTCTGAATACCTGAAATATAATGATGACAGAGCAGTAAAACATGAAATCACAAAGTTTTTGAACTCCAAATTTGATTCTAACGGTCAGTGGGTACACAAACCTCAGTATGTAGATGGAGCAATACTTGCTTATGCTATTATGAAGCTGGATTTTGAGGAGATAGATAAATATAAAAAAGCTTTGGATGCTACCTGGGAAATGATACAAGAGCATATAGGTGAGGATGGTACGATAGAATATAGAAAGTTTATGAAGGGGTATCGATACGTAGATACTATTGGTTTCATATGTCCATTCTTAGTGACTTACGGCATTAGGTATAACAAAAGTGAGTGTATAGATTTGGCTGTAAAGCAGATTAAAGAATATGAAACATATGGAATGTTAAACTTAAGTCATATACCATGTCATGCTTATAGATTAGAAGATAAAGTTCCCCTAGGTTTATATGGCTGGGGAAGAGGTCTTGGATGGTTTGCTATAGGTCTTATAGATACCTGGAATGAATTACCAGAAAACAACGGCTATAAACCTGTATTAGAAGAAAGTGTACGTGAATTTGCAAAAGCTACGATGAAATTTCAACAACAAGGCAATTGGAATTGGACTGTAACCAGGAACGAATGCGGACCAGATTCCTCCGCTACATCCACACTGGGGTGGTTTATGTTGAATGCAGCAAAGATAGAAGATATTTCAAAGGAATGTTTGGAAAGTGCAGATAAAGCTATCGGTTATTTGATGGGAGTGACAAGAAGAAACGGAGCGGTCGACTTCTCTCAAGGTGATACGAAGGATATAGGTGTATATTCTAAGTTATTCGATATATTGCCATTCACACAAGGGTTTTGTATTAGATTAATTAATTTACGTAATAATTATAAAATTTAGTCATCCTTATAAGGATGACTAAATTTCAATAGTCAGATTAATAAATTTTATTTTAGAACAGAGGGAAGAATTATGACGAGACGTTATAAAGAATTGGATTCCCTTCGGGGTATTGCTGCAATCATTGTTCTATTAGGACACTTCTTAGCATTATTTCCGATATTAGGTAAAAAGGTAATGTATTCAACATTTGGAGCCTATTTTTCTATATTATGGCAAGGTCATTCGGCTGTTATTATATTTTTTGTGTTAAGTGGATTTGTTCTATCCTTGCCTTTTTATAAAGGGACGGAATTTAATTATTTAAAGTATCTTATTAAAAGAGTTTGTAGGATTTACATTCCTTATATTGTGATTCTTTTTATTGCAATAGGAATTAAATTGGGGATTCATTCTAAAATTGGTACCATTCCTGGTTTGGTACAATGGGGTTCATGGAACATAGAAGTTTCTTTTAATAGAGTAATGGATCATATTTTATTCTTGAGAGAATTTAATTCTGATGCGTTTATTATGGTGATTTGGTCATTAGTTCACGAGATGCGAATTTCCATAGTGTTTCCTTTAATTATTTTTCTTTTACTTAGAGTAAACTGGAAAGTAAGTATTGGGATAGCGATGTTTTTATCAGTTATTGGTTATTTATTAATGAAGAACATTCCAAGCGAATTTAATATGCCAGTATCCACCAATTACTTTATCACATTACATTATAGCTCAATGTTTATTATTGGTGCACTACTAGCCAAAAACAGAGAATATTTAGTGAGTAAAATTATTAATTCAAAAGTAAAATATATATTATTGCCTTTAGGTCTTTTATTTTTTAGCTATCCACGTATCCCATTTATGTTACTTTCCAAACTAATTGGTGAAATTGATTATGATTTGTATCTTATTATCATCGATTGGTATATATGTTTTGGTGCAGTTTTAATTATTCTATCCGCTCTAAGTTCAAAACTATTTTCTAAATTATTACTGATTAAACCAGTACAATTTATAGGGGAAATATCATATAGTCTTTATTTAGTACATCCAATTGTTCTATTAACAACAGTTCATATTTTCTATGGAAAGATATCAGTGCCTTTAATTTTATTAATTTCTTTCTTATTTACTATGGTTGTGTCGGTCTTATGCTATAAATTTATTGAAATTCCATCAATAAAAATAGGCCGGAAACTTGCCACTAAAAATTCTAGAGGCGATGTTTCGGTGAGAAAAAAGGCTAGTTGAAAAATTGGAAAATAATAAGAATAAATATTATGTAAGATGTGAATAGAGGGATAAGAGTAATTTTCTTAAGAAAAAGAGGAAAGATAATCTAATGCTCTATCGAGAAAAGTATTAGAAAGGAGCTTGGTATGGTGCAAATAAAAATAAAAAGTATGTTAGTTTTTATTTGGAATAAATGGATCGATATCAAAATTCAGAGTTTGAATCGATTAACTATCATAAAAGATCGATTCACGAAGTGCTTTTTCAAGCCCCCTAGAATTCAATCTATAGATGAAACTTTAAAAAAAATTATTCATGATAAAGCTTCCGTAGCCAGGTATGGTGATGGTGAATTTAAATTAATTCATAATCTAGATATAACATTTCAACGGGCTGATCATTTGTTATCAAAAAGATTAAAAGAAATATTGCTAAGTGAAGATGAGAAGTTCTTAGTTTGTTTGCCGGATGTTTTTCAAGATTTATCAAAATATGCAGATGAACCAAAGGATTATTGGAGTCTTCATACTGCAAAATATAGATTAAAGTGGTATAAAGACTTGAAGAAGGGAAAAGTATATTATAATTCCTTTATATCGAGATTCTATTATCCCTTTCGAGATAAGTCAAAATGTAAAGAATGGTTTATATTATTAAAATTAATATGGAAAGATAGGGATATAGTTTTAATAGAGGGTAGTAAGAGTAGATTAGGTATTGGAAATGATCTGTTTGAAAATGCTAAATCAATTGAAAGGATTTTAGTACCAGAGGAGCACGCATTCTTACATTACAATAACATCTTAACAGCAGCAAAAAAAAATAATAAATCTAAATTGATTCTATTAGCAATAGGGCCTACTGCTACTATATTAGCATATGATTTGTATAAAGAGGGATATCAAGCAATTGATATAGGGCATGTGGATATTGAATACGAATGGTTTTTAAGACAAGCAAAAACTAAAATCAAAATTGAAAATAAGTACGTATGTGAAGCGGGTGCTGGACAAAATGTGGGCGATATTCAAGATGAGAAATATTTAAGTGAAATTAAAGCTGTAATAAGATAGGCATGAGGGTTTAACTTATGTAAGTAATGTAGAGGTGAAAGGATTGCATGAATTAATAAGTGTTATTGTTCCCATATATAATGTGGAAAAATGGTTAGCTAGATGTATTGAAAGTGTTTTAAAACAGCCTTTCGTCAATATTGAATTAGTTCTAGTCAATGATGGTTCAACAGATAAATGTGGTGAAATATGTGAAGAATATTTAGAAAAGGATAATAGAATTAAAGTAATCTATAAAGAAAATGGAGGAGTGAGTAGCGCAAGGAATGCAGGGATCGAGGCTGCTACAGGGAAGTATATAGTGTTTATAGATCCCGATGATGAGGTAAGCGAAAACTATTTTACTAGGTTATATGGTATTGCGGAAGATAAAAAGTGTGATGCTGTAATATGCGGATACAAAACTGTTCCAAATAATAATAGTATTATTCCTAACTTCAAATTAGATACTGTTATGAACGGGAGAGATTTTGTACTGAGCTCTCCAAATGTTCATTCCAAGAATGATCTATGCTTTGCATGGAGGTATATATACAATTTAAGCATTATAAAAGAAGAAAACATCAGATTTAATGAACAAGTGTTTATTGGAGAAGATGTTATTTTTAATTTAGAGTTTTTATTGCACTCACAAAGGGTATGTGCAGTCTCAGAAGTTCTTTATTTTTATACTATTAATAATCCAAATAGCTTAATGAGGGTTCCGTATAAACCAAATTTAGAGAACAGTTTAGTTTTACAATATCAAATGAGAAGACAACTTTCACAAGAATTTGGTTTACTACACGATAAGCAATTTAAAAAAGATATGGCTAATTATTATATAAATCACATATATAGACTCTTGATTAATAATTTAAAAAGCGCCCCTAATGTGGATGTTAATAATGCTTTTCGTAGAATAGTGAATTATGAAATGTTCTCAGATAGTGTAAAAGGAATTGGTTTTTCATATCGATGCAATAACTTTAAGGAGTATATATATTATTTAGCAATAAAGTTTAAAGTGTATCCTTTAATAGTTGCAGCATATAAAAGAGAAATCAGGTAATGCTCGTGGGTTGAAAGTGATTTCATACTTTCTGAAGTGGGAGGAAAAATGAGAGTTAAAAATTCAATAATTAATATATCAGCCGGTATAGGTAGTCAAGTTATTATTACGTTACTAAGTTTTGCTTCCAGAACCATATTTATTACTTATTTAGGTGTTGAGTATCTGGGGGTAAATGGATTATTTACTAATATATTAGGAATGTTATCTTTAGCTGAAGCAGGAATAGGATCTGCTATCATATATAATCTATATAAACCAGTGGCAGAAAATAATCAGGATAGAATCAATATGCTTATGAATTTTTATAGAAAGGCATATATGGCAATAGCTTTAATAGTATTGTTACTAGGATTACTTTTGTTACCTTTTCTTGGATATATCGCTAAAGATGCAAAGGTAGACAATATTCATTTTATTTATATTATATTTTTAATTAATACAGCTTCATCTTATCTATTTTCTTATAAAACCTCATTTTTAAATGTTTGTCAAAAGGGATATATTGTTACAGGGATTTATTCTATCTCATCTATTATATCTACTTGCATTAAAATAGGAATTTTATACTTTACGCATAGTTATATTTTATATCTAATAATCGATATTATTATAACAATCAGTACCTCTGCGTTCTTGGCTATATTGGTAGATAAGATGTACCCATTTTTAAAAAATAAAGCAGCAAGCAAATTAGATAGTGAAACCAAAAGTAATATTGTTAAAAATGTAAAGGCTTTAGTGCTACATAATATAGGTGGATATATTGTCTTTGGTACTGATAACATGTTAATTGCGTCTTTTGTCAGTGTTACAGCTGTTGGATTGTATTCAAATTATTATATGTTAATTAACATTTGTAGAACCTTTATAAATCAAATATTTGATAATATTAATCATAGTGTAGGGAATTTGGTGGCAAAAGAAAGCGATGAAAAAATTTATAGTATATTTAAGATTACTATGCTTTGTAATTTTTGGATATACTCATTTTTTTCCATATTTTTATATATTATAATGCAACCCTTTATTACTTTATGGATTGGTTCGAAATTTATTATGGATATAAGTGTGTTAATTATATTAATGATGAATTTTTATGTATCAGGAATGAGACGCTCTATATCTATGGTCAAAACAACATCAGGGATTTTTCATGAAGATAGGTATGCGCCCTTTTTAGAGGCTGCCGTGAATCTGGTGGCTTCTATTGTCTTGGTGCAATATATGGGCATAACAGGTGTTTTTATTGGAACACTTATAAGTACACTAGTGGTTCCATTTTGGATTGCTCCTTATTTAGTATATAAGAAAGTATTCCGTAAACCGGTTAGGGATTATTTTTTAAAATATACTTACTATGTGATGATAGGGCTAGGAGCTTGTGTTATCACAAGTTTAATATGTGGTCTTATTCCGTATAATGGATTACTAGAATTAATATTAAGAGGGATGATTTGTTTAATAATTCCAAATACTATTTATGTATTTGTTTTTTATAAGACAGATGAATTTAAGTATTTATTTGGAGTTGTTAAAAGTATAATGGGAAACCTGAGGGTGAAAATTCAGTCAAACAAAAAGGGCACTTTTTAATTTGAAATCTACATTTCTATAATCCTGTTACTAACCCAATCCATCGAGCACCAGCGCCTAATGAATTGACACAAAATTATAATGCTTTAAAGTAAGAGCAAGTAAATAAAAGGAAAATATTAAGAATCTTTTAGAAATGAAACACCACTATGTTCTGTTGAATATGGTGGTGTTCTTATTACTGAGTATTTTAATTAAATATTTTGCATGACATGTCCCTAAATAAAAAAGTAAATCAATTCGTTATTTTTCAACTATGAATGGGGCTGCTTTTTATGAAGATAGAAGTTTTAGGCAGTTATAGAGTAGAGGTTAATACATAAACCAAATTAGGAGTATGATTATATATGAAAAGACTTTTCGATTTGTTCGTTTCTTTGTCATTATTGGTGTTTCTTTTACCTCTTATTATAATAGTGGCTGTTTTAGTTAGAATTAAGTTGGGTTCCCCTATCATATTTAAGCAGCAACGCCCGGGATTGCATGGTGTCCCTTTTTTTCTTTATAAGTTTAGAACTATGACTGACGAGAAGGATAGTGAGGGGAATGTGTTGCCCGATGATGTAAGGTTTACCCGTTTCGGAGGGTTTCTGAGAAAATATAGTTTAGATGAATGGCCACAGTTGTTTAATGTTATAAAAGGGGACTTAAGTTTGGTAGGTCCAAGACCATTATTGATGGAGTATTTGGAACTATACACAGAAGAGCAGGCCAAGCGACATAATGTCAGACCAGGGATTACGGGATGGGCCCAAGTAAATGGCAGAAACGCGATTTCTTGGGAGGAAAAATTTGATTTTGATGTATGGTATGCAAAAAAACGGACTTTTTGGCTTGATATGAAAATTTTGTTGTTAACGGCAAAGAAAGTATTTAAGTCAGAAGGAATCAATCAGGTTGGGCATGTAACTGTGGAAAAATTTAATGGTACAAAGAATTCTTGAGGAGGTGAGATGGATGCGAATAATTATGATTGGGGCAGGTGGTCATAGTAAAGTAATCCGAGATATTATCCTATCGTATGGAAATTATGAAATCATTGCGCAATTAGATGATGTGTATAAAGAGTTAAAAATTGAGGATGGTGTTTATTTTGGACCTATTTCTGCAGCTGTAAAGTTAATGGATGAGCATGTAGATACAAAGTTCGTGATAGCTATAGGGAATAACAGAACAAGAAAGATAATTATGGAGCAGTTAGAGATTCCCAGTCATCGCTATGCGACGCTTATACATAAACAATCTATTGTTAGTTTAAGTGCAAAGATTGGAGCTGGTACGGTTATTATGCCAGGTGCAATTGTTAATGCAGATGTTGGAATTGGGAATCACGTTATTGTCAATTCAGGCGCTATTATTGAACATGATAATAAGGTAAATGATTTTGCACATATTTCCCCCAATGCAGTGCTTACAGGATCCGTTACTGTAGGAACAGGAGTACATATAGGAGCAGGAGTTAATGTGATTCCAAATATTACAATTGGCGATTGGTCCGTTATCGGTGCCGGAGCAACAGTGATCCGTGACATTGTAGCGAATTGTAAGGCAGTTGGTATTCCAGCTAGAGTAATAAACAAAGAATTATAGGAGAGTGTTTAAAGTGGTATACTCACAGGAAAAAACAAGAATCTATCTCTCCGCTCCACATATGAGCGGTAATGAACAAAAATATATAGGGGAAGCATTTGATATGAATTGGATTGCTCCACTTGGTCCAAATGTAGATGCGTTTGAAAGTGAACTTTCATCCCATGTTGGAGTTCTTGATGCGGCTGCAGTTAGTTCAGGAACCTCTGCTATCCATTTGGCACTTCGCTTACTGGATGTAAAAGATGGAGATACGGTGTTTTGTTCAAGCCTTACTTTTATAGCGAGCGCAAATCCAATTTTATATTTAGGGGCTAAACCAGTATTTATTGATTCTGAGCTTGAAACGTGGAATATGTCGCCACAAGCTTTAGAACGTGCATTACGTGATGCAAATGAGAAAGGAGTACTTCCGAAAGCTGTCATTGTTGTGAATCTATATGGACAAAGCGCTAAAATGGATGAGATTCTTTCGTTATGTAATACATATAATGTTCCAGTAGTAGAAGATGCAGCGGAATCACTTGGTTCTTCCTACAAAGGTAAAGCGAGTGGGACATTCGGGAAATTCGGTGTTTATTCATTCAATGGCAATAAAATCATTACAACCTCAGGTGGAGGTATGCTTGTTTCGGATGATGTCGAAGCATTGAGAAAAGCAAGATTTTTAGCTACTCAAGCAAGAGATCCGGCTCCACACTACCAACATAGTGAGGTTGGATATAATTATCGTATGAGTAATATTTTAGCAGGTGTAGGTAGAGCACAGCTGCAGGTCTTACAAGAGAGAGTACATGCAAGAAGACGAATATTCGATAGATATTATCAAGAATTATCTCATATTCCAGGGATACAGTTTATGCCTGAGTTAGAGGATACTTATTCAAACCGGTGGCTTACAGTTCTTACTGTAGATGAAGAAAAAACAGGAGTACCGATTCAGGCATTACTGAAACAACTGGAAAATGAAAACATTGAGGCGCGTCCTGTTTGGAAGCCTCTTCATATGCAACCTTTATTTGAAGATGTAATGTATTATCCGCATAGTGAGGGTGAGGATGTTTCTAGAAAATTATTTGAAACAGGCGTATGCCTTCCGTCTGGATCAGGTATGACAGAAAAAAATCAGACAAGAGTTATTACATGTATTAAGAATATATTGATGGTAAGTGCTGGCATGTAAAGATAAAAAATAGAAACAGCTTTAATTAAGAAAGGTGTTAATGAACTAGAAGGATTTAATATCTCATTCAGTGCTGTTTTTGTGAAATCTCATTTTACTAAAAAAAATTTTCTTTGAATGAAAGTCACGGCAATCCCTATAAAGAGTGAAATAGTAAGCGTACATAATCTTATGGTAAATGCGGATGGTATTTTTTATTAGTGGTAAACGCATATTATATCATCCCCTTTGTGAAAATGGTATAAATATAAAAAGGTTATTCTCCTGTTTCGATTAAAGAAGCAGGAGAATAAAGTAATAGAGAACATAACACGTGAAAAATCAACTTTAATTAGTGGGTTAATAATAAATTATATAAAATATCATAGCACAGAAATTTTAAAAATATAAAAAGATGAAAATTCTCCTGTTTATTTGTAAGATATAACGTTTATCCTGCTATTTATGAGTATTAAGAGCACTACCTTAAGATTTTAGGGAAACTAAGAAAATAGATGGAATGTTCGTAAAAGCTCGATTGGTGAGATTAATAGTCGGTAGGGATGTAAAGCCTCCTACCGATTAAAGTTTTACTGTATTATTTGTTCTTACAGTTACTAAAAAAGATACATAAATATTCGTTTTATTGAGTATATAGATACTTGACAATGCAATAGTGAAATGGTAATCTGAGTTTATATTCTTTATAAAGAATATAAACGTTTTATTGATATATTAAATTCAGTGATTTTTATTTATATAAAATTCAGATGGTAATATTTTGATTCGAATTAAGAAAATCACACCTTTGTTCTTTTTTTGAGAAAATTAAAATGCGAGGGTTTACAATAGGATAGGTAGCTTGAAAGCTTGAATACTTCAACTGAAAAAAGATTTAAGGCTATAAAATTTGGTTTTAAAATCTGTTATGCGTAAATGAGGTAGTTTGAGGAAAGGGTTTTCTGGTATATTAATAACATTTTTTTGATATATCTAGTAATTTGCTTATCCATTGGGTTTTCCCTTAATTGTCTCGTAGTGGGAGGAAAAAATGAGTGCAATAACCGGAATTTACCATTTAAATGGAGAACCGATACCGCCTGAACATAGGATTGGAATCATGAAAGATTTATCTCGTTATCCAGGTGACAATACCGATATATGGCACAAGGAAAATATTTTTTTTGGCTCCCATGCAAAATGGATAACATCTGAATCTATTAATGAACAATTACCTTACTATGATTATGAAACACAGTTGGTTATAACTGCTGATGCTATTATTGATAATCGCAATGAATTATTCGATAGATTGCAAGTAGACAAGGTACATAGAAGAGAGATGCCTGATAGTAAGTTGATTTTACTCGCTTATCAAAAGTGGGGAGAGCATGTACCAAAGTATCTAATTGGTGATTTTGCTTTTATGATTTGGGATGAGAGAAAGCAATTGCTTTTTGGTGCACGTGATTTTTCAGGAAGTCGGACTTTTTACTTTTACCGCAATCAAAATCAATTTGCTTTTTGTACTAGCATACAGCCGCTGTTTTCTTTACCGTACGTCGGGAAGGAATTGAATGAGCAATGGTTAGCTGAATATTTAGCGATACCTAATATGCTTGATACAATAGACGCATTTTCAACAGTGCATAAAAATATAGAGCAAGTCCCGCCTTCTCATACTATCTCCGTAGTTAAGGGAAGAGTTAGTATTGCGAAATATGACACGTTATTTGTAGAGGAGCAGTTGCAACTCAAATCAAATGAAGATTATGAAGAGGCGTTCAGGGACGTATTTGAAAGCGCAGTAACATCAAGGTTACGTACTCATCGTAATGTTGGTTCTCATTTAAGTGGGGGATTAGATTCAGGAGCTGTTGCTAGCTTTGCCGCGAGAGCCCTGCAAAAAGAGAACAAAAAATTATATACATTCAGCTCAGTACCTGCGGAAGGGTTTACTGATTGGACTCGTGGTCATACGATTGCTGATGAAAAGCCATTTATTCAAACTACAGTACAACATGTAGGGAATATTAAAGGGAATTATTTGAATTTTCCGGGAGAAAATTCTTTCTCAGAAATTGATGATTGGCTTGAGATTATGGAGATGCCATATAAATTTTTCGAAAATTCCGTCTGGGTGAAAGGAATTTATGAAAAAGCCCAACAACAAGGGATTGGGGTGCTCTTAAATGGAGCGAGAGGAAATTTCACAATCTCTTGGGGGCCAGCTTTAGATTATTATGCGATTTTACTTAAAAAGTTCAGCTGGTTGCAGCTTTATCGTGAAATTGATTTGTATGGTAAGAACGTTGGGGTCAAAAAATCGAGAATACTGAAAGTTATAGGGGAGAAAGCATTTCCATCGATAAAAAACATGTTTTCCTCGGAACAGCAATACGAACTGCCAACGTTAGTTAGTCCAGAACTTGCAAAACGTACTGATGTATTTAGAAAGCTTGAAGAACATGGTGTGAAAGTAACAGGGGCTTCTATCCCAAATATATATGAAATAAGGCAGAAACATTTTGAACAGCTAAACTTGTGGAATACAACGGGTACAAGTGGAACAAAGCTCTCCTTGCGTTATGGTTTACAAGGGCATGATCCAACGAATGACTTACGGGTAATTCGATTCTGTTTATCGTTACCACTCGAACAATTTGTTCAAAATGGCTTAAATCGTGCACTTGTCCGGAGGTCCACAAAAGGATTTCTTCCTGACAAAGTAAGATTAAATCAGCGTGTGCGGGGAATACAGGCAGCTGATGTGGTTCATCGCATGATTCCTTCATGGAAAATGTTTATCGAGGAACTTCAGCAGCTTAGTAAAGACCCAGTGGCCTCTAACTTTTTTAATATGGAGATTATTAAGAGCGCGATTTTGAAAATTCAAGGAGAACCACGAGTAGAATACGTGTTTGATCCAGATTTTAGAATTTTGATGCGTAGTCTTATTGTCTATCGATTTATCAAAAAATATATTTGAAAGGGGGTGAAATTATGAAACAAGAATGGCAATCACCAGTATTAGAAGTACTTGATATCAACATGACAATGGCTGGACCTGGAAAGAGACTTGTTGACCAAGTTTTTGAAGATGAGGATGAGCAAGGCGCTCTTCACCACAGCTAATGCACTAATATTTAAATAAGATTTATATGCTTTACAGCCCTTATATAGTTTAATTACGGTATAAGGGTTTTTTTAATCAATTTTTCAACTATTTGGAGTGAGAAAGATGATACATACTGTAAAGAAAGAGATTTACAAAGCCTTCGGATTAGCCCTATTAAGTGAGATTCCCCTGCCGGAATTGCCTCAAGTAAGTAATTACGAAAATGAAGTAGACGTAAAAATAGAAACTGCAGATTTGTCCCAATTATGGGGAGAGTTATCTTCTCCGAAGTCAGTGTTTGTAGTTGAAGAAGAATTAATTATGTTTCAAATCCCCGAAACTGCTACGTTTTGTATTCAAAATGGAGAAAAAATCATTGTTTCACCTATGAAAGGGTCTGATCAAGATAAGATTCGGCTTTATATTCTTGGGACTTGTATGGGGGCATTGTTGATGCAGAGAAAAATACTCCCTCTGCATGGAAGTGTAATAGCCATCAATGGAAAGGCGTATGCTTTTGTAGGAAGATCAGGAGCTGGAAAATCAACTCTTGCATCAGCCCTTTTAAGCAAAGGCTATAAGCTTTTGAGCGATGATGTAATTGCTGTGTCTCTTTCTGAGGATAATACTCCTTTTGTTACACCATCTTACCCGCAACAAAAGTTATGGAAAGAGAGTCTTGATCAGTTTGGAATGGAGACAGCGCATTATCAGCCATTATTTGAAAGGGAAACTAAATATGCTGTCCCCGTTACAGCTAACTTTTTCGAGGAACCATTACCATTGGCAGGTGTATTCGAGTTAGTGAAAGTAGAAAATGGGGATGTTGAACTTCAGCAGATTGAAGGACTGGAGAGACTACGCACATTGCTACGTCATACATATAGGAATTCATTAATCCCACGATTGGGGATGATGGAATGGCATTTTATGCATTCAACAAATATCGTAAACAAAATAGATATGTTTCAATTGAGACGTCCTATTTCAAAGTTTACGGCACATGATTTAGTATCCAAAATTCTAGAGTCTTTAAAAGAGGAGGAAAAATAATGAGTAGTAAACAAACAATTTCATTACACAGTTTTGTTGTACAAGGTCAGGAAAATGTAGTGAGCGATATGGATGGGGAGAAAGTGATGATGAGCATCCATAATGGGAAATACTATAACTTAGGAGGTATAGGTGGTGAAATTTGGAGTTTAATTAATGAATTAATATCTGTCAATCAAGTGATCGATATATTATTGTCTCGATATATGATTGAAGAGGCAGAATGTAAGGAACAAGTACTCTCTTTCTTAAATCATTTGTATGCAGAAGGGTTAATCTCGGTTGATGAAAAACTTTGATTTTTAATTGAACGTTCCAGATTTAATAGATTAGGAGTAGAATCGATGAATATCATAAATAAAGCCAAAGCTTTCTTGTCGTTCGATATGGGAACAAAATTATTACTTATAGAAGCTTTCTTTTATTTAGGCTGGGCTCGTATTCTTAAAAGTATACCGTTTTCTAAAGCTGCTCCTATATTAGGAATTCATATGGCAGAAACGTCTTTAAGCTATGATGAATCGGAAAAGATTACGTTAAGGAAAATTTCTCAAGCAGTGCATATGATGAGCCGTTATACATTTTGGGAAAGCCAGTGTCTCGTTAAAGCTATCGCTGCAATGAAAATGTTGGAGAAGCGTCAAATTGAAAGTACCCTTTACTTAGGGACCGCGAAAGATGAGACGGGAAATATGATTGCCCATGCGTGGTTACGTAGCGGGCCCTTTTATATTACTGGCGTAGAAGAAATGAAGAGATTTACCGTTGTTGGTAAATTTGCAAAAAGGATAGGGTAAAAAAATCTTGAAGGAGAATGAGATGTATACCGGTTGTAATCTTGATTTGAGTCATTTACCTAAAGAACTAAAATTGTTACTTGAAATTATAAAGAAGGAAGATAAAGAGATACAAGAAATCCCGGGAGACTGGTTCATAAATATTGATTGGAACAAATTTTTGAAACTGGCGCTGCATCATCGCATGTACGCGTTCATTTACCCAAAAATGAAATCTATTGATAAACAGTTAGTTCCATCAAATGTTGTGCAAGTATTAAGTACATATTTTAAAAGGAATACATTCCATATGCTTCATTTAAGTGGAGAAATGGGAAAAGTGAGTAAATTATTTGCTGAAAACCAACTTCAACTTCTATTTTTGAAGGGTCCTATTCTTGGCGCAGACCTATATGGAGATGTTTCCCTTCGAACATCAGGGGATCTGGATGCCCTTGTTCCTATAGATGATCTTGGAAAAGTGAACGAATTACTTGTAAAGAATGGTTATGTCAAAGAGGATGATTTTCCGACGGTTATGAATGAATGGAAGTGGAGACGCCACCATACAACTTACATGCATCCGATAAGTAAGGTGAAATTGGAGATTCATTGGCGACTACACCCAGGGCCGGGAAAGGAACCACACTTCGATGAGCTATGGGGGCGAAAGAGGACGAGTCCTGTCACAAATTATCCTGTCTATTTTTTAGGTAGAGAGGATTTGTTTATGTTTCTTGTGACTCATGGAACTAGGCATGGTTGGTCCAGGCTTCGATGGTTAACGGACATTGACCGTATGGTAAGGCAAGAAATAGATTGGGAAGAACTCACTGTTATTTTGGAAAGATATGGATGTAAACGACTGGTAGGTCAGGCGCTTATTTTATCTTCTGAGCTTTTAGATACTCTTATAATAGCGGAAGAGGCAAAAGTATTAATGTCAGGGAGAAAGGTAACGCAATTAGCGCAGCTTGCTATATATTACTTGGAAAATATGATTAACTTGCATACAGATCCTGTCCCAGAAGAAGTTTCAAAATATCATGAGCGATATTTATATTTGTTAAAGACAAGCTCTCAAAAGCTACTGTTTCATCTTAGTTGGTTGTATCCTTATCCTCAGGATGTGGAAACTTTACCACTGCCAAAACAACTGCATGTTTTATATTTCCCTTTGCGGCCGGTTTTATGGATTTGGAGGGAAATGAGGTACCGTAAGGAGAAGTGAAAATGAGAAATATTTTATATTTTACAAAGCGGTTATACTCTTTTACTGGAAACATTCTCATTGTTAATCTCATGGGAATGGTATTGGTCAGTCTTGTAGAGGGAATCGGCATTTTATTATTAATTCCTATGATAAGTATTAGCGGTATTGCGAAGATGAATGAACAGACAAGTCCTCTTTCAGGGGTTCTTGGATTCCTAGGTGAGATTCCAACTACTTTAGGATTACCACTTGTATTAGGAATATATATTATATTGGTCGTGGGACAAGCGCTTTTGCAAAGGAATATAACAGTTCGTAATGCGAAAATCCAGATACGTTTTATTAATCATTTGAGATTGGAAACTTATCGTGGATTGTTGCAGGCCAACTGGAGTTTCTTTGTGAAAAAGAGAAAATCAGATCTTATCAATTCTTTGACAACGGAATTAGGGCGTGTTAGCGCAGGCACTAATTTATTTTTACAGTTGCTCACTTCTTTAATGTTTACATTTATACAGATTGGTTTCGCTTTTTGGTTAGCGGCAGATATAACAATTTTTGTACTATGTTGCGCTGTGGTACTTGCCTTTCTTTCACGAAGATTTATTAAAAAATCAAAAAGATTAGGTGGTCGAACCTCAGAGAATTCAAAAGCGTATCTTGCAGGTATAACTGATCATTTTAATGGAATTAAGGATATTAAGAGCAATACACTAGAACGATCTCGTTATATGTGGTTACGTAATTGGGCAGAAGATGTGGAACGTGAACAGTTTGCATATATTAAGGTGAGAAATAATTCTCAACTCTTTTATAAAATTGCATCAGCTGTTTTCATTGCTATTCTTATCTTTCTATCTGTTCAGCTGTTTCAGACGAAAACGGAGCAATTATTCTTATATTTTCTCGTTTGTGGCCACGATTTGCAGGTATACAATCAAACATGGAACAAATTGCAGCGAATCTTCCCGCTTTTAAAGATTTGCTGCAATTACAGGAAGAGTGTAAGAAAAGTATAGAATTGCAAGATATAGAGCAGAATTATGATTGTATAAATCCTATGCAGATAGAACAATCTATTGAGTGTCAAAATATCTCTTTCCGCTACAATAAAGAAAATGCTGTGTACTCACTTAAAGATATTAATTTGCGTATTCCTGCAAATTGTATGACAGCTATCTCAGGGCGTTCCGGTGCTGGAAAGAGTACATTAATTGATATCATAATGGGACTTATGCAGCCGGAGAGCGGTCAGTTATTAATAGATAACAAACCGTTGACAAGTAAGGACCTATTATCATTGAGGAAATCTATTAGCTATGTTCCTCAAGATCCATTTCTATTCAATGCCAGTATAAGAGACAATTTGAGAATGGTTGAACCAAATGCAAGTGAGGAGCAGCTTTGGGAAGCTTTGGAATTTTCTGCTTCCGCTGAGTTTGTTAGCAGGCTCTCGCAAGGATTGGATACACTGATTGGCGATAGGGGAGTCAAACTTTCAGGAGGAGAACGACAACGTCTTGTTCTGGCTAGAGCGATACTTCGAAAGCCTTCTATTTTAGTGTTAGATGAGGCAACAAGTGCGTTAGATGCTGAAAATGAAGCGAAAATACAAGAAGCATTGGAAAGATTGAAAGGGAGCATGACAATTATTGTCATTGCACATAGACTATCTACTATACGTAAAGCTGACCAAGTAATTGTAATGGATCAAGGACAAATTATTCAACACGGTAGTTTCGCACAACTGGCAAAAGATGAAAGTGGTTTGTTTAGTAGCCTACTTGGACAACAGGCCAAAGTTAACATTTAAATATGACTTGTTATAATTGTTTTTTATAAATTTAAGGAATACACTGCCTTTATTTCTTTCGGGCCGGTAACACAATTTGATTATTTATGGTTTGAGGGATAATTGGTATTTGTGTACTGGTTTTTTTATGGAAATATGAGCTTAATTTAATTGCGTGACCAGTAAAAAAATTAGAAATACTTTTGTGACTTATTAATATACCATCTATATACATGTATAAATATTCGTGTTATAATTTAACATGGAACCTGATTTTATTTATACCATATAACAAAAAGCAGCGAGACCCCTCGTCTTTAGGACTAGAGGTCTCGCTGCTTTTTGTATATAAAGGTTTATTAGTGTAGTTGTGATAATATATTTTGAAGCACCTTGTAGACGTTTTTATGGGCAGTGATTAATGAGAGGTAGTGCCTAATGAATTGTTAGTATTTTGAATTGCTACTAATTTTATATAAGTAATTAAGAAGGGAAATGATTTGAGGAGATGAAAGAGAGATAGTGAAGAATATTATATAAGTATTTCTTTTTATTTCATTTGAGTTTTTCTCTCAAATACTCCGAATGCCTTATTTAACAGATAAACAAGGAAAAGCAACAATTTCTTATTAGTTATACTTTATTTTTATGTATTGTTAAATAGATTTAAAAGATTTTATATGTAATGTTGGATATTTCTGTAAAATATAAATGTATCTTTTGTGATGATATTTTATAGGATTTTTATTAAAGGCTAATCCACGAAGATTTATTTTTTTATAAAGCATAGTGTTCTGGATTACGAATCTTAATTTCTAGATATGCTATTTAAGATAATATAAGAAAAATGAAGAAATTTGTAGAAATTTGTAGAAAATTAAGGGTATGATGGTAAAAAGGAGTAAATATTAAATTTTTCTTTCTTATTTTTGTCCTTTATAATGAGCTATGAATACGACATATGAGGAAAATGATGTATATTTCCTCTCCCTAACTTTGATATACACCTTTTTCCAACCTCCGTGTTAATTGCTATTATTTTGTTATACCGATTAGCGAAGGGAAAAGGGTGTATCTTTTTTGTATGAATAGTCCTAATAGATATTTTGGGTAGAAAGCATTTCTTGTTTTTCGTGACAAAAACAATGGAGAATGGGATAATAAGGACAGTGCGTTGGTGGTATGACCAATTTGGTATATAAGGAGAGAATGATATGCTAGATATTCAACAGATTAAAGAAATTATTCCACATCGTTATCCATTTCTACTAGTCGATCAAATTTTAGAAGTAGAAGAAGGAAAGCGTGCGGTTGGGATTAAAAATGTAACGGCAAATGAGGAATACTTTAATGGACACTTTCCAGATTATCCTGTGATGCCAGGTGTTCTAATTGTAGAAGCATTAGCGCAGGTGGGTGCTGTTGCGGTACTGAAGAAGGAAGAAAATCGCGGTCGCCTTGCATTCTTTGCTGGCATTGATAACTGCCGCTTCAAACGTCAAGTTCGCCCAGGTGATCAACTTCGCCTAGAAGTCGAAATGACACGTGTCCGTGGACCGATTGGAAAAGGAAAAGCAGTAGCAACTGTAAATGGTGAAATCGCTTGTGAAGCTGAAATCACATTTGCAATTGGTGATAAGAAAGAATAAAGATTTGTTAACATAACTTTACGTTGGAAGATGAATGAAGAGAGTATGGTCATTCATCTTTTTTATTGTTATTGAAGCGAATTATGAAGAAATGGACGAAAGGTAAGAGGATTTGTCGATAGGTAAGTTCTCTTACTTTTAAACAAACGTTTGATTAAAAAAATAGGGGACTTTCGAAAAAAGTTTATCAACTAAAGTCTGAAAAAGATATCTAAAGATTAAGAAAAAACAAAATAAAAATCAACAATGGTAATATTTTTATAAACAGGATAGTATAAATGCACAGATCAATCAATGATATATTCACTAGTAATACTAATAATACCCATATATCGACAGTATATAGCAAATGAAAATCTATACATTAAAAACTGTGTCGAAATTCGTCAGATTCGGTAGTATAGTATTTGTCAATTCCTCCAACAATTTTCTCAACCATTCTTGCTATACTAATATAAGTTCTGTAATATATTAAATAGTTATCTATTACTAAACAACTTTAGGACTAGATAACAGATTTTTGTTGTCAGATTAAAATCCAACAATTTATTTTTTTTTAGAAGTTTTTATGACAAATTATTGAAAGCTGGAGGAAGGCATGGAAGAAACAATAAGTTTGAAAGAGTTATTTGCTATTTTAAGGAAACGATTAGTTATGATCCTTGTAATTACGATTGGTGCAGCACTTGTAAGTGCGATCGTAAGTTTCTACTTTATAACGCCGATTTATCAGACTTCGACGCAAATTCTTGTTAATCAAAAGAAGCAAGAAGGTGTTTTTCAACCTGGTGAAGTACAAACAAGTCTTCAATTAACAAATACATATAAAGTTATTGTGAAAAGCCCAGTTATTTTAGATCAAGTGAAAGAAAAGTTAAAGCTTAACATGTCAACTGGGGCTTTAAATAGCAAAATTAACGTCGCAAACGAGAAAGATTCACAAGTGATCGCTGTTACTGTACAAGATAAAGATGCAAAGCTAGCTCGTGATATCGCAAACACAACAGCGGAAGTATTCAAGAGTGAAATTGCAAAAATCATGAGTGTTGATAACGTAACAATCTTATCAAAAGCAGAAGTAACAGAAGGACAGTCACCAATTAAACCAAATAAGATGCTGAACGTAGCAATTGCATTTGTTGTTGGATTAATGGCTTCTGTTGGAATTGCATTCTTACTAGAGTACTTAGATAACACGATGAAAAAAGAAGAAGATATTGAAAAACAACTTGGTGTACCAGTTCTTGGCGTCGTTTCTCATATGGAGGAAGATGGCACAAAGAGCGGTAGTTTATCAGCAACGAAGAGAGTAGGGGGGCATACAATTGGTTCTTAAGAAAAAAATATTACGTGCTCGCCGTCAGCTGATTGCATATGAACAACCAAAATCATCTGTGTCAGAGCAATACCGAAATATACGAACAAATATTGAATTTGCATCTGTTGATAAGAAGATTCGTTCTCTTATCGTAACATCTGCGAATCAAAGTGAAGGAAAGACAACAACGGCTGCTAATATTGCAGTTGTTTTCGCACAACAAGGTAAGAAAGTATTACTTATCGATGCAGACTTACGTAAACCAGCATTACATCAAATGATGCAAGTGGATAATATATTTGGCTTAACAAGTGTATTAACACGTAGTAATACACTAGAAACATGTGTGACACAAACGAAAATCGGTAATTTAACATTTTTACCATGTGGTCC
This sequence comes from Bacillus mycoides, assembly GCF_000832605.1. Taxonomy (GTDB): domain Bacteria; phylum Bacillota; class Bacilli; order Bacillales; family Bacillaceae_G; genus Bacillus_A; species Bacillus_A mycoides. The sequence goes on from NZ_CP009692.1 coordinate 753,996, forward strand.
AATCCCACCAAATCCAGCGGAATTACTGGGTGCAAGCTCGATGAAAGATTTACTTTCAGAAGCTTTTGGCACGTATGACCTTGTCATTTTTGACACATCACCAATCTTACCAGTTACAGATGCACAAATTATGGCAAATCAATGTGATGCTTCTGTACTTGTTATTCGAAGTGGTGTAACAGAAAAAGAGGCGGCACTTAAAGCAAAACAATCATTAGATAGCGCAAAAGGTACATTACTTGGCGTTGTCTTAAACGATAAAGAACAAAATGGATCCGAATATTACTATTACGGTTCTAACTAAATGCAAAAGAAGGAAAGGTGAACATTCATCTTTTCTTCTTATATTCAGTATGTGAAGAATATGTGGAGAGAGGATGAAATAGAATGATTGATTTACATTGTCATATCTTGCCTAATGTCGATGATGGAGCACAATCAATCGAAGACAGCATTGCAATGGCAAAGGCAGCATGCGAAGAAGGAATTCATACAATCGTTGCTACTCCTCATCACCAAAATGGGGTTTATATGAATCTAGCAGAAAGCATTCTTCATCAGGTAAAGCAGTTAAATGAAAGATTAAAAGAAGAGGATATCAATTTAACCATTTTACCTGGTCAAGAAATCAGGTTGTACGGAGAGTTATTAGAAGACTATGATTCGAGGCGTATTGTTACATTGAATCGTACGGATAAATATATATTAATTGAATTTCCAACAAACCATGTCCCGCGCTATGCAGAAAAAATGTTATATGAATTACGTGTGAAAGGGATCACGCCGGTTATTGTTCATCCAGAACGGAATATGGAAATTATTGAACGCCCCGATGTGTTGTATAAGCTCGTCAATCAAGGGGCACTAACACAAATTACCGCAGGAAGCGTCACAGGAAAGTTCGGAAAGAAAATCAAGAAGTTTTCATTGCAACTTATTGAGCATCATTTAACACATGTCATATCATCAGATGCTCATAACACAACAACGCGCTCCTTTCACTTGCAAGCTGCGTATGAAACAGTAGAGAAAACATTTGGGAGTTCTACATTGTACGACTTCAAGGAAAATACATATGAACTAATAAGTGGAAAAATGATTTATCGAGAAGAGCCCGAGAAAATAAGACAAAGAAAAATATTCGGTCTCTTTTAAAGAGAAAACCACTTGGTGATGCCTCCTAACCGTTATCAATGGGGACACTCGGTCGTGCTGTGGGTAGAAATTATATTTCAACCTACCTTAGACGCTTGTCGTCGGGAGCATGATGTGAGGTAGGGTTAGATGCCCATAGTTTATTTATGATAGAAACTCTACCTATGGAGTTATAAATATGACTCTATAGGTAGGTTTTTTTATTATTGTTATATACATATGTATATATAAATTTTTGGGGGTATTGATTTGAAAAAAGTAAGGAAGGCAATTATTCCAGCTGCTGGACTGGGAACAAGATTTTTACCAGCGACGAAAGCGATGCCGAAAGAAATGTTACCTATCGTTGATAAACCGACGATTCAGTACATTGTAGAAGAAGCAATTGAATCTGGCATTGAAGATATTATTATTGTAACTGGAAAAGGAAAACGTGCAATTGAAGATCATTTTGATCATTCTTTTGAACTGGAACAAAACCTTTTAGAAAAAGGTAAATATGAAATGCTTGAAAAAGTACAAGCATCTTCAAAGATTAATATTCATTACATAAGACAAAAAGAACCAAAAGGATTAGGTCACGCAGTATGGTGTGCTCGTAAATTTATTGGGAATGAGCCATTTGCAGTATTACTTGGTGATGATATCGTACAAGCTGATACGCCATGTTTACGTCAGTTGATGAATGAGTACGAGGCAACACATTCGTCTGTAATTGGTGTGCAAACAGTACCGGAAAATGAAACGCATCGTTATGGAATTATTGATCCAATCACGCAAAATGGTCGTCAATATCAGGTGCACCGATTTGTTGAAAAACCAGCACAGGGAACAGCACCATCTAATTTAGCAATTATGGGGCGTTACGTATTAACACCAGAAATCTTCATGTTCCTTGAAGACCAACAAACAGGTGCAGGTGGAGAAATTCAATTAACAGATGCGATTCAACGTTTAAATGAAATTCAACATGTGTTTGCATATGATTTTGAAGGTACTCGATATGATGTTGGGGAAAAATTCGGATTTATTAAAACAACGATTGAGATGGCACTTCAAAACGAAGAATTGAAATTAGACTTGATGAAGTATATAAAAGAACTTGTAAAAAAAGAAGAGGTACATTCATAAGAGAATGTCCTTTTTTATTATCAATAAGATGCGAATTATATAAAGAAGGGAACAGGTATATTGAGTTATCGAAAACGGCTCTCATTATTAATTTTATTAGATTCATTTATTGTATTAACCGCCGTATATTTAAGTTATTGGTTCATACATCCGAATGTATTAAACAAAATCCCTGCGACAGTAATTATTAGCTCTATTACATTATTGTGTAGTCATCATATTTTTGCGGCTATTTATAAGCTTTATAACAAGGCGTGGGAATATGCAAGTGTTGGAGAATTAATACAAATATTTAAAGCAATTACACTTTCTATTATTGTAACAGCAATTGTTCAACAAATTATAAATCATGATATTTATGTTCGAATTTTAGCAATCGCATGGATGTTACATTTATTATTAATTGGTGGTTCTCGCTTTGTATGGCGTATGTTTCGCGATACATATATTACGAAAGCTACAGATAAAAAACGAACATTGATTATCGGTGCTGGTTCAGCGGGAACTATGGTAGTAAGACAATTGCAACATAATAAAGAAGCGGATCTATATCCAATTGCGTTTGTTGATGATGATAGAAATAAACAAAAATTGGAGATTTATAATGTGCCGGTTGTTGGTACAACAAATCATATTCAAGAGATTGTGGAAGATAATGATATAGAGCATATCATTATTGCTATTCCATCTTTAAATAGAAATCAAATAAACGAAATTTTTGAGAAGTGTACAAAAACGAAAGCAAAAACGCAAATTGTACCAATGCTTGAAGATCTTTTAGATGGCAAAGTTTCTGTTAATGAATTTCGAGATGTACAAGTGGAAGATTTATTAGGTAGGGAGCCAATTCAATTAGATGACGCGGGCATCGGGGAAAAGATCGCAGGTAAAACGATTTTAGTAACGGGTGCGGGCGGATCAATTGGATCAGAAATTTGTCGTCAAGTGATGAAGTATAATCCTGCAAAAATTGTTCTTTTAGGACATGGTGAAAATAGCATTTATACTATTGAAATGGAAATGCGAGTTACTTATAAAGATGCAGTGGAAATTACGACAGAAATTGCTGATATTCAAGATCGACATAAAATCTTTGAAATAATGAACAAGCATCAACCATATATCGTATATCATGCAGCTGCACATAAGCATGTACCTTTAATGGAACGTAATCCTGAAGAGGCTGTAAAAAATAATATTTTTGGTACGAAAAATGTAGCAGAAGCGGCTGATACATTTAAAGTAAATACGTTCGTAATGGTTTCTACAGATAAAGCGGTAAATCCGACGAATGTAATGGGAGCTACAAAACGATTTGCGGAAATGATTGTCCAACATATGGCATCCATTAGTACTGGTACACGTTTTGTTGCAGTTAGATTCGGTAATGTTCTTGGAAGTAGAGGAAGTGTAATCCCGTTATTCAAGAAACAAATTCAAAAAGGTGGACCTGTAACAGTTACTCACCCTGATATGATTCGTTACTTTATGACAATACCAGAAGCTTCAAGATTAGTTATTCAGGCTGGAACGCTAGCTAGGGGTGGAGAATTGTTCGTACTAGATATGGGGGATCCAGTAAGGATTGTTGATTTAGCTAAAAATTTAATTACTCTTTCGGGGTATTCTATTGAAGAAATTGGAATTGAATTTACTGGATTAAGACCAGGCGAAAAAATGTATGAAGAGTTATTAAATGAAGGTGAAATTCATCCGGAGCAAATATTCCCTAAAATTCATATAGGAAAAGCTGTTCTAATGGATCAAGAGATTTTAAGACAGTTTATGAATGATTTTGAGGAAATTAGTAACGAGGAAATAAGAGAACGATTATTAGATATTGCAAATAATAAAATTAATCTTAAAAATTAATTTAGGGGAAGGAAGTTTTTTAAATGGGAGATAGAATATTTCTTTCATCACCACATATGAGTGATGAAGGTTATGAAATGCAGTATGTTAAGGAAGCATTTGATACAAATTGGATTGCACCACTTGGGGAAAATGTGAATGGATTTGAAAGAGAACTAGCAACGAAAGTTGGCTCTAAAGCAGCCGCAGCGCTATCTTCTGGGACAGCTGCAATTCATCTGGCTCTAAAAGCAGCTGGAGTAGGGGAGGAAGATGTTGTTTTTTGCCAAACGCTTACATTCTCAGCTACTGCAAACCCTATTATCTATCAAAATGCTACGCCTGTTTTTATAGATAGCGATTATGAAACTTGGAATATGTGCCCTAAAGCATTAGAAGAGGCTTTTAAAAAATATCCAGATGTAAAGGCAGTTATAGTAGTTCACCTTTATGGGCTTTCTGCAGATATGGATAAGATTGTTGAACTTTGTAAGAAATATGATGTTGCTTTAATTGAAGATGCAGCAGAGTCTTTAGGGACTTACTATAAAGGTAAGCATACTGGTATTTTTGGAGATTATGGTATTTTCTCTTTTAACGGTAACAAAATCATCACTACCTCTGGTGGCGGAATGCTTGTTTCTGATAATGAAGAACGAATTTCAAAAGCAAGATTTTGGGCCACTCAAAGTAGAGATCAAGCAAGACATTATCAACATAGTGAATTAGGTTTTAACTATCGTATGAGTAATGTAGTTGCTGGCATTGGTAGAGGACAACTTAAGGTATTAGATCAAAGGGTTCAAAAGAAAAGATACATATTCGATTTTTATAAGAGAGAATTAGAAAATCTTGAAGGTATTGAATTTATGCCTAGTAATGAATGGAATGAACCAAACTATTGGCTAAGTTGCATGACTTTAAATGGTGAAATTCGACCAATTGATGTTATGGTAGCTCTTGAAAAAGAAAATATTGAATCTAGACCAGTTTGGAAGCCAATGCACATGCAGCCGTTCTTTGGGAAATATGATTTTGTTGGTACAGATGTATCAGAGAAACTTTTTGAGAATGGTGTTTGTTTACCAAGCGATACGAAGATGATAGACGCAGATTTAGAAAGAGTTGTGAAAATTATTAAAGGGTTGTGGTTAGCGTAATGAGGAATTCTAGAGGTGGCATCTATAGAAGACTTATAAAAAGACCGATGGATTTTATACTGTCTGTAATTGCTATTATAGTGCTTAGTCCAGTATTTCTTATAGTTGCTTTTCTTGTAAAAATAAAATTAGGTAGCCCAGTGTTGTTTAAGCAAGAGCGACCGGGATTACATGGGAACATTTTTAAAATGTATAAATTTAGAACAATGACTGATGAAAAAAACGAAGATGGTGAATTGTTACCTGATAGTGTAAGACTTACTAAGTTCGGTAAATTTTTACGCTCAACATCACTTGATGAGTTGCCAGGCTTGTTTAATATTTTTAAAGGTAATATGTCAATTATAGGACCTAGGCCTTTATTAGTTCAATATTTACCGTTATATAACGAACATCAAAAACGACGTCATGAAGTTAGACCAGGATTATCGGGATTAGCGCAAGTTAATGGTAGGAACGCTATTAGATGGGAAGAAAAGTTTAATTATGATGTAGAGTATGTTGAGAGTGTAAGTTTCATTACAGATTGGAAAATCATTCTTTTAACGATTAAGAAAGTTTTTATTAGAGAAGGAATTAATTCAGAAACTGCTGCTACAATGGAGCCATTTAAAGGGAATGGAAAAGGAAGTATAAAGTTATGAAAGAAAAACTTCTTATAATAGGAGCTAGTGGCCACGGAAAAGTCATAGCTGATATCGCACTGAAAATGAATAAATGGCAGAGTATTTCCTTTTTAGATGATAACGAAACTCTAAAATCTTCAATGGGAATAGAAATTATTGATAAATCAGCAAGTATCTCAAAGTATATAGATGATTACGATTTTTTTGTTGGAATTGGTAATAATGTCATACGAGAGAAGATTCAGAGGCAACTTGAGACCGAAGGGGCGAGCATTCCGGTATTGATCCATCCGAGTGCAATTATCGGAGAACAAGTCTATTTGGAAGCAGGAACTGTAGTTATGGCAGGAGCTGTGATTAATTGCTGTACTAAGATCGGGAAAGGATGCATTATTAATACTACTTCTACGGTGGATCATGACAATATAATTGAGGATTATGTTCATATATCACCGGGGGCACATTTGGCGGGTACGGTCAATATTGGGCGAGGTACTTGGTTGGGAATTGGTAGTATTATAAGTAATAATATTAATGTTACTGGTGGTTGTAGAATTGGTGCAGGAACTATTGTTGTTAAGGATATAACTGAATTAGGAACTTATGTTGGGGTTCCATCTAGGAGATTATAGAATGAAAAAGGTTTTAATATTAGCAAATAACGATGTCGGTTTATATAAATTTAGAAAAGAGCTTATGCAAGAATTAGTGAAAGAATATAAAGTTTATATTTCACTCCCAGATGGTGAATTTATACATCAATTAAAGGAAATAGGATGTGAGTTCATTAATACACCAATCAGTAGAAGGGGTACTAATCCGATAACCGACGTAAAATTATTTATGAACTATAAAAAGATTATTAAAGAGGTAAAACCTGATGTGGTGTTAACCTACACAATAAAGCCTAACGTATATGGCGGTCTAGCTTGTAGGATGGCAGGTATTCCTTATGTATGTAATATTACTGGTCTTGGAACAGCGGTAGAAAATGATGGGATATTACAGAAAGTCACTTTATTTCTATATAAAAATGCCCTAAAAGACGCGACATGTGTATTCTTTCAAAATGAATCAAATAAAACCTTTTTTAGTACAAAAAAGGTTGTTAAGGGGAAATCAAGATTAATACCAGGATCTGGTGTTAATCTTAATTATTATCCCATACTGGAATATCCATTGGATAAAGAGGTTAATTTTTTATTTATTGCTCGTGTAATGAGGGAAAAAGGTATTGATCAATATTTAGATGCTGCTAAATACATAAGAGAGAAATACCCAAATACTATATTTCATATTTTAGGATTTTGTGAAGGTGAATATGAAGAAAAATTAAAGATAATGCAGGAAAAAGGGATAATTCAGTATCATGGAATGCAAAGTGATATAAGAGAGTTCCATAAAATTTCTCATTGTACTATTCATCCTACATATTATCCAGAAGGTATGTCTAATGTATTACTCGAAAGTGCTGCTTGTGGAAGGCCTATTATTACCACTGATAGAAGTGGCTGTCGGGAAATTGTGGAACATGGAGAAAATGGTTTAATTGTCAAACAAAAGAATAGTCAGGACTTAATAGAAAAAATAGAGCGCTTTTTAAGTATGGATTGGCAGGATAAAAAGAACATGGGCTTAGCGGGTAGAAAGAAAGTTGAAAAGGAATTTGATAGAAATATTGTTCTGAATGCTTATCTAGACGTAATAAACAGTGTACAGAAATAATTATAAGTAAGAGGGTTATATGATATTATGATTAATTCTAAGTCTATGTTACTTAAGGTTATATCGGTTTTTATGGGATCAGCATTTTTTATGGCATCACAATTTTTAATAATAATAATATTGGCGAGACTAGGTAATGCTGAAGTTGTAGGAGAGTTTGGGTTAATGCTAGCGATTACAGGTCCTGTATACATGTTTTTTACGATGCAAATTAGAAATAAAGTTACTAGTGAAGAAAGTAACTCATCTGCGTATATTGAAATTGTAATTTTAAATGTAATATTAGCAACTATAATATCCTTAGGTATTTGTTTTATTACAAAAGCTAGTTCTGACGTAACACAATTAGTATTTATCTACTTGTTAGCAAAAAATGTTCAATTAGTTTCCGAATTAGTTTATGGTATTTTGCAACAACAAGAAAAACTTCATGAAGTAGGATTTTCAAATTTTATAAAAGGTATTTCATCAACTTTTTTGTTTTTTATTTTTTATTATTTCACAAGAGATATTTTATTGGCCACTCTTAGTATAGGATTATCATGGTTAGTAACGCTTTTAATATATGATATTTCTAAAATTAATATGAATAAGAAGAGAAATATTAAAGATTACTTGAAATTACCTGATGATATGAAAAAGGTTAGTTATTTATATAGGGCTCTGTTACCTTTGGGGATTATCTCACTTCTATATTCATTAAATACAAATATAACTAGATATTTTATTACTTATTATACTGATACAGAACAATTAGGTTATTTTACAGCCCTCTCGTATCTAATGATAGCGGGAAATACCCTCGTTGGGGCGATAGGGCAGTCGTTTTGCAATAAATTATCTCGTTATAGTGATCGGGAGTCAAAAAGTGATTTTAATAAATTATTTAATAAACTAGTTGTCTTTGGCTTGATGTTAGGCCTGGTAAGTACATTATTGACCTTTTATCTTGGAGAGTTCTTATTGTATATTCTTTTTGGATCAGATTATATCGAATATTCTTCGCTTTTAACTCTTTTAATGGCAGCGACTATTTTTAGATATCCTGCTGAGTTTATGGGATACGCAACTATTGCTACTAAAACTTATAAGAATGAGTTACCTCAACTTATTTTCATGTTAATTGCAACATGTATTTGTGCATTTTTATTAATCCCGATATGGGGATTATACGGTGCTGCTGTTACATTACTTGTAGGCTCTTGTATTACTGCGATTGGAAGATTTGTAATAATTTTAAGAGTGAATAAAGAAAGTGAAAGGAAAGTAAGTTATGAAACACAGTAAAATGAGAAATAGTGGGAATGTAATTTCATTTCCACTATTAATTAATGTATTACTCGTAGCTCTACTTGTAATACTTAGTTCAATATCACTTTTGTTTTTTAGCACCAATGAAGTAGTTACTTTAATCCCGATTGCAATTACAGCTTTATTTATCATTCGAAGAATAATATTAATAATTTTTCATAAGGTACCCACTTTGGATATTTGGGCTATTTTTACGTATACTTCGATACTAATTTTTATCTATTCTCCATTGTACCATCTAATAACGCATCAGCCGATTGCGAATAATTTACCATCTGATTTTACAAACCTAATAGCTATTATTGCTTGGACTTCATTACCGGTGATACCATTGTTTTATTTTGGGAGCTATATTAGAAAAAATATTAAATGGAGAATAAAAAAAGAAGCTTTTAAGAATGAAGAAATAAAAGTACCTAATATTTCTTTCATCGCTTTTGTTTATATACTGGTTGGTTTTAGTGCAAATATGATTATAGAGTCAGGGATAGGCTTAGGTGTATTAACGGGTACCCTTTATGTTTTAAATGATTTTTTTAGTGTAGGGTTAATATTTTTATATTTTAACTGGGCTAGTAAAGTTGCTAAGAAAGATAAAAACGTAAAGTTTCTGGGGCTAATATATTTACTAGTTATTGTGGTCTTAATTTCTTTATTTAACTTAGATAGAGGTAGCAGGTTCTTCATTCTAGTTTATGCATTTTGGGGATTATATATCTATGTAAATTATTTAAATAAAAAATTTAATATTACAAAGTTAATAATAATTACAATTATATTAATACCATTACTTACACAATATAAGTTATTCAAGTATGCGGAATATAATACCGATTATTTGGTAGATAGTAATTACCGAAAGTCTATTCAAAACCAATATGAACAATTGACACCTGGTTACACAATTGCTACAGATTTAGGGCGCTATTACATTTGGATGTTATATTATAAGGAATTGCAACCCAATGGTAATATTGATTACCAGCATGGAAAGACTTATGTTGATGCTGCTTTAACTATGTTACCTAGTTGGATTGTACCTAATAAGCCCCCGGGTATGATTGCTTTGTCTCATGATGCAGAATCTGGTAGAGGATTTTATGAACAATATAGGCCTACTACAGCAAAAATAGGAGGATTCTGGGCAGAAAGTTATGTGAACTTTGGATTTTTAGGGATATGGACTTTAGCAATTATATTTGGCTATTTCCTAGAAGTTATAAATGAAGTAATAAATAGAAATAAATTTGGGAGTATTACACCGGTTGTAGCAGGTTTGTTAGTTACATTTGGTGCGGAATTTTTACTGCACGATTCAAGGTTAATATTATGGCATGTTGCAAAGGATTTGTTTTTAATCTTTCCATTAATAATATATGTGAAATTTAAGAAAAAGAGGTTTAATACATGAAAATAATTTTTGCTATAAGTTCACAATACTATGAAAGTGAAGATGGGGTTTGGACAACGACATCATATAATAATACGATGTGGGATGAATATCTTAAAAGTTTTGATGAAATTTTTGTCTTAGCTCCATTAAAAAAAGTAAATGAGCTTCCAACTGGATGTAAAAGAGCTGATAATAAGAATGTCAAGTTTATTGACTCATCTGCTATTAAAAAAAAGGATGCAATTGGTATAATAAAGGTGAGAAATAAGATTAATTTATTAGTTAAATCATTAGATGGTGGGATATTGCATAGCCCATCATTTGAAGCGGAGTTAGCGTTTAGTGCTTTAAAAAAATATAAAAAGCCTTATGTTGTTGAAAGTAGAGGCGAGCAATCAATGCACGAAGGCTTTTTAAAAGCTAGAGGTATTCCTTTTGCCAAGTTTGTAAAGCAAATTTTTCTAAAAATGCATATGAGACATCTTGAAGGGGCATACGGATGTATTTATGTTTCTGATACTTTAAAAGAAAGATATGCGCCAAAAAATATAATTAAAGCAGCAGTAATAAGTGATTTAAGATTACCAGATTCCTTTATTAAAACACCAAGGGTTTGGGAGCAAACTTCAGAACCTTTTAAAATAATTAATGTAGGTAATTTAAGTCCTTATAAGGATCAAAGAACTTTAATAAAGGCGCTTCATTTTATTATAAAAAACTTTAATTATAATATTCAATTAAATATGGTGGGGAAGGGTCCCCTTGAATCAGAATTAAAACAGTTTGTAAAAGAGTTGGAACTAGAACAATATGTAAAATTCCATGGTTTTGTACCATGGGGGGAGGAACTTTTTAGTTTATATGATCAAAATGATTTATTTGTTCTATCTTCTCTTACAGAAGGTATGCCAAGGGTAGTACTTGAATCGTTAGCAAGGGGATTACCGGTAGTATCAACAGAGGTTTCTGGATCAATTGAAATTTTGCCTAAAGAGTGTATAGCTCCTGTTGGTGACTATAAGACATTAGCTCAAGCAATTAGAAGATTAATGGAATCTCCTTCTTTACTAAGTGAACTTTCTAATTTAGGAATTAATGAGATTAAGAATTATAGAGAGGACATTTTAAAAGAGAAAAAAATAAACTACTTTAATGAATTTAAAGAAGCTTTTAAGGTGGATGGAGATTGATGAAAGAGCCATTGGTTAGTATTATAATACCAAGTTATAATCCAGGACGATTAATAGAATTTGCGGTGAAAAGTGTAGAAAACCAAACATATACAAACAAAGAAATTATCATTATAGATGATGGTTCAACGGATGGGACGCTAGAGTGGTTAGAAAATAATAAGGAAAGATTTAAATATGTTACTCAAAAAAATAGTGGAGCTTCTAGTGCAAGAAATAAAGGTGTAAATATTGCTACCGGAGATTTTATTGCTTTTCTTGATGCTGATGATATTTGGCTTCCTAATAAACTTGAAAAACAAATGGGAATTTTTAAAGAGGAACAGGATATTTCTTTTGTATTTTCAAACGGCTTAATAATACATGATGATATTGAAGTAGATAGTATAATTTTGGAGAATCATGAAAAAGTATTTGATTTATACACTTTACCGCCAAAAATAATAGATTTTGATTGGAATTTTCGTATTCATTCAGTGCCTACTAGTAGCCTTATTGTAAGGAAAGATGATTTTATTAAGGTGGGTGGATTTCCTACCTTAATTCAGGGAGAAGATTTTGCCTTAATACAATTATTATTGGCTTATAATAAAGGTTATGCTTTTAAGGAACCTTTAATGTGTTATAGGAGACATCAGAATAATACAAGTTCGTCTATACAAAAGGTATCTATGAAAAAAAGGATGGGGAAAATTTTAAATAAGGATTTGGCAAGAATTATATTGTTCAATATTTTAAAAGAAAATAATCATCCAATACCAAAAATTATTAATAAATATAGGGTTTATCCAGTCCCTTGTAGAATGCTTGCTTTGTTTATTTGGAGATTTAGGTATGGTGCAAACAAAAATAAAGTAAAACGGGATATTATTAATTATTTAACGGGAAGGGCTTGAAAAAGTTGAGAGGAAGAGAAAAAGCAAAGAAATTCCAATTTTTTTTAAGAATAGTGATAGGAATTTGGAGTTTGTTTCCAAGGAAAGTATTGTATTCTTTATTAGTGTTAAATCGAAACTTGCCAGGATATTTAGGATTAGGCATAAGATATACTATATTTAAGGTTTTATGTAAATCTTGTGGGGAGAATGTTTTAATTGGACCTGGAGTATATTTCTTTAAGCTAGAAAATTTAGTAGTAGGAGATAATGTTAGTTTTCACCCTTTATGTTATATTGACGCTACTGGTGGAGTAGAAATACAAAAAGATGTTTCGATTGCACATAATTGTACTATTGTTTCCTTTGAACATGATTATACATCTGGAACTATATACAGAGATAATCCAGTAATCTCTAATCCCATTAGTATAGGCTCTAATGTTTGGTTAGGGGCAGGGGTAAGGGTTTTATCAGGAACGATTATTGAAAATAATGTTGTTATTGGTGCTGGTTCGATTGTTAAGGGAAAGATCAATAAAGATTCATTATATGTTGGGGTACCAGCTAAAAAGATAAAAGAGATTTAGTTTTATTTTAGTGGGATACTAAATTATGAGATTTTATTTATGAAGTACCCCTATTTATTTTTTATGAAATGAATATTGGGGCAATAATATAAAATAGTATAATGCTTGTCGCTTCTATATTATTGAGGAATATAGAATTGTTAATTAACATATGAAGAGGAAGGTAAATATGTACAAGATAGCGGTAGCAGGAACAGGTTATGTTGGTCTAGTGGCAGGTGTATGTTTTGCTGAAGTTGGGCATCAAGTAACTTGTGTTGATATTGATGAAAAGAAAGTAGATTTAATGAAATCAGGTGTTTCACCAATCTATGAAGCTGGTTTAGAGGAATTAATGCAAAAAAATTATGCTGCTGGCAGAATTAATTATACAACTAATTATAAATCAGTATATAAAGATGCAGATGCGATTTTTATTGGTGTAGGAACTCCAGAACAAGCTGACGGTTCTGCAAATCTTTTATATATTGCAACTGTTGCAAAGCAAATTGCTGAAAGTATAGAAAAAGATTGCCTTGTTGTTGTAAAGTCAACTGTTCCGATTGGAACGAACGATAAAGTAGAGCAGTTTATTCAGGACTTTTTAGTTAATGATGTGAAAGTAGAAGTTGCATCGAATCCAGAATTTTTAGCTCAAGGTTCTGCTGTTCATGATACGTTATATGCAGAAAGAATTGTCATTGGTACAGAAAGTAAATGGGCTGAAGGAGTATTAATGAATCTTTATAAACCGTTTCATTTACCTATCGTTTCAGTAAATAGACGATCAGCTGAAATGATTAAATACGCTTCTAATGATTTTCTTGCCCTCAAAATTTCTTATATGAATGATATTGCAAATCTTTGTGAATTAGTTGGTGCGGATATCCAAGATGTTGCAAAAGGTATGAGTTTTGATGAGCGTATTGGAAGTAAGTTTTTAAATGCGGGCATCGGTTTTGGGGGATCATGTTTCCCTAAAGATACAAAAGCATTAGAATATTTAGCGAGACAACATGGTTACGAATTAAGAATAGTAAAGGCTACAATTGATGTGAATAAAGATCAAAAGACTTTATTATATAAAAAAGCTAGCCAAAGGTTAATTACTTTTAGTGGTTTAAAAGTAGCGGTACTAGGACTGACGTTTAAACCTGGAACAGATGATTTAAGAGAAGCTGCGTCTCTTGAAAATATCCCTTTACTATTAGAACAAGGTGCAGATATTTATGCGTTTGATCCAGTAGGTGCAAGCAACTTTGCTAAGGTATATCCAGAAGGTAAAAATAAAAATGGTAATATTACATATGTTGCTAATGTTGAACAAGCTTTAGAAGGTGCAAACGTCTGCTTTATTTTTACAGAATGGGGAGAAGTGAAAGAATTAGCTCCAGAAAATTATAAGAAGTTAATGAGAACGCCCCTAGTATATGATGGAAGAAATATTTATGATGTTTCAGCGATGCAAGAAGCTGGGATAGAGTATCATTCTATCGGAAGAAAAGCTACAAGTAGAGAATGTATGAGGGAGTCGGATTATATTGAATTACAAGCCTCTAGATAATAGTAAAGTATACCTTGTTACTGGAGCGGCAGGTTTTGTTGGATATTTCTTATCTAAGAAATTATTAGAACAAGGTTGCCAAGTAATAGGTATCGATAATATAAATGATTATTATGATGTAAATCTTAAATATGCTCGTTTAGAGCAACTGAAACCGTATGAGAAATTTACTTTTATTAAAGGTGATATTTCTGATAAGGATATGATTACTAAGCTTTTTGAAGAGTACAAACCAAATATTGTAGTGAATTTGGCTGCGCAAGCTGGTGTGAGATATTCAATTGAAAATCCGGATGTATACATTCAAAGTAATGTTATTGGTTTCTATAATATTCTTGAAGCATGTAGACATTTCCCGGTTGATCATCTTGTATATGCATCATCGAGTTCTGTTTATGGAGCAAATAAAAAGGTTCCTTTCGAGGAAACAGATTTTGTAGATAATCCAGTATCACTTTATGCATCTACTAAGAAATCAAATGAACTAATGGCTCATACGTATAGTCACTTGTATAAAATTCCTGCTACTGGGCTTCGCTTCTTTACGGTGTATGGTCCAATGGGACGTCCAGATATGGCTTACTTTGGTTTTACTGATAAGTATTTTGCTGGTGATTCAATCAAAATATTTAATAATGGTGATTTTGAAAATGATCTATATCGTGATTTTACTTATATAGATGATATTGTTGAGGGGATCCAACGTCTTTTAAGTAATCCACCTAAAGGCGATGTTGAACATAAAGTATTCAATATTGGAAATAATAATCCTGAAAAACTAATGGTATTTATCGAAACATTAGAGAAAGTACTAGGTAAAGCTTTAGGAAGAGAAGTGACATTTGAAAAGGTATTTGAGCCTATCAAACCAGGAGATGTACCGGCTACTTATGCATCAACTGATTTATTACAGAAGGCAGTAGATTTTAAACCTGAAACTTCTATAGAAAAAGGCTTACAGGAGTTCGCTAATTGGTATGTAAAATACTATACAGTAAAATAATCGTGATTCTTTTTGAAAAGGCCACTAGCGGCTTAGAATACTTAAGATATAATATACTAAATTAATATTTGTATTATCTGGAGATTTATTCAGAATGATTGAAAGATGAGGTCTATAATAATGAAAAAGAAAATTCTATTTTGGATATTAGGAATCATAGGAGTACTAATTATAGGTGGAGGAGTATACGCTTATAATGTATATTCTAAAGTCTCAAGTACATTAAATGAAGTTCATAAACCTTTAAAGCGTGATCAAGGTAACAAACAAGAAGAAAAAATTAATAAATCTGAACCTGTTTCAATCCTGTTGCTAGGTGCAGATGAACGCGGTGAAGATAAAGGGCGTTCTGATTCTTTAATGGTCATTACTTTAAATCCGAAAAACAATTCTATGAAGACGTTAAGTATCCCTCGTGATACGTATACGGAAATTGTAGGTAAAGGAAAAAGTGATAAAATTAATCATGCTTACGCATTTGGTGGCGTGGATATGTCTGTCGCAACAGTCGAAAAATTCTTAGGTGTGCCTATTAATTACTACATAGAAGTTAATATGGAAGGATTTAAGGATATTGTTGATGCTGTGGGCGGTGTTGATGTAAATAATGATTTAGAATTCTCTCTTGAAGGAAAGCACTTCCAAAAAGGGAATATTCATTTAACAGGTGATCAAGCTTTAGCGTATACTCGTATGCGTAAAGAAGATCCACGTGGTGACTTCGGTCGTCAAATGCGTCAACGCCAAGTGATGCAAGCAGTTATTAAAAAAGGTGCAAACTTATCTTCTTTAGCAAATTATGGAGATGTACTTACAGCAATCCAAAAGAACGTGAAAACAAACTTAACACAAGATCAAATGTTTGATATGCAAAAGAATTATAAGAATTGCTTGCAAAATAGTGAAGATATTCAAATCCCAGGTGACGGACATAAAGCAGCTGACGGTATTTGGTATTACTATGTTCCGGACGCAGCGAAGCAAGATTTAACAAATAAATTAAAAGCAAATCTTGAGCTAAAATAAGTAATAATACGGATAAACCCAACTCTTTTGGAAAGAGTTGGGTTTGTTTTTTGTTTTTATATTAGTATTATATAATGTAAGACTATTAGAAGAGGTGAAGGGAAGTAACTATAAGATTCTAACATATGAGCAGGAGGAAGAACATGAGTTCAATTTTAGTATGCGGTGGAGCTGGTTACATCGGTTCTCACGCTGTAAAAAAATTAATAGATGAAGGCCTATCTGTAGTAGTAGTTGATAATTTACAAACTGGGCATGAAGATGCGATTACAGAGGGTGCAAAGTTTTATAAAGGAGACCTTCGTGATAAAGGTTTTCTAAGAGATGTTTTTAAACAAGAAAATATTGAGGCGGTTATGCATTTTGCAGCTGATTCTTTAGTTGGCGTTAGTATGGAGAAACCTCTTCAATATTATAATAATAATGTGTATGGTGCACTTTGCTTGCTAGAAGTAATGGATGAGTTCAAAGTAGATAAGTTTATCTTCTCTTCTACTGCAGCAACTTACGGTGAGGTAGATGTTGATCTTATTAATGAAGAGACGGTAACAAATCCAACGAATACGTATGGAGAGACGAAGTTAGCGATTGAAAAGATGCTTCATTGGTATAGCCAAGCTTCTAATTTAAAGTATAAGATTTTCAGATACTTTAATGTAGCTGGTGCAACGCCAAACGGTATTATTGGTGAAGATCACCGTCCCGAGACGCATCTTATTCCTTTAGTTTTACAAGTAGCTTTAGGACAACGTGAGAAGATTATGATGTTTGGCGAAGACTATAATACACCAGATGGTACTTGTATTCGCGATTATATTCATGTCGAAGATTTAGTAGCAGCTCATTTCCTTGGTCTTAAAGACTTACAAAACGGCGGGGAAAGTGATTTCTACAACTTAGGAAATGGAAATGGGTTTAGCGTTAAAGAAATCGTTGAAGCTGTTCGTGAAGTTACGAATCATGAAATCCCAGCAGAAGTAGCACCAAGGAGAGCGGGAGATCCAGCACGTCTAGTTGCTTCTTCACAAAAGGCGAAAGAGAAATTAGGATGGAATCCACAGTATGTAGAGGTTAAAATAATTATTGAACATGCTTGGAATTGGCATCAGAAGAAACCTCATGGCTATGAGAAGTAAGTAGAAATGGAAAAGAGAGGGTATCGTCGTTCAACATATGTTCGACAATACCCTCTCTTTTTTTGTATGATTTTTGCTATACTAAACTGTACTATAATACGGGATGGAAGGAGGATGATGATGAAAATACTTGTAGTTGATGATGAATCGAGTATCCGCAATTTAATTCGGATGCAGTTAGAGATGGAAGGATATGAAGTATTGACGGCAGCTGATGGGAGAGAAGCTTTAGAGAGATGGAATGAGCAGCCGGATGTACTCATTTTAGATGTGATGCTTCCTGATACGGATGGGTATGAGTTATTACGTTTATTCCGAGAGAAGGATCGTGATATCCCAGTGCTTATGCTGACAGCAAAGAGTCAGATGAATGATAAATTGCTTGGCTTGCAGCTTGGTGCGGATGATTATGTGACGAAGCCTTTTAATTATGCGGAGCTTATTCTTCGTGTGAAAAATATGAGTCGGCGTGTGAGGAAGGAGGAAGTGTCTTCTACTCATGAGGTGATCCGAGCAGGGGAATTGGTAATTTGTCCAAAGGAAAGAAAGGTACATGTGAGTGGGCAAGAAATTCAGTTAACGTATCGAGAGTTTAATTTATGTCAGTTGTTTGTTTCGAATCCTCAGCGTGTGTTCATGAGAGATGAGTTGCTTGAGAAAGTATGGGGATTTGAGTATATCGGAAATACGAGAGCGGTTGATATTATGGTGCAAAGACTTCGAAAGAAACTCGGGAATAGTGGGGAGCATATTAAGACGATTTATGGTGTTGGATATAAGCTTGATTGCTAAAAGGTGATGATATGTCTTTAAAACGAAATATGGTGTTTGGAATAGTTGGATTGTTGATTCCAATTCTTGTTCTTTTATACGCGGTTGTTTATATTGCACTGGAGAAGAATGTGTATCATAATGCGGCGGATTCCTTAGAAAAGTTAAGTGTGGAAGCGCAAATTTATACGATGAATTATTTAGAGAAGGAAGCAGAAGTAGAGACGTTAGGTCCTAATTCGCTTTTAATTGCTTCGTATTTAGCGAAGCGAATGGATGTCCGGGTGCAGATGATTGGGAAGAATGGAGATGTTGTTGCAGATACACAAAAAGGGGCATTACTTCATCGGAATATTGATATTGAGAGTTCTTTGAAGGGAAAGAAATCTTATGTTTTCGAGGAGGGAGACCCAGCTCCAATTCTTTTGTTTTCAAGTCCAGTTTATTATGGAAACGATGTCATTGGGAGTATTCGTTTTATAAATGAGTTAACGGATGAGAAGGAAGTTTTAACAAATGTGAGTTGGACGTTTTTGATGACGTCGCTTTGTTTAGTAGCTGCTGGTATTTTCTTTGCGATTCGTTTGGCGAAGTCTCTTCATAAACCAATTGATCAGTTAAGGCAAATGGCGCATCGGCTCGCGAATGGGGATTATGAAAGTAAGATTGAGCTGAATGAGTATGTGGAGATTGCACAGCTTTCAGCATCCTTTAATGCGATGGCTGATGGAATTGAACTGCATATTAAGCAGCTGAAGGAAGAGAAAGAGAAACAGAAAGATTTCTTAGACCGCATTACACATGAGCTGAAAACACCGCTTACGGCAATTATTGGTTATGTTGATTTAATTCCGAAGTTGCAGTCGAAGGAGGATGTGCAGGAGAGCCTCCGTTATGTGTCTGTAGAAAGTGAGCGTCTATTATCACTTGTAGAGGAATTACTTAAGTCTTCAAAGTACGGGAAGAGTACGTTTGAAGTGTCACCTACAGTCGTGAATATTAAAGAATTGGCAGAAGAAGCGGTTTCGATTGTGAAACTTAGGTTGCAGCAGTTTGAAATTGAAGTTATGAATGAGTTAACAGAAGTACACGTCGTTGCGGATTTTGATAAGACGAAGCAAATTTTCTTGAATGTGCTTGATAATGCGATTAAATATAGTGATGCTACGCAAGTTCGTATGAATGTAATTATAAATGAGCAGGAAGCGAAAGTTTTTGTTCATGATGATGGTATTGGTATGGATGAAGGTGTGCTTGCAGAATGGAATGAGTCTCCGGAAGGTAAGGTGCTTCCTTCAAGTTACGGGAATGGCTATGGCTTATACATTTGTCAGGAGATTATGAAGAAGCAAGGCGGAAGTATGCGAATTGAGAGTAGTGAAGAGATGGGGACTACAATATGCATTACATTTTTACTTCCGAGACGGATGGAAGACATAAAAAACTTGAAAGCGGTTAAATGATACATTTATGAAACAATTATGCGGTATTTTCGAAACAACGTTTTTTTATCTTGGAGGTAGGCAGAAATGAAAAGGCTATCATTTCAAATTCTTATGTTTGTCTTTTGTATGATCGTTTCTCTTATTTTGTTTTATGTTATTGAGAAGCAAATATATAATCGAATTACAATTGTGGATGACAAACAAGCCGTTTTACAAAGAGTGAATGAATCCCTTCCTACTGAAGTGAAAGTAAGGCATGAGAAGTGGGGAGAAATTGTTGTAACGGATGAAGTTCGTTTGCATACGATTGTTTCATTCTTTGACCGAATTCGAATAGAACCGAGAGAAGTGAGGAATCAAGAACAAGTATTTACTGGAGAAGTAACGTACTTGAATGGACATAAACGTACTTTTGCAGTAGGTGACTTGTTCCAGTACGAGGCTAATGTATACGGAAAGAATGGTACGGATCCGATGATCTCAGCATTTCAAACGTATTTGTTAAGTCTGTATTATACACCAGAGCGCATTAGTAATTTCTTTGCGGAGGCAAAGGAAGTTGTAGTGAGGCAAGGGGATGTAATACGTACTATAGATCTTACGCAAATATTTGATTCTATTCGATACGCAAAGCAAATTACAGATTACGGAGAAATTCAGAAATTATTACAATCACAGAATGAGCCGATTGCTTATATTACTGCCTATAAAACAGGCAAACGTGTAAAGAATGAGCGGGAGGATATTCTAACTATTTCTGTGTATCCATCGTACTTTGTTGTGCAATATCTCGGTGATAATAACGGGAATGTCATGTATATGAAGGGCTCCCTAGCAGAATTCCTTGTAAAGGAGAGTGTGTCATGAGAAAGATAGCCTTTTTCTTCTTTTTGCTAGTAATCGGAGGAGCGATGTCTAGTTGCTCTCGAGATACAACCTCTATTAAATATAATAAAAGTGGTCTCCCTATTTTGGATGATCGTCATCTCGTTGCGTATGTAGCGGCCCGCGAGGAAGTTGGTGAAGCTTTGCTTTCGTCATTTTGTAAACAACGCGGGTGTACATATGAATTTATTCGTCTATCGACAGAAGAACTTCTTCGGAGAGTAGAAGAGGAAGCTGGAAATCCGAAGGCGGATATTATTATTGGCGGTACAGTAGATGCGCATCAAATGATGAAGCAAAAGAACCTTTCTATTCCTGTTACGACCCAGCATGCGAACCGTATTTCAAAGACTGTTAAAGATAAAGATGGTTATTGGTACGGTTATGAAGTGGAGAAACTGGCAATCGCGATTAATAAAGAGCGGTGGAATGAAGAAATAGCGCCGCTCGGTCTTCCATATCCATCAAGGTGGCAAGATTTATTAGATCCGGTATATACGGGTAAGATTGCAATGCCTGATCCAAACGTTTCCGGCACAGCATATACTTTGTTTCAATCACTTATTGATACTTTAGGTGAAGAAGAATCGAAAGAGTATGTTAAGAATCTTGCAAGGCAAGTTGGTGAAGTAACGGTGAATGGTTATATGCCCGCAGAACTGGTTGCGAGCGGTGAATATATGATAGGCATCAATTTTGCGGGAGATCAGAGAATGCTTCAGAAACAAGGCTTTCCTATTGTAAGTAACGAACCTGAGCAAACAGGATTATCTGTTAATGCGATTTCGAAACTGAAGCGTGCACCGAGTGGTTTTATAGCGGACTTATTTATTGATTATTGTTTATCAGAAGAAGCGGGGCACATTTTAGAAAAAGTTTCGTTTGGCGTACCAACGATGTTTGCGAAGAATCAGAAAGAGATAGAAGGTCAGCCGGTTAGAAGGACGAACAAAAATATATCAAATAGTGGAATAATCGAGATATGGAATAGACAGCGTCTCTCTCAGCAGTGAGAAAAGGAGACGAAAGAATATGTTTAAATGGCTTAAGCCAGCACCTGCAATTGAGAGATTGCCGGCGGATATGATTGACAGGGTATACAAATTATTACGTATTCGTGTGCTAATGGGAATTTCAGTTGGGTATGCTGCTTATTATTTAGTGCGTAGTAACTTTACGTTATCAAGTACGTATTTAGTACAAGAATATGGTTTTAGTACAGCGGAAATTGGATTGCTAGGTTCAGTAATGGCAATTGTTTATGGATTTAGTAAGTTCTTTATGGGGAATTTATCCGATAAAGCTTTCGCCCAGCGCTTTATCGCAGTCGGATTATTCTTATCGGGGCTTGTAAATATTTGTTTCGGTTTTGCATCTTCATTTGGGATGATTGTTACATTACTTGTCTTAAATGGTATTGTACAAGGTATGGGAGCACCACCTTGTAGTATCGTTATGACGAAATGGTTCTCGAAGAAAGAACGTGGTACGAAAACAGGTATTTGGAATATTTCACATAACGTTGGTGGAATGCTAGTGCCGCCCCTTGTCGGAATTGGTGTAGGTATTTTCGGTGAAAATCATTGGCAGGGCGGGGTATTTATTTTCCCAGCGATTATCGCAATGGTAATTGCAGTTCTTGTTTGGATTAATGCGAAGGATACACCAGAATCTGAAGGTCTTCCTCCAATTGATGAGTATCGTAATGACTATGAAAATCTTGAAAAAGCAGATAATGCTAATAAGATGTCACCAAAAGAAATTTTAATGAAATATGTAGTGACAAATAAGTTCGTTTGGTATTTATGTATTGCAAATGCATTTGTTTACTTAATTCGTTTCGGTGTTATTAACTGGGTTCCGCTTTATTTAACGACAGTTAAAGGTTTTTCAAAAGCAGAAGCGCATGCTGCATACGCGATTTTTGAAGGTATGGCAATTCCAAGTTCATTAATCGTTGGTCTTTTAAGTGATAAGTTATTTAAAGGAAAACGTATGCCATTATGTATTATGAGTATGGCCGGAGTTGTTGTTGGTACGGTTGTATATTGGCAAGCATCTAGCGTACTTGTTGTAAGTATTGCAGTTTCTATTATCGGTTGTTTAATTTACGTACCACAGTTTTTAATCGGTTTAAGTGCGATGGAATTAGTACCGAAATTTGCAGTAGGTACAACAGTTGGTATGTGTGGTCTGTTCGGTTATGTAGGCGGAAGTCTTGTAGCAAACGCAGCAATTGGTGTTATTGTTGATCGTTCTGGCTGGGATGGCTGCTTCATCTTACTATTAGCAGGCGGTATTTTATCAACAGTATTCTTATTTATCGTGCAACGTGGGCATGAAAGAAAAGGTCCTAAAGTGGCGTAATAGTTTATTCAGAAAAGCGATCCAATCATTATTTTGGATCGCTTTTTTTATATAAGGAAACCTTTCCTTAAAACTATCTTAAAAGATAGAATGTCATATTTCTAATCATTGGTATTTTTGTTACAATATAAATGATTGTGTAAAACTTTGTAAAATGAGTGTAACAATGTAAGTGGGTATGTAATTTTCCGAAAGTTTTATACAGTTAAATATCTATTAAACTATTAAGATATAAAAGGAGAGAGAATATGTTACCAAATACGGTTCGTACTCCAAACAAGAAGAAGAAATGGATTATCATCGGAGTTATTGCACTAATTGTTATTGTAGCAGCAGTTAATATTTTTGTTATGCAAGGTAAGAAGAAAGGTACGGCGAAGACAGATGCTGTAAGTTTTGAGAAAGTGACAGAGCGAAAGCTTAATAATACGAAGTTAATTTCTGGTCAAGTAAAGCCAGGAAATATTGAAAGTTTCTATGCGGATCCGACTAAAGGAAAAGTGAAAGATATTGCAGTGAAAGAAGGACAAGAGGTAGAAAAAGGAACGAAACTATTCTCTTATGATAATGAAGAAATTAATCTTCAAATGAAGCAAGCTGATCTTGATCAGAAGATGGCTGATATGCGTTACGATCAAGGGAAAAAGAAGATTGATTCATTGAAGAAAGAAATTAAGAAGGTAAAAGATAGTGGGGCTGGGAAAGAAGTAACAGACCCAATGGAAGAGCAAGTAAGCGAATTAGAAATGGCACAAAAAACAACTGATCTTGAAAAAGAAAAAGGAAAGTTACAAAAAGAAGAGTTAAGTAAAAAACAGAAAGAACTTACGATTTATAGTAATTTCACTGGTGTTGTACAAAAGTTAGACAAAGATGCGGCACAAAGTTCATCTCAAGCGTTAGGTGGTCAAGGGAAAGCATTTTTACAAGTTGCTTCTAAAGACCCGTTCCAAGTTCAAGGGACTTTAACAGAGCTTCAAAAGTCACAAATTCAAAAAAATCAAACGTTCACTGTAACTGCGAAAGCAAATAATAAGAAAAAGTGGACAGGTAAAATTACGGAAGTAAGTGAATTCCCAACGAGTGCAGAGATGGCTCAAGCTGCTGGTGAGGGAACTCAAAATATGTCTCAATATACATATAAAGCAAGTCTTGATAGCCAAGATGGTTTATCTCCAGGTTATCACGTTTCTCTGCAAGTAAATTTAGAGAATAAGACAATGATTGCTGTTCCAAGTAAGAGCATTGTAGAAAAAGGCGAAGATGCATTTGTTTATATTGAAGAGAAAGGAAAGCTTCGTAAACAAAATGTGAAAAAAGGTTCTACTGATGGAGACTGGACAGAGATTGTTGAAGGCGCAACAGTGGGGCAAAAGGTGGTTAAAAATCCTTCCGACGACGTGTATGACGGAATGGAAGTGAAAGAGAAATGATTACGTTAAATAATATTGCTAAGACGTATTATCAAGGGAAACTTGCGGTGCCGATTTTACATGGTATTAGTTTAACAATTCAAAGCGGTGAGTTCGTTTCTATTATGGGACCGTCTGGTTCTGGTAAATCAACGCTTATGAATATTATCGGTTGTTTAGATCGTCCAACAGAAGGCGAATATATGTTGAATGATGTGAATATCTTAACAGCAGACGAGTCAAAACTAGCTTTAATTCGTAATGAATATATCGGCTTTGTGTTCCAGCACTTTAATTTGCTGCCGCGTCTTTCCGCAGTGGAAAACGTTGAACTTCCGCTCATCTACGGTGGAGTGAAGAAAGCAGAGCGTCGTCAAAGAGCTCTTGAAGCGCTTGGAAAAGTTGGATTATCAGATAGAGTAGACCATTTACCTAGTGAATTATCAGGTGGACAGAAGCAACGTGTAGCTATCGCAAGATCGATTGCAAATAATCCAACGTTCATTATGGCCGATGAGCCGACAGGTGCGCTTGATACGAAGTCTGGTGCACAAGTTATGGATATTTTCACGAAGCTAAATGCAGAAGGTACGACGATTGTTATGGTTACGCATGAAGAAGAGGTAGCAGCGTATTCTTCCCGCCGCATTGTACTGCGAGATGGGAAAATTACAGAAGATAGAAGGTGTGCAGTATGAGTTTACTAGATAGTATAAAAATTGCCCTATCTTCTATTTTAGCTCATAAACTGCGTTCAGCTCTTACGATGCTCGGTATTATTATTGGTGTTGGTTCTATTATTACTGTCGTTGCGATTGGGCAAGGCGGGGAAGCGATGCTGAAGTCGAAATTCGCAGGTTCTGGTGGTAATAACCTTATGCCAATTCAATTTAAACCAGATATTAATGATGAGTTTGCTATAGGTGGATTTCAAATACCGAAGTTAACTGAAGAGGATATTTTGGAAGTAAAACAAGTGAAAGATGTTTCACACGTTATTACGACAAACCAGAATTCAGAGGTACTTGATGTAAATGATAAAAAAGCAAATCTAAATGTTATTGGTCTTGATAATGAATATTTTGCGGTTAATAAAGTAAAGGTCGTAAAGGGACGTACTTTAAATGAATCCGATATTTCTCATGCAAATAACGTTGTGATGATTAGTACAAAAACAGAAGAGACGTTATTTAAGGACGTAAACCCAGTTGGACAAATTATTGAGATGAAGGGGCAGCCAATGCAAATTATTGGTGTGTATACATCTGACAATGAGTTTATGGGATTTGAAATGGAAGAAGCGTTAATTCCCCTTACTTTATGGCCTGTTTTATACGGAACAGATGAGATTCAAAGTATAGCAATTCAATCTAAAAATGTAGACAATTTAGAATCAGCAGGGAAACAAGCTGTTGATGTATTAAATAGTCGTAAGCCAAGTGAAATTCCAGGTAAATATGAACTGGTGAATTTAAAAGAGTTCCAAGAAAATGTTTCTAAAGTTACTAATATCATGACGATGATCATCGGTGGTATAGCTGGTATTTCATTAGTCGTTGGTGGTATCGGTGTAATGAACATCATGCTCGTATCTGTAACAGAGCGTACGCGCGAAATTGGAGTACGCAAAGCGCTTGGGGCAACGCGTAGTAAAATTTTATTACAATTTTTAATTGAAGCGGTTATGTTAACGCTTCTAGGTGGTTTGATCGGAATTGGTCTTGGATATGGCGGGGCATATATTGTTTCCACATTTGCGAAATGGCCACCGCTCGTTTCATGGGAAGTTGTCGTTGGAGGCGTATTGTTCTCTATGACACTCGGTATTATTTTCGGATTAATTCCAGCAAACAAAGCTGCGAAATTAGATCCAATCGAAGCACTTCGTTATGAGTAGATTATTAGTGTGGTAGAGAAGTTCTCTACTACAAGTTACCGTTCTAGTGGGCGGTTCGTAGCCTCTACATGAGGATGTGAACCGCCCGTTAGAACGGGTTATATAAATAGAGGGAGGCGTTATAATGGAAGCGAATATTAATACGCAAGATGTAGGTTCGAAAAAGCCATCATTATTTGGAATGATTACATCTCCAGGTGTGCAGTTTGAGAGAATGAAAACGAAAAGTCCGGTTTGGGGGGCATTTTTCCTGTTTGCTATACTTGGGACAATCACGGCAGCGGTAGTGGCTTATTTAGCGTTAGTTAATACTCCGGAGTTGGCAAAAGAGCTTAAGGGCGATTCAGCAGGTATGGTTAAAGGGTTTACTCTTGGAGGGGGAGCGATTTTTGGTTTCCTTGGAACAATTGTTGGTTTGTTTATTGTAGCTGGATTTTATAAGGTTATTATGATGTTCATGAGTAATGATACACCGTATATGAAGATATTATCTATTTACTTATATGCAAATATTGTTTATTATCTTGGTGGTATTCTAAATGCAGTGCTAGGTTTTATTCTTGGTGGAACTGGTACTGATAAATATACAAGTTTAGCGCCTTTATTTGATCAGGGAACGATTGCTTATGGTATTGGTTCTGCGTTTGAAGTGTTTAACATTTGGAGCTTGATCTTAACTGGTTTAGGCTTGCATATCGTTGCCGGTTTAAGTAAAAAACAGGCAATAATTTTAATTTCTATATTCTTTATCCTTACAATTGGATTTAGTATGTTAGGCGGTATGTTCTCTGGCTTTGGTAAGTAATATGTTATTTTGAAAAGGTGGCTCTTCCTAGAGTCACCTTTTTTATTTTTACCCCTATTTCAAATACCCCCAGCAGAATTTCAAATTCTGCCTAGTGTAATTTCAAATTACGGCAGCAGTATTTGAAATTACCCACAATGAAATTTCCTTTCTCATTTTATATTGTAGAGGTACCGCGGAATACTGAAGAGGTATACCTTTTAGAAACGGGCACTGTGTGAAGCCAGCGACTTTTGCAGATACGGTTGTTTTGTATGAAGGTATGATTGTAAATCAAATAAAGAGGTTAAATATTTACCAAGATTATGAAGAGTATTATCAATGTGGTTTAATTGGTCTTTGGCATGCTTATGAAAGGTATGAGGAGGAGAAAGGGAGTTTTCCTGCTTATGCGGTTGTAACGGTACGTGGTTATATTATTGGAAAGGTTGAAGAAAGAATGCGTAGTGCAAGAGCGCTATGTATGCACGGACGAGTATGAGGAACGATTTGAGTGTGAAGATGCTGGAACGAGGGCGAAGGATTTTATGAGTGTGTTAGATGAGAGGGAGAAGCATATCATTTCAGAGCGATTTTTTACAGGGAAAAATATGGGAGAGATAGCTTCTGAAATGGGGATGACGTACTATCAAGTGAGATGGGTATATCGACAAGCACTTGAGAAAATGAGAGATAGTGTAAGGGGATAAGAATAATAAGTAGAATGGAAGGCAAAGGAAATATTGCGTTCCATTCTATTTACTTTAAGGCAGTAAATGTGGCAAG